>CAIWVW010000075.1 GCA_903916255.1 uncultured Bacteroidota bacterium
CGCCGTTGTTGTTACCGCTAATATCAATACCAATAAAAGCCACAATTTTTTCACGGCTGAAAAATAAACCAAAATCCCATGGCGGAGGCTGTCCGTTAAGTTTACTTGTGCAAAGTTATGCCCATCTAAAACAACTTTGTCGCAATACATATACTCCATAAGTTTTTCATCTTTTATACTTCAATAAAACGACGGGTACCACTTTTTAATTACATTTGGTAACTATCAAATCTATCTCATGAAAAAATTATTGAAAATAATTGCCGGCATAGCTATCGCATTAGCATTGGTTGTTGCTATAGCCGAATTAACCGGCAATGGTTATCTCGCCAAAGGCCTTTGGGCATGTTATCTGCATGGCAACAACTCGGCTACTATTGATGACCTCAAATACTTCGATTCACACAAAGTGGAAGCCCCCGCAACATCATGGCCATGGCCCATATCTCCGGCTTATAACAAAATTGAATTGCCTGCTCACCTACAGGAAGTACTTGCAAAAACTCAAAGCGTTGCATTCCTGGTAATTCAAAACGACAGTATACTCAGCGAACACTATTGGGATAACTATACCGATAGCTCCCTCTCCAATTCATTCTCTATGGCTAAAAGCATAACCACCATGCTGGCCCAGATAGCCATTCAAAAAGGAATCTTAAAAGACTGGCACCAGAAAGTAAAAACACTCTTGCCCGAACTAAAAGGCGCTCATGCCGACGAACTTGAATTATGGCACCTCAGCACCATGAGCTCAGGTTTGGAATGGGAAGAAGCATACAAAAACCCTTTCGCTATTACAGCCAAAGCCTACTACGGAAACCACGTAAGCGAACTTATGCTAACCTTACCTATTGTTGACCAACCCGGCAAAGTATACAACTACCAAAGCGGCAATACCGAATTACTGGGTATGTGCATTATGAAGGCCACCGGTAAATCGCTGGCAGATTTAGCTGCGGAATGGCTTTGGAAACCCCTGCAGGCCGAACACAACGCCCAATGGCACACCGATGCACAAGGCACTGAACTCTGCTATTGCTGCTTTAACACCGATGCCCGCGACTTTGCCCGCTTTGGTAAAATGATGCTGCACCAGGGCAACTGGAACGGAACTCAAATTATTGACTCCTCTTTTGTAAAAATGGCAACCATCGGTGCCCTGGTTCCCTATTATGGCTACTCCTTCTGGTTGGATGACACCCATGGCACCAAAGTATTTGCCCAACGCGGCATCCTGGGCCAATACATCATTACTATACCTGAATATAACTTAGTAGTAGTAAGACTAGGCAAACACGCCCTTCCTAAAAAAGGCAATCACCCGGAAGATTTTCATGTAATTATTGAGGAGGTACTGAAAATGGTGAAGCATTCATAGCAAGCATTTATCAATTATTAAACGGGATTCGAACTTAATGATAGCAACGAATTCCTTTTGCGCTCTTCTTTGCGCTCTTAGCGTCTTTGCGGTAAAATTGTATTTGTATTTACTGCTCCCCATCCGGCACCTGTTGCCCACTTGGCGTAGCCGAAGAAGCCGCCATATTCTGCTGGTCATTCTTCACTCTGGCAATAATATCCCAAACAGGTTGGGTTAGGTAGTTAGCTCCGTTCTCCTTATTGCCCAAAACAATAACAGTATAGCCTTCTTTTAAATTACGGCAGAAAACGTTGTTACAACCATGCCAGTTACCGTTATGATAAATAACATAGCTGCCATCGGTTTGCTTAATCATTCTCCAGCCGTAACCGTAATTTCTTCTTCTGTCTTTAGCAAACGAATACCGGTCAACGTTGTGCGGCTTATAAGCCTCTTCAAGCATAGCAGGCGAAATAATCTTCCCTTCTTTCAAAGCATTATCCCACTTCAGCATATCCTCAACCGAACTATAAATACCTTTATCTCCTACTACACCATCCGAGAAACTGGTTTTCCATTCCTTCCATCTTCTGCCTTCATAACACGTAGCCCCGCAATGGTCATACGCACTGTCCCTAAGGCTGCAAACGTATGTATTGTTCATCCCTATCGGATTGAAAATATTATCCTGCATGTATTGCTTGTAACTAACACCACTAACCTTCTCAATTATAAGCGCAAGCAGGGCATAATTGCTGTTGCAATAAATAAAGAGCTTATCAGGCCTTGCACGTACCGCCGGGTGCTTGGCAACAAATAAATCAAGTACATCCTGGTTACTCAGATATTGTACTCCCTCGCCAATAAAACGCTGGTCCCAGTAAATATAATCTGGCAAACCCGACCGGTGGCTCAGTAAAAGCTTAACAGTTATTCCGTGATAAGGAAACTCAGGGAAAAATTTCTGAATCGAATCATCCACTGATATCAACCCTTTCTCTACCAGTTGCAAAACACCTACCGAAGTAAACGTTTTGGTTACCGAGGCAAGCTGAAAAGCTGTTTGCGTTGAAAGCGTATCGTTATTATAAACATTCGCATATCCAAATGCGCCTGAGTAAAGAGGTTTGCCATCTTTGGCAATCAATACCGCACCATTAAATCCGTCAGTGTGGTGCCTTCTGGTGTAATAAGCCTCAATTTGCTGGGCAGTCATCTGCGTAACAAAATCAGCATTGGCGCAGGCAACATCATCTTCATCAGTTGAAGGGCTGCTCCCTGCCTTGCCATCATTAGGCGCCGCCGAAAGGAAAAATCCCGACAAAAGCATAATTAAAAGCAACCCGAAAAACCGGTTACCTGTTATGTTATTTTTATGTTGTTGCCTCTTCAAAATCTGATGCCGTGGTTTTACTGAAAGTGCGAAGATATGTTTCGCCTGAAAAAATGCAAGCCCCCCATTCTATAAATTAATGTTAATAGGGATACTATTATAGACAGCAAAGAAATGGGCTACGGTACCGGTAAGCACAAAAACATGCCATATGGCATGATGATATTGCAACTTATGCCACAAATAAAATACCACACCCAAAGTATATGCCAGCCCCGCAGTTATTATTAAATAAAGCACATGAGGCGGCATGTTGCTTACAATAGGCTTGATAATAAACAAGGCCATCCATCCCATTATCAGGTAAATAATTACCGATAGGATGTTGTACTTGCCGGTAAAAAATATTTTCATCAAACTTCCAATTGCCACAACGGTCCACATAATACTCAGAAATATAACCGAGGTTTTAAAATCGGTATACTTTATAACCAACGGCGTATAGCTACCGGCTATCATTAAAAAAATACTGATGTGGTCCCAAATCTGCAAAAGCCTTTTTGTTTCAGCATTGCGCGCCCGGTGATAAAATGTAGAAGAACAATACACCATCAGCATACCAAATCCGAAAATCGACACACCCCATATCATCGCCACATTGGCCGCATGCCATGCATACAATATCAGCATAGGCACGGCAACAAGGCTAAAAACTATCCCCAAACCATGGGTCAGGTAATTAGCTATTTCTTCGTTCGATGATTGTATCCGCTTTTTCATGCAAAATTGAATATCCTATAAATTTCCCCAATTCTTTGGTTGTAAACAATTTTATACCGTTAATTTTTCAAAATCCCTTACATTCGGTTTAAATATCACGAATGAAAAAACACCTCTACTTTATCATTCTGCTTTCTACGTTTTTTTGCCTTAAAGGTTTAGCGCAAGGCTACCCCCCGGTAATTAATAGCTACGCAGATAGTGCAGGCCCCGATTCCGTTCAAATCTTTATTTCCTATATAGCCAATGATACCGGGGTCATAAAAGCACAAATCCAGCTACAACTGGCCGCCGGTAACAATATATACGACAGCACACTTACCTTCAGAGCCCCGGCAAACGATTCTGGTTATTTCCAGCTCACAATAGACTCACTTTTCCCATGCACAACATACCATGTATTATCAAACATGAAAAACGGATTGGAACAGGGACAGGTTATCAATCCGCTTTTTAGCTTTACCACCACCTGTAGCACCGGTATTGTTTCATTAAACGAAAACAGCTACACTGTTATTGCTTCCACGCAAAGTATAGAAGTAAAAACCCGTGAAATCCCTCAAAACGGCAGCATTGAAATTTACGACCTTAGCGGCCGGCTCATTTTAAACACCCCTTTAAATCAACCTGTTCAGCAAATTCCCTTCAATCAAAATGCGGGTTTATATGTGTTGCGCATTACCGGTAATGGTCAGTCATTATATACAAACCGGTTTGTGATTTATTGAAACAGTTCCCCGTATCCGGCAGATACGCTCATTTTTTGCGCATCCAAAACTCTGCCCTTATAGAATTTCCATCTAAAGTGCTGGCAGTTTTAACCATTTGCGCACTTAAAAATTGTCCGCTGTCAACACTATTGGCCAGATAAACGTCCTTCAAATAGTAATTTTGAGAATATTTTTTCCACCACTTTTCAAACCGGTCATATGCAGGCCCACTCTGGTCTAGTGAGCCGGTATAATAAACAAAAAGTGGGGATGGATTTGCTTCGGCTTCTGCAATAAATTCATCCATCATTTTATAGGCAAACGGTTGTTCTTCGAAAAAGGAGTAATTGTACACATACCCGGATGCCGCAATCCGGTGTGAGTAAAAAAAAACCTCAGGCTCGTTACCAAAAAAACTAAGTTTATCACCGGCAGGAATAAGCTGATTTACCCGCTCCGCTATCTTCGGCATATCAGCGAACATTCCCCATGGATAATGCCGGTTAAAAACCATGCTCGGGTTGGCAGGAAACTGCTCCTCCCGGTCCAACACAAAAAACAGCACCAACAAAGCCGAAACGGTAACACCTGCCAAATTAACCCCCGCTTTTCGCGACGCCTGTTGATAGGCATAACCGCATACCACCGCTAACGCAGGATAGGCCAGAATAAAGTAATGGATACGTAAATACAAGCCGGTGCTAAACGCAATAATGGAAAAGATAACCCAAACAATTAAAACCCGTGCGTCCTTTTGCCCTAAGCAAAAAAGCGTAATAATTAAGGCAATAACTACCAGTAAGCAGGCTGGTGTAGCACTATCAACTATCGCCATCAAACTTTTGCCCACATTGCCGCGGCCCAATCCGATATATGCATAGGCATACTTAAAAGTGAGAAACCAGAATTTCTGCCAGAGCCCGTTTCGCACAATCCAAAGGCAAAGCAATACTACCGGAAACAAACACCCAGCGCCAAACACTGTAACCATTTTTATAGTTGTATAAACCGATTTGCGCAAATACTCTTCAATCAACAGGACTACCCCAAATACACAAAAGGCGTACCCATATTGTTTCATAATAACAGCAAGGCCAAGCAAAATACCAGCAACAAATAACAAAACCGGGTTATTTATCCGCCTTATAAAAATTAGCAGCAATAAAATTCCCGAAACCGCAAAAAGGTTTACAAAGTGCTCGGCATTGGCAATCAGGCCTTCGCCACCCATGGTATTGGTAAGTAAAAGAAATACCGTTACTGTTAATGCAGCTGCATTTATGCTTTTTGCGAAAAGATAAGCTATACAACCTGCCAGTAAGGCCGTTAACAGCACGATCAAAGCCACCCCAATCCTTATGGCTTCAATGCTTTCTCCACCGGTTTTCATAAGCAGGGCATTCATAAAATAAGAGCCCGGAAACTTCATGTTATAGGCATCTTTATAAGGATAATGTCCATGAAGTAGCAAACTTCCTGCATAGGCATACTCGCCCTCATCACGTTCAAACGGAATGTGGCAATAACTAAAGCGGGTACACAGCAAAAGGATTGTTGCAATTGCCAGTAAAATAAGAAACCACCTCTCGTTGTAAATTCTCAGGAAATATGCATTTGCGCCAAATATAAAAAACAAATGAAGTGCTTTCCATTGGCGGCTGGTATTGGAAACCCTTTAACATATTATCAAACCTGCCTGCCCGATTCCTTTTAATCAAATTGCGTATATATTTGCTACACTTCCCGGCATTACATAACAGAGCCGGTTTGTGATTTATTAATATGCTGGTAAAAACTTTCGGAAGCGCAGTTTATGGGGTTGATGCACTTACCATTACAGTGGAGGTAACCACAGGTTTTGGGGGAGGCAATGCAGATATCAAATATTTTATGGTGGGCCTGCCTGACAGCGCCATAAGAGAATCATGGCAAAGGGTTGAAGCAGCTTTGCGGCATACGGGATTTCAAATGCCACGACAAAAAATTGTAGTCAATCTTTCACCAGCCGACATCAAGAAAGAAGGAACATCCTATGATTTATCTATAGCCGTTGGAATACTCGCAGCATCGAACCAAATAATAAGCGATGAGATAGGAAAATACCTGATTATGGGCGAGCTTTCGCTCGATGGTTCTATTCTGCCCATCAAAGGGGCTTTACCCATTGCTATACAAGCCCGTAAAGAAAAATTCAAAGGCTTCATTTTGCCAAAACAAAACGCCCGCGAAGCTGCCATTGTAAACCAGATAGATGTTATTGGCGTCGAAACATTGGCCGAGGTTATTCAGTTTCTGGAAGGTGAAAAAGCAATAACCCCAACGGTGGTTGATACAAGGACAGAATTCGCTAACAATATCGAAAATAGCGAATACGACTTTTCGGATGTAAAGGGCCAGGAAAATATTAAACGCGCATTAGAGATAGCCGCTGCCGGTGGCCATAATGTAATAAAAATGGGTCTCGATTCTACCGTATCTCTAATACATTGAGAGCCAATCATCTAAGTATTTTAGTAAGTTATTTTTTTACTTTGAGCATGTTCTTTAGACTAACTTACCTGGAACTTATTCGTCAGCCTCTCTCACTCAAAGATAGGATAAATCATAAGTTATAACCTTACCCAGCTAAAGCAATCACAAATTCACATTCTTGATTAATTTACGTGCTAAATATAACCGAGAGCAAAATGAATTTGAAGGAACTGGATAGTAAAAAGTTGGCTGTGATTTGGGAGCATTGCACTGCTAACCCCGAATTGAAAGAAAAAGTTGAACAAGAATTAATACTGCGCAAAGGCAACC
Source organism: uncultured Bacteroidota bacterium (assembly GCA_903916255.1). GTDB lineage: Bacteria > Bacteroidota > Bacteroidia > JABEUT01 > JABEUT01 > JABEUT01. The sequence continues at coordinate 6,986 of CAIWVW010000075.1, forward strand.
GAAAGTTTTCAAGGGAGTATCTATACAGCATAAATAGGGTTGGCAATAAGGCATTAACCATTCACTTCATCCCAACCACACCAGGATATTTGAAATTTGGTAAGAGTATAACCGTTGACCTCATCTTGGAAGAGTCTGAAGCAGAACAACTGCATAAAACCTACTCCTCTCAGCCACCAGTTCGCACATATGGACTGGTTAAAGGTAAATCGCTGATTTATGGTTCTCTGTCATCCGAGCAAGAAAAAGAACTTAAACAGATTGGTTTCGATTGTGCTGATATTGGTATGGTGGAATATGAATCTGAACTGTAGCGAAGGAGCGATTTGGTTTAGTTGCAAATAATTTGCCACTAACTATTATACTGCCAGACCCAGGGCTTTAAAGAAGATGTATTGCATCGGACGGAATATCTTCTTCTCTTACTTGTTTCCAAGTAGCACTTTTATATTTTTTTCCGTGTCCATCTAAGCTGTAAAACAGTTCGCGAAATTCTTCGCTTTTGGGAAAATCACTAGGAGTGCAACAATATAATATCTGAGCGGATTGCACCGCTTCATCCTTTCCTGAAGCTAACTCATATGTTATCTCTGCCTTAAAATATTTCATCCCAATAGTATATTACGTGAACATAACTGAATTGTTTACATGTAAAATACAGTATTGTATTATAGCGTAACAAACAGGGTAGAATACCTCTTTATAGGTATTTAATACCCATCTTTGATACCAATAACCTAAGTCGCGAAATGAAAACCTATCTATTAGCTCTTTCCTTTATTATTTCAGCTAAATTTAATGCTATGGCTCAACTTCCTGAATTGCAAACCGTCCCACATGTTGACGTTAAAAAGTATGCTGGCAAATGGTATGAAATTGCATCATTCCCCCAGATATTCCAGAAAGGTTGTCATTGCACCATCGCTGAATATACAATGACCGACAAAGGCTATTTAATTGTTGAGAATAGATGTAACAGGGACAGCATTAATGGAAAGCAGTCTTACATCAAGGGGAAAGCTTTTGTTGAGAAGAATTCGGGCAATGCAAAGCTGAAGGTGAAGTTCTTTTTCCTGTTCAGAGCCAAATACTGGATTATTGATTTGGCAGATGATTATAGCTATGCTGTGGTCAGTCATCCTAACAGAAAATACTTGTGGATTTTATCAAGGATTCCCAAAATGAGCGATACTGTTTATCAGCAAATATTATCAAGGCTGAAGGAGAAGAGGTTTGACCTGGCAAAGCTTCAGATGACAGAGCAGATTTGAAAGATAAAAAGAACCACCTGCAATATCCTCTGATGTTACTTGTGTCCCAAAATATTCAATGTCCATAAACTAAATTGTATTAAAATAACTCCTGCCGAAGCACTAAAAGTAAGGAGATGGTATCGGATTCAGCGTAAAGTTATATCCCTAGGTTGAAAAAATAGAAATGGTGGTTTAGCGACACAAGATGCCATAAGTTATCAATCCTTTATTAATCGCACTGAAAAGGCATGTTCCTTGCTATCATCATTCTGTATAAGCTTAAAGCCCAGAATAACAGACCATGCACCAGTATTTTCATCAGGTGTCGAAGACCAGAAGTAAGCAGCTCTTCCAAAGTAGTCAAAGACACCATTTCCATCGCGGCAGCCACTTGGCAAAGCATTAAACCCCGAAGAATTGTCATTGTTTCCATTTGGCCAAAGTATTTGCCCACGCAAATGGTTGGCGGATGTCTCATCTCCTCCCAAATAATTCGATAATACTATCCAATCGGATTTAGTGGGGACGTGCCATCCGACTGGACATAATTGATGAGAATTTGTAACGGCATACCAG
>CAIWVW010000076.1 GCA_903916255.1 uncultured Bacteroidota bacterium
AAAAAGGAATTAGGCTTTGAAGCTACCCACACATTGGAAGATGCTGTATCGGATTTGAAAAAAGAATTTGAAGCCGGACATATTCCGAATTCCTTTGATGACCCCCGCTATTTTAATGTGAAACTCATGCAACTAATTGACCTGAAATAGAAGTTCACTGATTACTGACAACTGACCACTACATTATGCAAGTACCTTACATAAACCTCGGCTTACAGCACAAACCAATAAAAGACGAAATACTTTCCTCCATTGGAAACGTATTGGACAGCGGCCAATTTATTTTGGGCGACGAACTTACCAAATTCGAGAAAGCATTTGCAGAAATGCATGGGGTGAAATATGCACTGGGCGTTGCAAATGGTACCGATGCATTGTTTTTATCACTGAAAGCAATTGGGTTAAAAGAAGGCGATGAGGTTATTACTGCACCCAATTCTTTTCTTGCTTCGGCATCTTCTGTCATTATTGCAGGAGGAAAGCCTGTGTTCGCTGATGTGCTTGAGGACTTTAATATTGACCCGGAGAAAGTTGAAAAAGCAATAACGAAAAAAACTAAAGCCATTATACCGGTGCACCTAACGGGCCGCCCTGCGCCTATGGATGAACTGGTCGCCCTTGCAAAAAAACATAACCTGCATATTATTGAAGATGCGGCGCAAGCCATCGGCGCAACCTATAAAAATAAACCTGTTGGCAGTTTTGGGACTACTGGCTGTTTCAGTCTGCACCCCCTGAAAAATTTAGCAGCAGGTGGAGACGGAGGTGTTATTACAACCAATGATGATGCCGTTTATAAATACCTTACTATAGCTCGTAACCATGGCTTGAAAAACCGTGATGAATGCCAATTCTGGAGTTACAATTCGCGCCTCGATAATTTACAGGCAGCATTGCTGAATGTAAAAATGAAATACATCAACCAGTGGACCGAAAGAAGGAGGGAATTTGCTAATCGTTACTATGATGCATTGAGCGACCTGCCAATGATTGTTCCGAAGGATAAAACATATGAAAAATCCGTTTACCATACCTTTATTATCCAAACAGAGGACCGCAACGAATTGAAAGAACATTTGGCAAGAAAGGGTGTTGACAGTAAAATCCATTACCCAATGCCTATTCATTATCAGGAAGCAGCAAAAAGCTTAGGATATAAAAAAGGAGATTTCCCTGTTACAGAAAAACAAGCGGAAACAATTCTAAGCATTCCTGTTTATCCTGAATTAACCGATGAACAGGTAGGTTATGTTATTGAAGAAATTCAGAATTTTTACCATTAAATCTTTTTGCACAAACGCTAATGGGCAAATCGAGAGATAATTTAACCGGAAAATCCTATGGCTTGTTTAGTGCTATATATAGCAGGATTTTCTACCGGATAAAATCCATTTATAACAGGGGTAATAGTTTTTCAGAAACCAAAAAAGCAATTCAATTAGTTGGTGATTCCAAAATCGGGATACACCATAAAACATTGCTGAACCTGAAGAATTCAAAAATAATTGTCAATAACGGCTCTCTTAAAGTAGGTATCGATTTCGGTTATTTTGACGGTGGCATTTATGATTCCGCAAAAGACCGTTGCAAAATTTTCATGATTAATTCTACCCTCGAAATTCATGGCAATGTTTCGCTTTATCCCGGTGTTCTTATTTATGCCATTAATGCGCATATTATTATCCGTAACAATACAAAAATTAATGGCGGAGTGGAAATTGTGAGCCTCAAAAAAATTGACATTGGCGAAGATTGCCTTTTTGCCGAAGGAATAATTCTTCGGGACAACGATGGACATAAATTCGGAACCAGCGGCAACATGGGAAGTGAACTGGAAAATAAAGAAATAATAATAGGAAACCATTGCTGGATAGGCCAGCGGGCTATGGTGTTGAAAGGTGTCACGTTGGCCGATAATGTAATTGTAGGTGCAGGCGCGGTAGTAGCGGGAAGCTTCCCTTCCAATGTGGCTGTGGCGGGTATTCCTGCTAAGGTAATTAAAGAAAACGTATCTTGGAGCGCTTAAAATAAAGCTAATGAAGACAATAGTAACAGGCGGTTGCGGGTTTATAGGCAGCCATACAGTAGACAGATTAGTAAACGACGGGCATGAAGTTATTATCCTTGATAACTTGAGCAGCGGCTCTATGCGCAATATTGAACACCATAAGGGAAATCCGAAGGTGCAATTTCATAAAGTGGATATAGCGGATTATAATTCCATACAGCATTTGTTCAAAGATGTGCAATGTGTGTTTCACCTTGCCGCATTGGCGGATATAGTTCCAAGTATTGAAAAGCCCATGGCTTACCACCGCTCCAATGTAGATGGAACTATCTGTGTTTTGGAATCATGCAGGCATAATAATGTAGCTCGGATTATTTATGCTGCATCCTCATCATGCTATGGCATACCTGATAAATATCCAACACCTGAAACGCAAGCTATCAGCCCTCAATACCCTTATGCGCTCACCAAAAATGTAGGCGAACAATATTGCATGCATTGGCACAATATTTATGGAATGAATATTACCGCATTGCGTTTTTTCAATGTGTATGGCCCCCGTGCCCGCACATCCGGAACATACGGAGCAGTGTTTGGTGTTTTCCTGGCACAAAAATTAAATGGCAAGCCCTACACTGTTGTGGGCGATGGCAAACAAACCCGCGATTTTACATTTGTTACCGATATTGTGAATGCTTGTGTAACCACTGCTGCCAATACTAATTGTGCCGGAGAAATTATGAATGTAGGTAGTGGAAATACATATAGTGTAAACAGGCTTGTAGAATTACTCGGCGGGGAAGTGGTGCATATTCCCAAACGCCCGGGAGAACCAGATTGCACATTTGCAGACACCACAAAAATCCGGCAAAAGACAGGCTGGAAGCCATTGGTAAGTTTGGAGGATGGCGTAAAAATAATGTTGGATAATATTGATTACTGGAGGGAAGCCCCGCTTTGGGACCCTGCCAGCATTGAAAAAGCAACCGAAGACTGGTTCAAATACCTCGGTAAAAAATAATCGGGCTATGGCTAAACATAAAAAGATTTTAAAATTAGAAGATTTAGCGAAGGAAATTGCTAAACTGAAAAAACAAGGTAAAACTGTTGCCCAATGCCACGGTTGTTTTGATTTGCTTCACCCCGGGCATATTATGCATTTTCAGGCGGCAAAAAAACATGCCGATATTGTTGTAGTAACTATTACGCCCGACCATTATGTAAATAAAGGGCCCGGAAGGCCTGTATTTACAGAGCAAATCCGAATGGAATCCATTGCAGCTATGGAGGCTGTGGATTATGTAGCGCTTAATAAATGGCCCACCGCCGTTGAAACCATTAAATTGCTGAAGCCAACGTATTATGTAAAAGGCCCTGATTATAAAGACCGCTCAAAAGATTTAACCAAAGGAATAATTGACGAGGAAAACGCCATTAAATCAGTTGGCGGAGAAATATATATTACTGAAGAACCTACTTTCTCTTCCTCCAATTTAATTAATTCATTCTTTAGCCCGCATAGCCCGAAGACACGTGAATTTGTGGATGATTTCAAAAAGAAATATTCCTTCGACAGTGTTGTTGCCGACATTGAAAAGATGAATAACCTGAAAGTAATGGTTATTGGCGACACCATTATTGATGAATACCATTATTGCAACCCGCTTGGGAAATCTTCCAAGTCACCAACCATATCAACCATATTCCTGCGTTCGGAAACATTTGCCGGAGGTGTTTTGGCAATTGCAAATCATTTGGAACAATTGGCAGGAAGCGTAAAATTAGTTACTTGTCTTGGTAAAGAAAATACCGCTTCAGGTGTTATTGATAAAACATTATCCAAAGGCGTTGATTCAAAATTTTTCACCCGAAATGATGGACCAACACCTGTGAAACGGAGATACCTTGACCGCTACCAGAATGTGAAGCTATTCGAGGTTACCTTCATGAACGACCAGCACATTAATGCGGAACTGGAAAAGGAAGTGGTGCAATATCTGAACAAAGAAATTCCGAAGTATGATTTGGTGGTAATTACCGATTTCGGGCATGGATTTATTACACCCGGAATTATTAAATGCATCCAGGATAAAGCCAAATATGTTGCTATTAATGCACAGACCAACAGTAATAATTTTGGCTATAATTACATAACAAAGTACCATAAGTCCGATTATATCTCTATTGATGAAAAGGAACTTCGCCTCCCATTTGGCGATAATTACGGCAATCTGGAAACATTGGTAAAAAAACTGCATACTATTACCAAAGCCGAAAAGATTCAAATCACCCTGGGCGGAGATGGTTCTTTATGGTATGAAAACAAGAAATTCTACCGTACCCCTGCCTTTGCCAGGGTTGTAAAAGACTCAGTAGGTGCAGGTGATGCAGTGCTTTCCGTAACAGCCTTGTGCGCTATTTTAGGCGTAAACCCTGAAGTAGCTTCATTTATAGGTAATTGCACCGGGGCTTTAGCGGTTGAGATTATTGGTAATGCCCATCCGGTCTATAAAAAGGACCTTATACGGTTTATCCAGTATTTTCTAAAATAGGTCATGTTTTAAGGGAACTTACTGCCCGAATTCCATTTTATTTTTAATTTTGCATGAACTATACATCATGGTATAGTTAAACTTTAATTATATTTGGAAATCATAATAACAATTAACCTAAATCAATTCTAAAATCAAAGTCATGAAAAAAACTTTATTACTCTTATTAAGTGTTGGAGTTTGGAGTGCGTCAGAAGCACAAAGCAGTGCTACTGTAAAACTCAAAACCGCCACCGCTTCCCCTTTTAAAATAGCGCAGGAAAGGTTTAAAGCACATATGGCTGCCGAAAAAACCGCTGCGGGTCAATCTGCTAACCAGTCTACAAAACATCCGCATAAAATTACTGCCGCTCCGGCATTGCCACCTTTAGGTTCTTCGGCAAACGTGAACGGCGTTCGCGACGCTACAACAACAGCCACCACAGCCAATCAGGCATGTGATTTGATTGTAATGACACACCGCGAAGACAACAGTAAAGTAGGCACCTGCGGAACAGGAGCTTATGAAGCAGCTTACTCTACCAATAACGGAGCAACATGGGACACCAGTGTTGTTATTTCCTGCAATCAATCATCCCGCTATCCTAACGGAGCATTATACAACCCAACCGGAAACACTAACCCGATGAACGTTTATGATGCCATGGCCGGACCATGGACCAATAGCGCCACCACAGGCGATTCATGGGTTGAATCAGTATACGGAAGCGTAACTATTGGTGATGCAAACGCGCATGAAATGTATTGGGCCAATGGCACACCCGGAGTGCTGGTTCAAAATACCGGCGATTTATCATTTATGAGCAGCAGCGATAATGGTGCAGTTCACGTTATTGGTGAAGGTTTTGATGTTACAACAGCAGGAGCATACACAAGATGGCTCGGAGCTGTTTTAACAACCGGACAATTTGATGCCGCAGCTGATTCTTTTGTATGGACACAAACAAAATTCTGGCCTCACCTTGTTCCTTCTGTTAAAAACTGGACAAGCAATGCCGGTTTAATCTGGGACTCTTCCGCAGCACCATTGGCACAGCCTGGAACTGCTTGGTCACAAGACGGCCAAACAGGCTATGTGGTAATTTTTGCTAACCTTGATTCTGCCGGTTACAACTATGCATCCGACCAACCAATCGTTTACAAAACAACCAATGCCGGTGCAACCTGGACTATGATGCCTCCTTTCAACTTTGGAACACTTCCAAGTTTAACAACCTATCTCTATGCTAGTTCTGACAGTGCGGTAAAAACCCCATTGTTCTACACATTTGTTGTTAGCCTTACCGGTCAAAGTTATGCACAAGGTGCAGAAAATGATTATGATATGACCGTAGATATGAATGGCAACCTGCATATCTTCTCTGCTATTTTGAGTTCAGCTTATTCAAGGGCTGATTCAGGCTATACCTTAAGCTGGTACTTACAACAACATGGATATATTTATGATGTTGCAACCAGCGGAACCGGTTGGACAGCCCGTTATATCGATTCTATGCAGAACTTCCCTACACACGTAGTTACCGCTGCAGAATCAAGCGACTGGGATAATGTTACAGCAAGTTCAGTAGCTTTCGGAAACAGGCTTCAAGCTTCCAGAACCTACGATGGAACCCATATCTTCGTTACCTGGTCTGACGACGTTCTTCAAGTACAACCTGATTCTATCATCAATCCTGACCTTTTTGGAGAAGCGTATGATGTTTCTACAAGCACCGCAGGAACCCCATTTCAGTTTACCAATACAGGTATCAATTATTATGCTTGTGTTTCTGATATTGCAGTGGTTAGCGGAAGCGGACCCAGCACCACTTACACTATTCCTACAACCATTACTTACCCTCAACAAGTTCCAAGTGACGGTTCAGAAGCTGTAAACTACTATTACCTTGGCACCATTATTTATAATGACACCCTTGGTATGGCTACCGGAATGCCTGTAGTAACCAAACCAGGATTCTCCATTACACCTAACTATCCTAACCCATTCAGCAATATCACCAACTTTAATATCACACTTTCCAAAGAAAGTGAAGTTAGTGTTGATGTGTTTAACCTGTTAGGCGAAAAAGTTTCTACCATTGGTTCACAAAAAATGAGCAGCGGAACCCACCAGATGACCATTAATGGCAATGGATGGAATACCGGAGTTTATTTCTATAAAGTTACAGTCGACAATGAATCTGTAACACAAAAAATGATGGTTAAATAACCTGATTTAATTCTTATAAAAAGCCCTGCCGTAAATGGCGGGGCTTTTTTGTTTTCAACGGTTAGCATTCCCTCAAAAAAACCTCATTTTAATATCTTTCAATTATCAAAATTTTACGCCGTTTTTCTATCAACAAAGGCGTTCTTTTTTGTTAATAATTAAACCCTTGTTTATGCATGGTTTTTTGCCTGATATATGGGGTATTTAGTGTAAATTCGCATGAACAGATAAAGCCAAAACATATATGTCAGTTAAAACAACGCAAGAGATTGATTCTGAATTAGAAACAAAAAAAGATATGCCTGAAAAAGAAAATGGATACGGTGCGGAAAGCATTACCGTGTTAGAAGGATTGGAAGCAGTGCGCCTGCGCCCTGCCATGTACATTGGCGATACGGGGTTAAGAGGACTCCACCATTTGGTGTATGAAGTGGTAGATAATTCCATTGACGAAGCCCTTGCAGGATATTGCAAAAACATAAATGTATTTATTCATCCGGATAACTCCATTACCGTAGCAGATGATGGCCGCGGTATCCCTACCGGCATCATGAAAAAGGAAGGTAAATCGGCATTGGAAATTGTTATGACCGTACTCCATGCCGGCGGAAAATTCAATAAAGACACCTATAAAGTATCGGGCGGATTGCATGGCGTGGGTGTATCCTGCGTTAATGCACTCTCCATTCACTTAAAAACAGTTGTTCAACGCGAGGGTAAGATATTCCAGCAGGAATACAGCAAAGGCAAGCCCCTATATGATGTTAAAGTAGTAGGCGAATCTGATAAAACAGGCACATCGCAAACATTCCTGCCCGATAATACCATCTTCACCGAATCGGTTTACCATTATGATATACTTACCGCCCGCCTGCGCGAATTGGCTTATCTGAACAAAGGAGTAAGGCTTACCATTACCGATGAACGCGAAAAAAATGACAAAGGAGAATTTATTTCTGATTCTTACTTTTCAGAAGGTGGCTTAAAAGAATTTGTTGCCTATTTAGATGAAAACCGCGAGAAATTGATTCCCGAACCTATCTATATGGAATCGGAAAAAAATGGTTTCCCCGTTGAAGTAGCCATGCTTTACAACTCTTCCTATTCAGAGAATCTGCATTCATACGTTAACAATATCAATACCCACGAGGGTGGCACACACCTTGCTGGTTTCCGCCGTGCACTTACACGCACCTTGAAAACATACGCAGAAAAATCGGGTATGCTGGCTAAAATGAAATTTGAAATTGACGGCGATGATTTCCGCGAAGGATTGACAGCCGTAATTTCCGTGAAGGTTGCCGAACCCCAATTTGAAGGCCAGACCAAAACCAAATTGGGCAACAAAGAAGTTGTAGGCGCTGTTGATATGGTGGTTGGCGAAATGCTCACCAACTTTTTAGAAGAGCATCCGAAGGAAGCAAAAGTAATTGTAGATAAAGTTATTCTTGCGGCACAGGCACGCCATGCGGCCCGCAAAGCCCGTGAATTGGTGCAACGCAAAGGTGCGCTTACAGGCGGCGGTTTGCCCGGCAAACTGGCTGACTGTTCCGAGAAAGACCCTTTCCAATGCGAGTTGTTTTTGGTTGAGGGAGACTCGGCAGGCGGAACCGCCAAACAAGGCCGTAACCGTAACTTCCAGGCGGTGCTTCCATTAAGGGGTAAAATTCTGAATGTGGAAAAAGCCATGGAATACAAGATTTATGAAAATGAGGAAATAAAAAATATTTACACCGCATTGGGCGTGTTTAAAGGCACTGCCGAAGATGACCGCGCGCTGAATATTGAAAAACTGCGTTACCATAAAATTGTAATCATGTGCGATGCCGACGTAGATGGCAGCCACATTACTACCCTTATCCTCACCTTTTTCTTCCGCTACATGAAGGAGCTGATTGAAAACGGCCATATTTATATTGCCACTCCCCCGCTCTATCTGGTGAAGAAAGGCAAGGAACAACGCTACGCATGGACTGAAGACGAACGCGATTTGGCAATTAATGAAATTGGCAAAAACGGAAAAGACAACGTAGGCGTGCAACGATACAAAGGTCTCGGTGAAATGAATGCTGAACAATTATGGGAAACCACCATTAACCCGGAGTCTCGCAAGCTGCGCAAAGTGAGCATTGAAAGCGCTGCCGAAGCCGACCGTATTTTCTCGATGCTGATGGGTGATGATGTTGCCCCCCGCCGCGATTTTATTGAGAAGAACGCCAGATACGCGAATATTGACGCGTAGTCGGAGCCCGACTGGCAATTAATTTAAGCGGGGTCGTCATGGCGAGGCTTTGCGAAGCCATCTTACCCAATCGCCTGCCTTTGTCATCCCGAGTGAAGCGAAGGATCTGTTTTAAAACAACCCTAACTGAACACTATTATCCGTCTTTTGTTCCGGTTGAGATTCCTGAATTTCAGGAGTTGAAACAGGCTTTGCAAGTTTTGCCAGTAATTTTTTCCGGTGTTCCTGTTTTTCTTGCAACAGTTCAGCATTCGTAATAGATAATTCTATTTCATCCAATTCATCGGCAATATTATTTTCCCATTTGTAAAGGCGGGCCTCAATAATTATGCGCCGCATGATGGAAAGAAACTCCGCTGTTTCTTCGTCTTTTTCATTTTCACAGATGACAGATTGCAAATGAATAATATGTAGCCTGTCGGCTAATTTCTTTTCCGGTTCGGCAGCAAACATCGTAATCAGTTCTTCCTGATTTGCAAGGGCATGGGTTATTTTGTCTTTTATGTACTGCATCACTTAAATTCTTACCACGGAGGCACCGAGAACACAGATTAACACAGATTTTTCCGTGAATATCCGTGCTCTCCGTGCCTCCGTGGTTTGTATTCTCATTTCCCTTCTATTATTTTAATCTCTTCTTCTGTAAGCCCATATAATTCATACACCAATTGGTTTATTTTGTCTTTGCTATATGCTATGCGGCTCTTTAGCTGCTCTATCTTCTCAGGCAGTTTGGTTTCGGGTACTAAAATATAATTTTAAAGAACCCTTTCAAAAATACCAATAACTTTTAATGAAGATACTTCTTCCTCCTGCAATATTATGTCCTTATATTGTTGAGATGAAGATAATGGTTTTAGCACAATAGATTTATGCGACCATCTTCCATCTTCTTTTATTTCTTTTTCGCTGTGATATGACTTTATAGTATACCCCGAACCAAAATCCAAATCATGAATTTTATGATGCTCGACCAAAACTATTTTCCCCTCCCTCGAGCCGCCCGAATATTTTTTAAAGAGACACCAAGAGCCATTCGGTATTACTTTATTCATTGATTCGCCGTTAACTTTACAAACAAAATAATCCTTTGAAGGCTTATATGGTAAAGGCAGTTCTATCCATTCTAAATCCGGTGACTGCTGTAAATCACTAAAATTACCCGCAGCAACTTTTATATCATATAAGGGAATACTATTGATAAATGGTTGAACCTTATCAAATGGTACTATTTCAAACGGCTTTTCTTTTTCAACATGAAGGTCATTTTCGTGAACTATCTCAACAGAGTTTCTGACTTGGTTAAATGATGGAATATATTTCTGAATATACCTTCTTAAATTTTCGTCACAAACATAAATGTAAGTGCCCTTAATTCCACGATACATCAATGTTTTGTATATATTTACAATATATTCTTTTAATTCTTCGTGATTAGTAATTCCAGCTTTACCATTACGATCAAAATAGTTTTTAGAATTTATTTCAATTCTTTCTAAATCCGGATTATAGCTGATTTCTCTTCCAAAAATTACCCCAACATAGTTTAGATCATATCCCTGCGTCGTATGAATACATCCCACTTCTTGAAAGGATGTCTCTGAGCTTATCCAATCTTTATCGACTCTATTCCAATAAAATTTCTGCCCCTCAATTTCAATATCATGATTTTTACCATCTACAACTTCCTTTTGCGATATCCAAGGCCAAGAATAACCTGCAACCAATCTACATAATTTAAATTGATTTTCCTTTTTTGTCAATTCAGAGTATAGTTCTTTAAATGACTCAAATAAGTATAACTCATACTTTAAAGGTTCAAGTTCAAATTTTATCTCAGTCTGTCGGCAATTAAGCAAATTATCAACTGCTGTAATGTAGTCAGGGCCTGCCTCAATACGCATTTGAGACTTTAATTCCAGTTTAATAGTGGATGGCTGATCTAATAAAGCCTTGAATCTATTATGCGAAATATCTGATGGTTTGACTGATTGCGCAGAATCATAGAAAAAAATCTGATGTGAACTATTGGCCAATATCCAATCTAATTCCGTACCCTCATTACCTAACCCTAGTTTTTTATTATTCTTAGTAAAGACACCCATCCAACTTATATTTTTCCGTTGACGAAGACGATGCGCCTCATCGACAATTAAAAGATCATATCTTTTTTTAAATGTATCTGTTGGACTAAGTACCATTGAACTATCTAATCCGGGAATTTTTTCAAAGACATTTTGCAGTGTCTTTCTTAAGGATGCCATTGCAATAACTAAACCTATCGTTGGCTTCTTATATTTTTCACGAAATGCTTTTAAAAGTTCAACTTCCTGATATCCATCATTGCCTATTTCTTCAATATTCAATTCCTCAATATTGGAATTAAGTAATTTAATCAAATATGTTGCGAGTATTGTTTTGCCAGTTCCCGCACTGCCTTTAACAAAAATATGTGCAGAATCCTTTTTATTTAAGCTTTCCATGATTTCCAATACGGATGCATATTGATCTTGATTCAGAGATTTGTATGGAGAATATTTGAAGAAATTTGAATTTTGAATTTCCTTCAAAGATTTACTTACGACCTTCTTTTCCAATAATTTTTTCCATATCTCTTCAAATAAATCTTTATATAATTGACGTTGATAATAAGTATGAAAGGATAACCCGTTATTACCATTTTGAAGGTTATAAGTACCTTCTGAAGAAATATACTGTATTAAATGAGATTCTATATCAAGAGTTGCCGACTTGTTGAACTTATTACTGCCTATGATGGATATCCTATTTAAAATCTGCTTATCCTTATTATTGAGATGATTGCTAATGCGACTGTAGGCATTAGTGGATTCTCCAACATAAGCAATTTTTTTATTTTGTATAAAGTACACTATGGGCCATTGATCTCTTACCCATATATTTTTAGAGATACTTTTATCGAGGGAAACTTTATTAAAATCGTATTCTTCTATGTTTACGGCAAACTCAAGCGCCTTGCTCATAGCTCCTCATATTTTTTTGCAATTCCTTTTGATTTATCTATAGGATACTTTTGTTCATTAAGTTTGATTTTATCCAATACGATTTGCTTTACATCAAAATTATATTTTTCTGCTAATAAAAATGCATACCCGAAGACATCGGCTAATTCTTCTTTTACTTTTTCAATATTAGCATCCTCTGGTTTTTTCCAAAGAAATACTTCAAGCAGTTCACTCGCTTCAATACTTAATCCTATGGCTAAATCCTTTGGGTTATGGAATTGTTCCCAATCACGCTCATTCCTGAATTTTAACAGTGCATTAATAATTTCTTCAGATTCTTTCATAGTGAATTAACTAAAATGATTCAAAAGTTGGAATCAAAGATAAAGTTTTCTGATTCATAAATACCGCTTCGCGTTTGTTTTGAATTCTGAATGTCAAAATTTTCATCCCCTTCTCCAAAAATACCCCGCCTTTTCCATCTGCCTGTCGGGCTCCAACCCCCACCTCTATTTCGGTACCACTAATTCGTGTATTCGCCTTCCGTGTCCTCAATCTGTGTAATCTGTGGCAAGCATTTATATGGCATTTGCCTGTCATCAAAAATGTCCAAAAATGTTAAAATTACTGTGACATGCCTCAAAGCCTTATCTGTTATAGCATAGCGTAGTATTGCCATAATTTCAAATACGCGTAAAACCCGGACATTTCACGGAAGGGAAAATTGCAGGTTTTTGTAAAAAAAGAAAGGTCCCGTCCCGCAAGCTTGCGGGACGGGGCCTTTTAATTTCATAGGCGAGATGCCTTTATTTCTTCTCCATGCTTTGGGCCTGTGCATTTGAAATATAATGGCCATTATTAAATGCCATTACACAAACGTCTTTAATACCACCGGCTTTAGCCTTATTCATGGCATCGGCAGCATCTTTATAAGAGGTATAAGAACCTACCAGGTAGTGGCTCAGTCCGGCATTGTCCTTAACAACCTTCAAATCCTGGAACTGGTTGAGGGTGCTCATAAAGTGTTGGTCGGGCGCAACAGAACCATAAACACCTAACTGTATTTTATAAACCAATCCGGTTCCTACTGCCTGTGCAATAGCAGCAGCAGAGCCTTGTTTAGGAGTGCCATTGGCAGCATTATTTGCATTATTACCAACAGCAGGGTTGCCATTGCCTGCCCCTCTAATAAAGGCATCGGTATAGCCTATAGCCCTTAATTGGTTCAGGTATTTTTGGGCATCGGCCATATTGGTAAAGTTACCTGTAGTATAACGATACATTCCATTTGAAACATCTACGGCGGCCTTGTCATTAATACCGGCAAAGGTTATGCCCTCGGCCAGCGGAACGTAGGTAGCCAGCAACTGTATTTTATATACACCGCCGGCAGCATTTGTAGTATTAGCAGCAGTAGCGCCGGTTTTATTTTCAGCAGATTTATTTCCACCGGAAGTACCTGTTTTTGCAGTGGTAGTATTAACCTTTACAGCCACAGGGGTTGTAATTTTCCAATGGAATGGGTCAATGGTTTGTTTAGCATATTTTCCGGTAGTGTCCATTTCCCTTTCATATTGCTCCTGAAGGGTAGCTTCTGAGGTATCAAACCTACCCGCTCCGTAAGGATGAACGGTATCGGTAAGGTCAATATTATCTACATAGTCATAGCGGTGAGATTTTGGATGGTCTCTGGTTAAGTTAAATCGTACCGTTGCATACGTAAACGCAAACATATCATGTGATAATGTACCCTTAAGCGGGCCTGAAACCTGTGGAGTCAAACCGTCGATGTGGTCGGTAAACGTGTAATGAAGGGTGCTTCCAACCATAAAATCGGCACGGGTTCCAACCTTGAACATAAAGCCCACGCCTAAAGGAATGGCAAATGTTTGCTGGGAATATTTACCGGAACCGTCTAAATTCAATGACCTTACATCGGTGGAATAATCGTAATTCAGGTTAAGTATTTTGGCATAAGCAGCATTCGATGCATTTTGCGGTGTACTGCGGAGTGTACCGTCACTCCAGCTGTAATACTCGTTTCCATATTGGTCATAAATATCTGCTCTGGAAAGAAACTCGTATGATTCAACCCCGATAATTACATAAGGAGTTACATCCTGTTTGGGCAATATTTTAAAAAGAAAGTTAATACCGCCTCCTGCAATGGTCGATTGAAAATTCCAGTTAGAAGTAGGGGTATATTGGGTTTCAGCCAAGTTACCATATAAAAATTCGAGGCTGAATTCCGTAACCGGAGAAAGCTTTTGCGATAAGCCAAGGTCATATCCAACGCGTCCGCTTGCAGGGCTTTGAATACTGGTGGTTCCAATATTTGCCTTAACGTTTCCGATATAGGATAGCATTCCTGCCCCCAGCCTTATAATTGGATGAATAACCAATTGCTGGTCATCGTTGTTATCTGAAGACTCTTCACTT
Organism: uncultured Bacteroidota bacterium; assembly: GCA_903916255.1. Taxonomy (GTDB): domain Bacteria; phylum Bacteroidota; class Bacteroidia; order JABEUT01; family JABEUT01; genus JABEUT01. The sequence continues at coordinate 14,435 of CAIWVW010000076.1, forward strand.
TTCGCCGGTTTTGCCTGTTTGGTTGAATCACCGGGCAAAGAAACAGCTGAAACACTGCTTCCTATAAACAAAGAGAGCAATACTACGAAGTAGAAAAATACCTTATCTATCTTTTGCATAATTTTTGAGTCAAATAAATCTTTTTTCGTTTTTAATAACAGTAACAACTCTTGGTTTGTACGAGTAATTAGGACAAAAGTATTCATTTTTTTCAATAAACCCGCTATTTTCGTCCATTTTCAAGGCAACCCGAAGAATATATTGTATAAATCATGCTGATAACCAAAACATATCTATATATTGATGAACCATCGTTTACTTTTATCAATTTCAAGCCTGCACCCTCATTTTCAACTATGAAACCGGGTATGTTATCTATTTATACCATTGCTGGTGCGAAATCATCAACGCTTCCTGAACGGTTATACGCGTACCTGAATTATAAGAAACAACAAATGGGCCGACAATACCTCTGTTTCTAAAGTCTTCCCGTGCATCCCGCACTGTTTTATAATCGGAATAATTACCCACGGTATACTTGGTGAAGCCACCTATAAGTTCGGTATTAACAGGTATATTTATATGCTTGTGCAGCGAGAAATACGATACATCTACAGGATTATGCAAAGCCATAAGCTGTACTCTATAATTCAACCCTGTTTGGGGTGCAGGAATGGATGGTGTTACATTAGTAGGCGTTCCGGCAACTGCTGCAGCCTTAGCATTCATTGCCTGAACGGTAGAATCGAATGCGCTTAGCTTGGCAGCCGGTTGGGCAAATGTATTTTTAACTGTATCGGCGCGATTGGTTACTACGTTTCCGGAAGGAGTGATTACAAGATAATTGGTGGGTTTGGGAGCAGTAGCATCATTATTTGAAGTTGAAGGAGCACCTGAAGATGGCTGTTGATTGGTTTGTACCGCAGCATTTTTAGCCGATGTATCTGCAACTATTTGCGGATATGAAGCAGCATTAACAATAGGAGGAAAAGAAGTAACACTGCCGCCAGGGGTAATTGGAGTTTTAACCGAATCGCCGGGGGGTAAAACGGTAGTGTTAAAAATAGTAGTGCCAATAGAGCAACTTACAGGTGCACTATTATATATATATGAAAAGTTACCACTTACAGCATGTGTCCCGCTAACATCTGAACCGGCCAAAATGCGATATGAAATAGTTATCACCGAATCGGAAGGAATGCTTTGCCAAACAAACTTGGCAATATTATCTACAAAACTAAATGAAGCGCCTCCGTCATCTATGGCGGCAGCAGTGAAGCCCGGCGGCAAACTGTCTTCCACTTTGGCAAAGCCAATTATGCCGGCTTTATGAATTATCAGCGTTATTTTGGCATCTCCGTTAGGAGGAATAGATGACGATGGAAAACGGCGCTGAATAAAAATACCGCCTTGACATTGTTTAATGCTGTCAATTTGATGAGAGCCACTGATGTTTGCAACAGTTATACCTGTAATATTAATAAAGGATGGCATACAATCGGCTTCCAGTTTTTGGTTATCCACCATATAAAAGAATTTACCGGTTAAGGTATCCTGTGCTCCGGTAGCTGATGAAGATACATCTACCCGGAAGGAAATGTTCATTATTCCATCCCCGGGAAGAGAGTCCCAGGAAAACTGGATAGTATTATTATCGAAACTTGTTTTAGCACCTTGATTATCTATGGGAACGGCAGTAAGTCCTACAGGAAGCTTTTCAGTAAACTTGGCCATACCCTTTAAATCGCCTTTGTTAATGGCTACCTGCACCATAAAAGAATTATTTACTTGTGCCGAATAGGGGGCAGTTTGACTCACATTCACGGAAACCGGGAAAAATAAGCGGCACAAAAAAAGCCCAAGCAGATTGAATAATAGTACTATTCCTTTAATCATATGTTACCATTTTCATACAAAAATACCCAAATCAGGCTCCTGAAAAAATGTTTTTCGAGGAAGTAATTAACAAGCCTCGTTGAAAAGTGCGCTATATTTATTAACCCTAGAAATAAAATGGACTATTAAATACAGATACTTCAACGTATACTACTTAATTGTAATTTCGCCCCCATAAATGAGCATACCCAAAAAAACCGGCATATTACTTTTAAACCTCGGCACACCCGACAGCCCTGAAACAGCTGATGTGCGCAAATACCTGCGTGAATTTCTCTGCGACCGTCGGGTAATTGATATTCCCTGGCTGCAAAGGCAATTGCTGGTGAATTGTATAATAGCTCCATTCCGTGCCCCGAAATCAGCTGCACAGTATAAACAGATTTGGACCAAAGAAGGTTCTCCCTTGCTCATTCATAGTCAAAATTTGGCAAAAAAGTTGCAACAGAAAATGGGCGATGACTTTGTTGTTGAACTTGGTATGCGCTACCAAAGCCCGCCTGTATCTGAAGCATTAAATAAGATATTAAGTACACCGGGAGTTGGGAAAGTTGTTATTGTTCCGCTCTATCCGCAGTATTCAGCTTCTGCTACATCTTCATCGGTAGAAAAGGCAATAGAACTGTTGCGAAAAAAAGATGTGATTCCTCCATTTGTATTCACAGGGCCTTTTTATGATAATCCCTTATTTATTGAGGCTTTTGCCAAAGTCTGGAAGAAGCAATGTAAACTGGAAGACTACGATTATTTCCTGTTTAGTTATCATGGATTGCCGGAACGTCATATTATGACGGCTTCCACAGAAAAAAACATGAAATGTAATTTGGGAAATTGCTGTGATAATATTTCTTCCCAAAATTATTTCTGCTATCGAGCCTCCTGTTTTCATACCACCCGATTATTGGCCAAAGCCTTGGAGTTGAAAGAAGGAACGTATAGCGCCTCTTTCCAATCACGACTTGGCAAGGACCCTTGGATAAAACCTTATACAGACCATACAATTATGGAGAAAGCAAAATCAGGCATAAAAAAGATGCTTGTATTTTCTCCTGCTTTTGTGGCAGATTGTTTGGAGACTATTTTCGAAGTAAAGGTAGAATATGCCCGCCTCTTTAAAGAGCATGGTGGCGAAACGCTAGATTTGGCGGAAAGTCTTAACAGCCATGATGAATGGGTGGACGCATTGGAGAAGATTATTAAAAAAAATGCCACAGATTGCACAAATTAATCTCATTTCAGGCAGAATTTAATCTGTGAACTATGTGCATGGACTTTTTAAGTAGGGGGCTAAAATGTTAAAATCTGTGAAATCTGTGGCATATTTTGCTATATTGTAAATCCATGCGCCTAGCTTACCCGTAAATGCATTAAATTTATAACGTTATGAATGGAAAACTGATAATCTTAACCTTGTTAACATGCTCGTTGCAGGCATGTTCACAACAAAACTCAAACACTATGAATGATACGCAAAATCAAACAATGCCAGACAGTGCACATTGGAGGAAGTTGACACCTGAAGAAGCTTATGTAATTGTAAACAAAGGGACTGAACGCCCGGGTACCGGAAAATATCTTTACAACGATGTAAAGGGAATATATACATGCAGGCGTTGCGGAGCACCCTTATTTACTTCACACGATAAATTCCAGTCGGAGTGCGGCTGGCCTAGTTTTGATGACGCCATTGATGGCGCAGTTAAAAAGATACCTGACCCTGACGGAGAACGCACTGAAATAGAATGCGCCCGTTGCGGAGCCCATTTAGGCCATGTATTTACAGGGGAACATTTTACAAATAAAAATACCCGCTACTGCGTAAACTCCATCTCTATGGATTTTATTCCGGCAGATAGTGTAAAAGGGAATAAGTAAACCCTCATAAATAAATAAAAGCCTTGTTCTGAATAATCGGAACAGGGCTTTTTAGTTTGGGAAACTATGCAGCAGCCTTGTCTTTGTATATCATTCCTGCAATAAAAGCACCGGCAATGGCAGCCACGAAATAATCTACAAAAGTCATGGCGGGAATCATTCTGCCCATATTATAATAGCTGTATTCAGCCATTGCATAAGGAGCACTCATTAATCCTACCAGGCATCCGACAATTACGGCACATTTTGGTCCCGGGCCAATTTGTTTTCTTGCAAAGGCATACAAAAAAGCAACCGGAATACCGCTTAACACAGTTAAGAGAATCTGAACAGCCATTAGCCTTGGTTGATTGAGGACCGAGCCCATGCCCCGGAAATACAGATAATAGCTTTTTAAAATAGCCATGTGTACAATGGCGCCAACAAAGTCCATTACAATTCCGGCAACAAGGCCTCCAAGTAAAACACGATTAAGATTAATTTTGTTTTCCATAGATTTTGGGGTATTAGTTTACTACAAATATAAAACATTTGTTGAATCAGGTTTCAATATGATAATTGTCATTATTGGCTTTTACTCTTTATATACATTTGCAAAAAATTACCCATGAATCCCAAGCGTATTATAGTGATCTGGCTGCTTACAGGTTGTGTGCTTATATGGGCCATGGTGGTGGTAGGCGGCATTACACGCCTCACCCATTCGGGGCTTTCGATGGCTAAATGGAAAATATCGAGTGTCATTCCTCCGCATACCGATGAAGAATGGCAACAGGATTTTAATGACTACAAACAAACCCCAGAATACAAACAAATTAACAGCTATTTCACCATTGAAGATTATAAGCATATTTACTGGTGGGAATTTATTCACCGCCTTATAGGCCGCAGCATTGGAATGGTATTCTTGATTCCATTTGCATTTTTCGTTTACAAAGGTTGGCTGAAAGGAAAACTGCTGATAAAATC
>CAIWVW010000077.1 GCA_903916255.1 uncultured Bacteroidota bacterium
ACCCCAGGTTGTATGGTGAGGGTAAAACCTGGAAAAACTACCACCTTATCAGTAACTATATAAGGGATTCCTGCTGTAGTCCATGTAGTATTTGAAAAAATACCACCACTTACATAGGTTTGTGCATAGGAATTATTAATACTAATCAATCCGAAAAGAAGTACAAGTAAAGTTTTCAGGGGAATATTTACAAATTGAATCCGTAAGGATTTTTTCATGATAATATTTTATAAGGTTGAAAACTAAAACAAATGTAACAATTATTTGACTGTTTGTATAATACAGTCAAATAATTGTTACAATAGAGTGCCTGCTATTTTTTATAAAGCAGTTTGAGAAACTACATCTTTATAACCTTGGTCCGATAAAGCGCACCCTTTCCTTGCAGGGTAATAAAGTAAACTCCATTGGCAAGATTGCTTACGTTTAACTGTTTCACGCTTCCGCCATTGGCAGATAAATTGGCTGTGTAAACATCCTGACCCAGCACATCGGTAATTTTTACAAGTCCTTCAAATGCATTGTTAAAGGATATGGAAACTGCATCATTCACCGGGTTAGGATAAACTTTAATAGAACTGTTATCATTCAGATTCACAATACCTGTTGGAAACGCTTTTGTTATGTTGGAATAACCACCATTCGGGTTGAATACATAGCGGCCATGGCGTGGGCGTATTAAAGAAGGTGTGCAAGCTAAGTTCCAATCCATCGCAATTAAATAGCGCAGGCCGGAGTTTACGGGAGCGCTAAGGTCGGTATAGGCATTGATGCCTCCATTAACCGAATCAATAGCATGCCAGTTGCCGGTACCCGAATCATCCCGCAAAATCAGGTAATAAATTACAGGCGTTCCCTGGTAAAAATTCCAGCTCAGGTTTACCCTACTGGGGCCCGATGCAACAGATTGCAGGAATACCGTTTCATTCAAATTACTAAGTGCAGTGTCCACACCGCAAGTATCATGTATTCCTAATTTATAATAGGATGCCTCAACTAAAGGACGCGCACCATAATCTTTATAAGTAGACCAGGCATGAACCGATTGTTCTTGAATGGGCAAGTATTGGCTCACATCATTCCTGCGGTAAATAATTACGCTGTCAATAGCAACCGTATCCATTCCAGTTTTTTGCCAAACCACTGTATTATATGTGGAGGAAGTATCTGTGGTTACATAGCAAATGGAAGGCGGATATAAACTGGAACATGGGGGATTGCAGATTGTACTATTAATTGTTACCATCGAAGTTGCAGTGCACCCGCCACTGTCAGTCACAGTCATCGTATATGTAGTTATTGAATGAGGGGTAACCATTACGTTTGTTCCTGAAAGGCTGCCCGGTTGCCACGTCACAGTATATACGGGGTTTGAATCGCTTACAAAAGCTACCAATGTGGTAGAATCTCCTGAACAAATACTGTATTTTGTTGCGCTGGCTGATGCAGATAAATAGCATGGTGGGGCGCAATGCATAGTGTCAATTCTTACAGTTGCGCTTGCTGTGCAGCCGCTGCTGTCTGTTACAGTAACAGTATATGTTTGGGTGGAAGCGGCAACAACAGTTACGGATGTGCCTGATAAACTACCGGGCTGCCAAATAACGGTGTAAACAGGATTAATGTCGCTAACAGTTGCATGCAGTGTAGTAAAGTTTCCGGTGCAAACAAGCGTATGGGTTGCTGATGCCGAAACTGACGCATTGCATGGGATGGTACAGGTAACAGTGTCAAACGGCGTGAAATATAAAAAGCCGTAGTTGAAATTTTGGTATGCATCATAAATGGTGGCTTGAATAGATATCGAATCAGGTAAACACCAGTAATTGTTTTTTACGCTGAGGTTACTACCGGAAGCAATCATATTGTATGAAGTGTTATTGCAAATGGAATTACAGCTGATTTTAGCCCAAGGCACAAGCCCTTCGATGCCTATTTTATTGTCTGATATGGTGTTTAATTCGATATAAGGCTGTACATTCGGCGGAACGTCTGCACCAATCTCACTTATGGCAATATTATTCTGGTAAAAATTATTGTATTCAATAGTATCGTCTCCATAGGATGCCAGGGTATTATACTTATAATTACAGCCCGTAACCCTTCTAAGATAATACGTGCAAACATTATTTGAATCAAATTCGCAATTTTTAACAATGGTAATTGGAACATCGCCGGATCTAAAACCTGTTCTGTTATATTTGAAAGTAGAGTTTTCTATAGTATTTATAAGCCCCGAAGCAGCTACGTCATTATTCAGAAATATGCAGCCATTAATAGTATTTGCGAATTCAACACCTGTGGAATCAAACATAAAAACACAGGAATCAACCTCATTGGCATTCGATGTAGAATTTAATCCCGTTTTGGCGTAGGAAAATAAACAATGGCTCACCGTGGGGTAGGTTGTTGCAAGGTTATAGCCATTTTCCGCAAAAGAAACCCTTGCATAACGAAGGCTACCGCCATTTGAAATCCCTTTCCATATTCCAAAATGAGGAGTGGCTGAATTACTCGTAAAAATGATGGAATCGGTTGGGGTACCAATAGCAATTAATACACCGCCCTTGTTGTATAGGTATGCGTTAGTATTGAATTTTACAACTACACCCGGCAGTATGGTGAGTGTATCATTTGTTTCTATCGCCACCGTATCGGTAACAATATAGGGGCTTCCGGCAGTGGTCCATGTCGTGTTAGAATATATACCACCGGTAACAAAAGTTTGTGCCGTGGCATTTAAAATACACGCGATAAATGCGGTAAGGAAAAGATACTTTTTCATGGCAGGGTAGATTTAGGCGTTATGAATTGAAAAATATATAATTGCAAGTATATAACAATATTTTCGGATATTCTCCTCCCATTTATTAAATGGGAGGTTTTATTGAGTGGATGGTATGTTTTTGGCGGTGGATGGTAAATTTGTATCAAATATATACCACTATCTTGGTATAACACACAATTAATCGAAAAATTTAATAAACATTTATTACTCTGGCCGTATTCGTAACCTTTCAGGGAATGCTTCGTTTTAATAATATCACAAACCCGATTAACATAAGCGGGTTGAAAACTTTACAACATATAGAATAGCCTTACATAGCCGAATCGTAATTTTGTTAACTTAAATAAGGGCTATTGGGTATGTTGAAACGCAATCAGGGAAAAGTTTATAAAGTTGTAAGGTCTATAAAGTATGGGGTTGCTTTTTGCTTTATAAGCTTTACAAACTCTCAACTCTACTGCCAGCAAACACAAATTTACGCCGACCCTCACGCGACCTTTGATAAAGCAACCATGCTTTTCGATGAGCATAAATATTCTGAAGCGGCCCATCTTTTCAGGCAAGTATCGCAATCTGTAAGGGAAGAACAATCTACGCTTAAAGTGCATTCCGATTATTACGCCGCGGTTTGCTCCATGTATCTGAACCATGATGATGCGGAAAAACAAATGATGGAGTTCATCCACAAGCATCCGCAAAGCCCCCAAGTGCACCGCATAGATTTCCTGCTGGGAAATTATGAATACGGCAAGCGCAAATACAAAGACGCAATATATTGGTATAACAAAACCGATTTGGATTTTCTGGAACCCAAAGAATTGTCGGAGTATTATTATAAGAAAGGTTATAGCTGCTTTTCACGCAACCAAATGGATTCGGCGCGGAAATGTTTTGCGGAAGTGAAAGATTCCACTTCTTCATTCTATCCGGGCGCCACGTATTATTACGGATATATTTCTTACACGCATAAAAATTACCAGACCGCGGTAAACAGCTTTTTTAAATTAAGCAAAGACCCGAATTTTGGTAAAGCGGTTCCATATTATATTGCCGAGTGCTACTATCTGGAAGGTAATTATGCCAAAGCGGCGGAGTATTGTGTGCCGTTAATTGATTCTGTCCCGAATAGTGCCGCACTCTTAAATTCGGATGAGATTAAAAAGATAGCAGCTGAATCATACTACCGATTACATGATTATAAGGATGCAATACCATACTTTATGAAATATGCCAAGGCAGGCTCCTTGCAGGAAACGGAAGCATATGAATTTGCCTATTGTTATTTTGTAACCGGAGATTATACCGGTGCCATCCCCTACTTTCAAAATGCAGCTGCCGGAAATGATACGCTTACACAGGATGCCGATTACCATATTGGCGAATGCTATTTGAATACCGGTCAAAAGAACTACGCCGCAAATGCATTTCTGGATGCTTACAAATTAAACTACGACCAAAACCTCAAAGAAAACGCGCTCTTTAACTTTGCTAAAATATCCTACGAAACCTGCAACGACCCTTTCGATGCAGCAGTCACCTCGCTTACGCAATATCTGAATGCATATCCTAACTCATCAAATCACGACGAGGCCTATCAATATTTGGTAAATATTTATTCCACCACAAAGAATTATGAGGCCGCTTTAAAAACGCTGGCGGAAATTAAAAAGTGGGATTCCCGTTTGCAGGGCGTTTACCAAAGGCTTTGTTATTACAGGGGTGTTGACTTATTCAACAACCTCCAGTTTGAACAGGCTGTGAGTTATTTTGAAAAATCGCTCACATTTAATTTTGATGATAAATTGCATTTGCTGGCCTATTACTGGAAAGCGGAATCCTTCTACCGCGAGAAAAAATACAATGATGCGGTTGCAACATACAATGAGTTCCTTGCCCAATCCGGCGCATTCAACACACCGGAGTATAATTTGTCTCAATATGGTTGCGGCTATTCATTCTTCCAGATGAAAGATTATGACAATGCCGGAAACTGGTTCCGTAAATATGTGGCTATTGAAACAAAAGATAAGGTGCGGCTGTGCGATGCATATAACCGCATTGGCGATTGTTATTTTGTAAAAGAAGATTATGCTTCCGCTACCCCGTTCTACCAAAAAAGCATGGATTTAGGCGCACATGATGCCGATTACGCCTGTTATCAAATGGCGCAAGGATTAGGTGTGTTGCATAAATTCGACCAGAAAATAAAATCGCTTACTGCATTTTTAGGCAACTATCCCAAAAGCAGTTATTACTCATCTGCTATGATGGAACTGGCAGATGCATACTTGTCGAACAACCAGCCGAAAGAAGCTGCCACAGCCTATCAGCGGGTGATTGATGAATACCCGAACAGCCCGAACACCAACCAGTGCCTGCTGCAAATGGGCCAGATATATTACAACCAGGGTGAAAATGATTTGGCCTTAAAAGCATGGAAACAAGTGGCTGATAAAAATAAAAACTCCAGCGAAGGCAGCGAAGCATTGTCGCATATTAAAATGCTTTATGTTTCCGAAGGCCAGGTTGGGGACATGCAGGACTATTTCGCTAAACTGGGTGTTACCATTGGGCAATCAGCGCTTGACTCGGTTACATTTTCCGTCGTGAAGAAAGATTACCTGAATGAGGACTTTGTAAAATTATTGCCCGATGCAAACAATTATTTGGAAAAATTTCCTGCCGGGATATTTTCTGCGGAAACGCATTTTTACCGTGCTGAATGTTATTACAAGCAAAAGAATATCGACAGCGCAATTTTAGATTACCGCTATGTGCTGAAGGCCCCGAAAACCTATTATACTCTTACCAGTTTGCTGCATGCATCACAAATAGATTATGCAAAGCAGAATTATAGAGAAGCTCTATACTACTTTACTGAATTAGGCGGAATGTACGAGGACGAAACACAAATGATTTTGGCACGGACCGGCAAAATGCGCTGCGATAATTATTTAAATATGTATGATGCATTAATCGGTGCAGCAGATACAGTTATTGCAACCCCACAAATTAATGCGGACATCCATTCGGAAGCATGGTTTTTGAAAGCAAAGGCATGGTTGCAAAAACAGCAATATGACTCTGCTGTAGCTGATTTTACAGAGGTTGCTAAAATGACAAAAAGCGAAATGCAGGGCGAATCGAAATACCAAATTGCCAACATACAATATATAAAAGGCGATTTTCTGTCATCTGAAAAAACAGTGTTCGATTTGGTGAACCAGGAGCCTTCTTACCCGCAATGGATGGCAAAAGCATTAATAGTGCTGGCAGATGATTATGTTTCTGTGAATGATAATTTCCAGGCGAAGCATACACTGAATACAGTTATTGAAAATGCAACAGATACAGCTGTGGTAAATATGGCAAAACACAAATTGGACATCATTACGCAAAGCGAACCAAAGGCCATGCAAAAACCTGTTATACAAGACAGCGTGTTAACAATACATTCAGATAGCACAGGCATAAAACCGGAGAACAAATGAGCAGGCTGGATAAACATATATATATTGCTCTAACAGCCACTATGGCTGTTATTGGCAATGCCGGAGTAATTGCGCAACAGAATCCGTTTGATACTATCCAGGTGAATGTGATTACCCGTTTCAAACCCACTATTCACGATGCGGTTAAACTAAATAATACGCCCGCTGTCGCCGATTCTGTATGCCTTGCACGGAATGTGAAATATGATTTTGTAAACACACAATACCAAACTTCCTATACTCCGCCTATAATTCCTGCCATGCAGATAAAAGGCGAGCCGCAGGAAAAACTTTACCAATCTTTATTGAATGCAGGCGTAGGTAATTACAATACGCTTTATGCCGAATATTTCTTTAACAGTCTGCGTTTACACGATATGGATTATGGAATCCACCTGAACCATATCTCATCAACTTACACCACCAATAATATTAACAGCGGCTTTGCCTTCAATAATATTGACGGCTATTTTGAAAAACTTTTTAACCAACACGCCTTTACTGCTGATGAAGGATTTCAAAACCATAGTTTGAATGATTATGGTTCACCCTATATTTATTCAGAGAGTGCTAGTAATGCATACGGGTATCCCTCCATTAAAGAGCGGTTTGATTATGCTAATGGTTCGCTTGACTATGCCAGCAATTACAGGGATTCATCAAAGATAGGGCATGACATAAAATTGAAGTACTATAATTATAACGACATCTATAATTCCACGGAAAATAACATAGATGCGGATATGAAATTCTTCACTTATTTCAACCAGCAGCGCATTGATTTGAAGGCGCGCTTTAATTATTTTGACGATGTTACCCAAGTTGCAAATGCTGCGAATTATGATATTCTTTTAAACCCTTTCTTCACAACAAATGAAAGGCATTGGGATGCCCATTTAGGTGCGAATATTTACTTCGACCCGATGGATAAAAAAGCCAATATTTACCCCGATTTATTGGCTCGCTACCATATTGCGCAGGATGTGGTTATGATTTATGCGGGTATTGACGGCAATGAAACATTTAATAGTTACAAATCGCTTTCAGAAGTAAATCCGTTTGTGCAGGATACGTTGAAGTTGCATTACACCTATACCGAATATCACGTATTTGCCGGGATTGCGGGAAACATTACCCAACAATTGACTTATAACGCTAGTGTTGCCCAATCAATGGTAAAGGATATGCCATTGTTTGTAACCGATACCTTGGAGCCTTTGAAAAACCGCTTCACCTTGGTGTATGACAATGTAAAGGTTTCCAATGCCCACCTCGATTTGGATTACCAATTCAAGAATAACTTAAGCGTAATTTTAGCCGGGGATTATAATATCTACACACCCACAAACCAACTTAAAGCGTGGTATAATCCGGCATTGAAAATTAGTGCGACAGGGAAATATACGTTCGAGAGCAAGTACATATTTAAAGCCGAGGTTTTTGTAATTGGCTCGCAATACGCACCTGAAATCACGAATGATATGATAGCGGCAAAAACGCTACCCGGTTACCCTGATTTGAATTTGGGGGTGGAGTATAGGTACAACAAATCATTTACCGCCTTCCTTAACCTGAATAACCTTGCCAATGTAGGTTATTATTCATGGGATAACTACCCTGCAGAGCGTTTTAATTTTATGATTGGGATACGGTTCGGGTTCTGAAATTTGTAATCGCCAAACCCTAAAGGCGCTTTTAAATAATTGCCAGTCGGGCTCCGACTTTTAGTCTGCTTGAAGAACGTCAATAAATTCGGTAATTTCTTTCTCTATAGTATTCCTCACAGTTCTTACCTGTGCCAAAATTTCTTCTTGAGTTCCCGTAAATCTGGATGGATCTTTGAATGACCAGTGCATTTTTCCTTTTTGCGAAGGGAAGAAAGGGCATTGCTCTGCAACACTATCATCGCATACTGTAATTACATAATCAAATTGTTTCCCTTGTTTGAAAAAATCAAATACGTCTTTAGTTTTATTATTCGATATGTCAATGCCGGCTTCTTTCATCACCTCGATAACAACAGGGTTTAATGTCCCCGGTTCAAGCCCCGCGCTTTCGGCTTCAAATTTACCTTTGCCAAGGTTGTTAAGGAATGCTTCCGCCATCTGGCTTCGCGCTGAATTGTGGTTGCAAACAAATAATACTTTCGTTGTTGACATGTGAGTGAGTTATAATTATGAGCGGGGGTAAAACTAAAAAGAATATATTTCGGTTACCATTACTTAACAATTATTTAACATTGGGTTTTATGAAATTGTAGGCTGCGAGGGCCAATGATGCTCCAAGGATAGGCGCTAATACATATATCCACTGGCATTTAATAATTTCTATGTTTCCGGAAATGAGGGCAGGGGCGAGGGAACGGGCAGGGTTCATGGAAGCCCCGCAAATGGGCCCTGCAAACATGGCTTCAAGCCCTACTACAGACGCCACCGCAATGCCTGCGGTAATGCCTTTTTCTTTTGCTCCGGTGGAAACATTCAGAATTACAAACATCAGGAAGAAGGTAAGTATGGTTTCCAGAATGAAGGATTGCATATAAGTCCCTGAAGGCATGGTTGCCCCCAGGTTTTGGTTATGCGGAAAGAGGAACTTGAGCGTGATACTTGCCAGTAATGCACCTGCAATTTGTGATGCAATGTAAATGAGTGTGGCGCTTTTTTCAAGCCTGCCGGAGAACATAAATGCAATAGAAACCGCAGGGTTCATATGCGCCCCTGAAACATCGCCCAGCGCATAAATCATAGCCAGGATTATTAACCCGAATGCTATTGCAACACCCATATGGGTTACGGCCCCGCCTGTTTCCTGGTCAATAACAATGGCCCCTGTGCCGCAAAACACCATGGCAAATGTGCCGACTAATTCTGCAACCGCTTTACTTCTCATTTGCAGCAATCAGTTCCGCAACACTCCTTTGCTTTTTCAGCATAAACGGTGATGCTAAAGATTCCTACTCCGCTGCTTTTATAAAATGCCAATTGCTCTTCCGAAAGATAGGCTTGCAATATATCGTCAGGTATGGTAATTACTTTTTCCTTTTGTATGGTAATATTTTCAAAATGTACATCTCTTATAATAGCCAGATATTCCTCTTTTTGCAATGCGCCTGCAACACAACCGGCATACATTTCACTTGCTTCTTTTAAGTTTTCCGGCAACTCTCCAACTATCACAACATCCGAAATGCTGAAATGCCCGCCCGCCTTCAGCACCCGGAAAATTTCGTTGAACGCTTGCCTTTTGTCAGGAACAAGGTTTAATACGCAATTACTCACCACTACATCAATCCGGCTTGGGCCAATAGGGAGATTTTCCAATTCGCCCAAACGGAACTCCACATTGTTAAACCCTAACTTTTCCGAAGTATCTCTCGCTTTTTGAATCATGGCTTCTGTCATGTCCACACCAATAATTTTTCCTGTTTCTCCGGTCATGGCCCTTGCAACAAAACAGTCATTTCCCGCACCGGAACCTAAATCAAGCACCGTATCACCCTTCTTTATTTTTGCAAATTCTGTCGGCAAGCCGCAGCCCAGGCCTAAATCCGCATCGGGGTTATAGCCTTGCAGTTTGCTGTAATCATCGTTCATAATATTCGCTACATCTGTAGAGCAGCATCCCGAACCGCAACAGGAAGATTCATTTTGTTCTTTGTTTTGCGCGGCGATCTGCCCGTACTTTTCTTTTACAATCTGTTTCAGTTCTTCGGATGTTTTCATGCTTTTAGGTTGGTTTAAAATCGGTAAATTACGATAGTTTAATTCAAATTTTTTTAGCAGCACTTAGTATTACCCGGCGCAAAAGCCTGAAACAGGTTAGCCATGTATAACCTGGCATTCTCCCATTCCTTTTCATTAATGCAGTAGCAAACCTTGGCTCCGTCTATATCTCCTTTTATAAGCCCTGCATCTTTCAGCTCTTTCAAATGTTGCGATATAGTGGATTGTGAAAGCGGCAGTTCATCTACAATATCACCGCAAATACAGGTTTGCCTTTTCATTAATAACTGTATTATAGCAACCCTTGCAGGATGCGACAAAGCCTTTGCATACTGGGCAATCTTATTATCCTTTACCGTGAATTCTTCTGTTTTACTTAAGCCCATATATTTATATTAATCGCAAAATAACGATAAATATATGTGCGAATCTTAAATTTTAACAATTATTTTTTCCGTTCCTTTTTTTCGGAGGCCCTATATAAATATGATTTGCGCAAATTATGGCATGTGGTTATGGGGTATATAACCAATTGGGGAATAGGCTTATTTATACTCCATTTATGTAACACTATTTTTATGTTGATTTTTATACCTTTGCGCATCTAAAAACAGCAAACATGGAACCTGAAATAGCAAAACCTAAGGCGGCGGAAATAAAAGTATCAGCAATGGCGGAGCACCTGATAGGCTCTGAAATATTGAAAATAGCAGCAGAAGTAAATGAAAAAATAAGGAAAGGGGAGAAGATATACAACTTCACCGTAGGTGATTTTGATTCCAATATTTTCCCTTTGCCTGAAGAATTGAAATCGGATATCATAGATGCCTATCATACAAATCAAACCAATTACCCGCCATCTGACGGGGTGTTGGCATTAAGGCAAGCGGTATCGCGCTATCTGCACGCAACCTTGGAATTGCAATATTCCCCCTCCGATGAAATTATTATTGCCGGAGGCGCAAGGCCCATTATTTATTCGGCTTACCGCGCATTGGTTGATCCGGGGGATTATGTTTTATACCCTGTCCCTTCGTGGAACAACAACCACTACATTCACCAGGTAGGTGCTAAAGGAATAGAGGTGGAAGCAAGCCCTGAAAACAATTTTATGCCAACGGCAGAAGATATAAAACCGCATATCGGCAAGGTAACGCTCATTTCATTGTGCAGCCCGCAAAACCCTACGGGTACTATGTTTACATATAAGGGACTGCATGATATTTGCCGGTTGATAGTAGATGAAAACTACCGCAGGGGGGAGGAAGGCCGCAAGCCTGTTTACCTGCTTTTCGACCAGGTGTATTGCCAGCTTACGTTTGCAGGAACCACCCATTACAATCCTGTAACCATGTTCCCTGAAATGCGCGACTACACCGTGTTTGTTGATGGCATATCCAAATTCCTTTCGGCTACCGGAGTGCGTGTGGGCTGGTCGATGGGGAATAAAAAAATCATTGAACGGATGAAGTCTATCATAGGCCATGTTGGAGCCTGGGCGCCCAAGGCCGAGCAGGTTGCGGTTGCCAAGTACCTTGATAATATTCCGCACGTTACCAAATTCCTGAACCGGTTTAAAGAGAACATTTACGAACGCCTTGAAGAGTTTTATAAAGGCTTCACTCAATTGAAACAGGAAGGGTTCAGCGTAGATGCCATCAAGCCCCAAGGCGCAATTTACCTGACAGTAAATTTAGATTTGGCCGGGATGAAAACCGCCACCGGCACTGCATTAACCGACAGTGAAAGCATCATGCGTTATTTATTGGATGAGGCCCATGTGGCCTTGGTTCCTTTT
The DNA here is from genome assembly GCA_903916255.1 of uncultured Bacteroidota bacterium. Lineage (GTDB taxonomy): Bacteria > Bacteroidota > Bacteroidia > JABEUT01 > JABEUT01 > JABEUT01. The sequence goes on from CAIWVW010000077.1 coordinate 11,800, forward strand.
TACGCTTTTGGTGGTTCTGTAAAGTCGCCATGGTTCAGGCTTTCGGTGGGCACTTCCAAAGTAAACGAAATTCCGGATGTAATTAATCGTCTAAGAACAGCATTGCAACAACTCAAAAAATGAACAAGCACCATTACTGCGTAATAATGGCCGGTGGGGTAGGCAGCCGTTTCTGGCCTATGAGCCGCTCTTCGCACCCAAAACAGTTTATTGATGTATTGGGCAAAGGCATTACACTTATACAGGACACCTACCACCGTTTGGCGCCACTGGTGCCGAAAGAGAACGTATTTATAGTTACACACGAATCATACAAAGACCTTATCAGGCAACAATTGCCGGATATTCCCGAAGATAATATTCTGTGTGAGCCTGCGCGGAAAAATACCGCACCCTGTGTGGCGTACGCTTCCTATAAAATTGCGATGAAGGACCCTAAAGCCCTTGTGCTGGTAGCCCCTTCAGACCACCTTATTAAAAAAGACAAAACATTTATACGGGCTTTGAAAGCTTGTTATGATAAAGCAGCCTCCGAGGATTGCCTTATCACCATTGGCATTCGTCCCTTGTGGCCCGATACAGGCTATGGCTATATCCAATACAAAGATTCCCCCGTAAAGGAAAAAGACTCGCGCATTAAAAAAGTGAAAACCTTCACCGAGAAGCCAGACCTCGAAATGGCGCAGTTCTTTTTGCAGAGCGGCGATTTCCTTTGGAACTCCGGCATTTTTGTGTGGAGCGTTGCCAGTATTATCAAGGCATTGGAGGCCCATGCGGCTGATGTGGCAGACCTTTTCAAAGAAGGCCGGAAGTATTACTACACCGACAAGGAAGCGAAAGAGGTTGATAAAATTTATAGCCAGTGTAAGAATATTTCCATTGACTATGCCGTGATGGAAAAAGCGTCTAACGTATATGTGCGCAGTTCCGCTATTGGTTGGTCTGACTTAGGGACATGGGGTTCGCTTTACCAGCAAATGGAAAAGGATAAAGACAAAAATGCGGTGGTTGGAAAGAACGTGATGATGTTCCAGTCGAGCAAGTGCATAGTGCATGTGCCCAAGGAAAAGCTGGTGGTTATAGAAGGTTTGGAAGACTACATAGTAGTGGAATCGAAAGATATTTTGCTGATATGCAAAAAGCAAGATGAACAGCAGATACGGAACTTTGTGAATGAAGTGAAAGCCCGTAAGGGAGAGAAGTTCGTATAATTCATCGGCTTATCCGGCTTTGAGGACATTATCATGATTGAATGATATTTTTACTATATTTGAAATTCATATAATATCACCCACTATGAATAAAACATCTCTTTTAAGCTTTTTTATAGTTGTATCGATAAGCATAACAGCAAAAACGGTTTATGCTCAGGACCCAGCATTTTCTCAGACATATGCCAATCCCCTATATTTAAACCCTGCCTTCGCAGGAACCGGTGCAAGTGAAAGAATAGGATTAAACTACCGCAACCAATGGCCAGCTATTCCCGGAAATTTCGACACCTATAATGCCTCTTACGACAGAAATATTATTGATAGTAATAATAGTATAGGATTATTATTAACTAATAATGAAGCGGGAAATACTACTTATACAACCAATGTGAGCCTTATTTATGCCCATCAGTTCCATATTAAATCTTTCACGCTTAGCGCGGGAGTTCAGGCAACTTATCTGCAAAAAAGTATTGATGAATCAAAGTTAAACTTTGGATATACCGGGTCTATAGGGGGCTTTACGTACCAGCCTGAAACTGTATTGCTCAGGACTACTGTAAGTCTCGCTGATTTTTCAGCAGGTATTTTAGGCTATGATAAAAATTATTTTGTCGGTTTTTCTATCGACCATCTTAGCCAACCTGATGAATCTTTTGTGCAGGGAACAAGCCCGCTGCCTTTAAAATATACAGCTAATGCTGGGTTAATGATTCCTATTGGAAGTCTAATTCTTTCACCAACCCTACTTTATGAAAAGCAGGATGACTTCAATCAGGATGTAGTGGAAGGCTACCTCCGTATAAAACATTTTACAGTAGGAATTGGTACTCGTTTTGTGGCTGCATATGATTACTCACAGGATATCTATAGCAACCTTTCATGGAATGCTATGATTTTTACAATCGGATACCAGAATAAATTATTGCGGATTGGTTATAGTTACGATTATTCAACTTCCAGACTTCAGCTTGCAACCGGGGGAACCCATGAAGCTTCTCTGGCATTTTTAATCCCTTATTCTTCTGCTAAGTATAAAAAAACAAATAGCATTAACTGCCCTGCATTTTAAAGGAAGTTGAAATAGCTTATTTCTTACTTTCGCCAAACACCCTACCTTTGCATTTCTATTTGCAATCGCTTTGAAAAAAGACGCCACTATTTTTGTACAGTTTTTAATGACCTTGTTTGGGCTATAT
>CAIWVW010000078.1 GCA_903916255.1 uncultured Bacteroidota bacterium
CATTTTTAATTAATATCCTAAATATTTTTCAAATAATGTCGTCCCTAACATGACTGAGATTAGATAGGGTTTGTGATGTCTACCAAAATGACATCCCTACGGGATTATCATTTTCAATATTATTTTTCCACCTCAAATGTAGCTTTAAAAGTCCTGTAAGGACGATATTTTGGTAGAAAGTTTTCACGGAAAAATAATTTCAAAGTCCCATAGGGACGGCATTTTTAATTAATATCCTAAATATTTTTCAAATAATGTCGTCCCTAACGGGACTTGGATTAGGTGTGGTTTGTGGTTTCTACCAAAATGACATCCCTACGGGATTTTACCATTTGGCGTAGTTTTCGGCGGTGGCGTTGTAGGTAGATAGTATGTAGTGTTGGGTGGGCATTGTATATTTAATTACTATAAAGTAGCTTTCTTAATATGGAAGAAAAACCTTATAGTATCCTTCACTGATGAGTATGTATAATATTTTTGATTTTCCAAACTAATAGGGTGTACATGATTTCGATATTTAACAAACATGTGCTTATATGGCGGTTTGAAATATCTAGAATATGTAAAGAAATATTTGAAATGTAATGAGCCTGTCGTTGATAAAGTAAAATAATTAAAAGTATGGCTTGGAGCTATTGGAGTATAGGCGTCAGTATCAATATTATAGCCCATATTGCGTACAAGCGAATCCTCTGCTATCCTGTCAGTTGTATTCTCATATTTTATAAAAACCGTATCTTCTGTTTCATTAGCTATAGAATATGAGATGCTGTGACCGTAAGTCCAACCATCATAAAAGCCATAAAAAATATTATATAGCATGACTATTGTTAAGGACAAAATAACTGCACCTATTATTAATTGTAGCCTCTTTCCCATAATTGATAAGCAAAATATCTATGCTTTTATCTTCGGCACCACAAAATCCACCAGCACCTTCAAGTTTTCTTCAAACGTATGTTGGTCTGTTTTTATTTCCAGGTCAGGTGAAATGGGCGTATCGAAAGGTGCATTAATACCTGTAAAATCTTTTATCTCTCCTCGTCTGGCTTTGGCATATAAGCCTTTGGAGTCGCGCTGCTCGCAGACTTCGATAGGGGTATTTACATATACCAGTTTAAAATCATCGGCCCCGATAATGGATTTCGCCATATCACGCAATTCATTGGTGGGGCTTACAAAACTGTTGATGGTGATAACCCCGCATTGCACAAACAGCTTCGATACTTCCGCTACACGGCGAATATTTTCTTTCCTATCTTCTTCCGAAAATTTCAGGTTATTATTAATGCCTGTACGTACATTATCTCCATCCAACACATAGCACAAATGCCCCATCTGGTGCAACGTTTTTTCCAAACCAATGGCAAGCGTAGTTTTTCCCGATGCCGATAATCCCGTCATCCAGATAACAATGCCTTTTTGTTTCAGGAGAGTCTCTCTCTCGCTTCTGCCAAGGAGTTTATGGAATACGGGAAAAATATCGCTCATTTAGTTCATAAAGTTTGTAAAGTTCATACAGTTTGTAAAGTGAAAGTTCATGGTATTTACTTTAGGAACTTTCTACTTTATAAACTTTTTACTTAGTAGGTACTCCCCAGGTATTATTCGTTAAATCCACATCGGGCAGTTTGTTGTCGGGGTCAATAACAACGGAGGTTACCATGTCGGTTGAGTTATAATGGAAGGTCCATTTACCGCTGCGTTGCCATACCTCAACCGGAAGATTCACCCTTCCTGTTTTCCCATTTGCTTCTTTAATTTCAATTTCCACCGGCATCACCATTTGCTCTTTATTAATGATGGTAATATCTATGCCCTGTTTGGGGTCGGCATTCACATATTGTACAGTCTCTATAGCCTGGTCGAGTTTCCAGTTCTGATAAAACCATTCTTTCCAGAACCAGTTCAAATCCTCGCCCAACGCGTCATTCATGCTGCGGAAAAAATCCATTGGCACAGGATGTTTAAAGGCCCAGCGGCTGATATAATTCCGGAAAGCATAATCAAATCGTTTCGGGCCAACCACCACATCGCGCAATAATTTCAGGCCTGCAGAAGGTTTAAAATATGCCAGCGTGCCCAAATCTTTTCCATCGATTACATCGGGATACGTCATAATTGGTTTAGATATCTGACGGTTCATCATGTCGGTTAGCCTTTTCACAGACTCATCTCCTTTATATTCCCCGTTATTAAAATTTTCTCCTGCATATATATTGATGAACGTATTGAAACCCTCATCCATCCATGCGTATTTGCGCTCATTGGAACCAACCACCATCGGAAACCAGTTATGCCCGATTTCGTGCGTAGTAACCCCGAAAAGCCTTCCCATCCTGGCATGCCAGTTACAAAATATTATTCCCGGATACTCCATTCCATTCACGCGCCCTGCAATATTGGAAGCCACCGGGTAGGGAAATACAAAATAGGTTTTGGAATAATATTCGATGGAGAATTTTAAATACTCCGTAGACCTACCCCAAGAGGAGTCAGAGGCCGATTCGACAGGATAGAAAGATTGCGCAAATGATTTTTTGTTGTCGGGGAGATTCACCCTAGCGGCATCCCAGATAAATGCTTTGGAAGCTGCCCAGGTTACATCGCGGGACTTTTGCATTTTATAATGCCAGCTTAAATAGCCGCTGCTCTTGGGCCTTGTAGCGGCTTTCCCTATTTCATCGGCTGTGATGATATATACTTTGCTGTCGCTGCCCTTAGCTTTATTTAAGCGGTCTATTTCGGTGGATGTTAATACTTCACTCGGATTCTGCAATTCGCCGGAGCCTGTTAAAATCATATTCGCCGGAGCGGAAATGGTGTAATCGAAATCGCCGTAGTCCAGATAAAATTCTCCTGCACCTAAATAGGGAAGCGTGTTCCAGCCTTGTATGTCATCATATACTTCCATGCGCGGATACCATTGCGCTATTTCATAAATCTTGCCATTTTTTGTTTGGGTAATTCCCATACGGTCTGACCCATCTTGCGGAATACGGAAACTATATTTTATTTTTAATACTACTTTATCTCCTTTAGCTTTCAATGGTTCTTTCAGCAAAACCTGCATACGGGTATCTGTAATAACTATTTGCGGGTTAATTACATTGCCATGTTCGGAAACACTTATTGAGTGGATGCTGTCGCCGCCTTCAAACTCCACATTGCCGAAACGGCCACCTCCCACAGGGGTTGTAAAGTGTGACCGCGATGTGGTGGTAAACATATTCTGGTCCAGTTGCAGCCACAAATAATTCAATTCATCGGGACTGTTATTGGTATAGGTGATATCCACTTCCCCGCTGATTACATCTTTGGCAGTATCGAGCGCACAGCTAATCGAATAATCCGATTTATTTTGCCAATACATCGGACCGGGCGCACCGCTTCCGCTGCGGTATTCATTTCCGGGTACATTTAAAAATTGCGGGTCGAAAGCCTGCATAGGGTCATAGGCCGGCTTATCCTGCGCGAAAACTACGCCAGTACAAATAACTAAAGTGAGTGTTGTAAACAGCTTCATGAATATAAATTTATGAATTACGAAATTATAAATTGTTTTTTATCTCCTTCTTCAATTAACGGAGGAGTTTCGCTTGCTATGGTGACTTTTACCCGCTGAATTCTGCGTTTATCGGCAGCCTCAATAGTAAACAGGAGGTTCTCGAATTTTATCTTCTCATTTTTTTCGGGAATCCTACCCGCGACTTCCATAATTAATCCGGCCAGAGTATCCGCTCCTCCTTTATGTGTATGGAAAAAAGCCTCATCGATATTTATGGTTCGGCAAAAATCGCCAAGGGTTACTTTTCCTTCAAACACATAATTGTTATCATCCAGTTTCGAAAAAACTATTTTTTCCTCGTCGAATTCATCATTTATTTCGCCCAGAATTTCCTCCACAATATCTTCCAGTGTAACCAGCCCCGATGTGCTGCCAAACTCATCTACCACTATGGCAAGGTGCATTTTCTTTTTGCGGAAATCTTCCAGCAGGTCGCTTATTTTTTTGCTTTCCGGCACAAAAAAAGGCGGGTGTAAAAGGATTCGCCAGTTGAAAGTATTGTCTTTCCCGCTATGCACCAATAAATCTTTTGTATAAAGTATTCCTACCATGTTATCGGGGGTAGTCCGGAATACGGGTATCCTTGAAAAGGCTGAATCTACTGCCTTTGCAAGGAGTTCATTAAACACGGTTTGCTCATTAAATGCGATAATATCGATTCTCGGCTGCATTATTTCTTTTACATCTTTATTACCTAATTGAATAATATCTTTTAAAATTTTTTGTTGTATATCAGGTATGTGAGACGATGCCAGTTCAAGCGCATCCGAAAGGTCGTCTTTTGAAAGTGTTACCCTGTGCCGCAGAATATATTTATCCATAAATTTTGTTGAAGCGGTAAGTATGGATGCAAACGGATAGAAAAAAGCGCGTGTAAGGAAAATAAAATAAAGCATCCGGCTGGTAACTTTCAGCGGATTATTTGAAGCATAGGCTTTGGGTATAATATCGCACAGCACAAGCAGGATAAGCGTTACTACCACTACTTGCAGCACGAATGTAAGAATAGGATGGTCGAAAACATTAACAATATGGCCCGTAAGAAATGCCGAAAGAATGATAATGCTCAGGTTGAAAAAATTATTGGCTACCAGCAGGGCAGCCAGCAAATGTTTCGGGTTGTCGAGTAATAAAAGTATTTGCTTGTCCTTGCGTGATATGGATTTTTTAAGGATGGATTTTTCAGATGTGGTAATAGAAAATAAGGCCGTTTCGGAGCAGGAAACCAAAGCCGATAAAATGATAAAAACACCTATCAGCAAGAAGGCAAACGCTTCGCCTACCTCCAGTGCAATAAAGTTTAGAAAAATATGAATGAGCTGTATATCTGCGTTCAATTCTGTTTCAATTACAATAAAAACCCTTGACAATGTTAAGAGTCAAGGGTTAAATATACTACAAAAATTTTACTCACCCCCTACCCCCTCTCTATTTTATAGAGAGGGGGGCAAAGACAAAACTATTACAAAATGACTTTATCCCTTCTCTACTGGTAGAGAAGGGGCAGGAGGATGAGTAGTGTAATTATTAAAACGGCAAATCTGACGGCGGGGCCGATTCCATTTCATCTGCTGAAGCGGGAATCGTATCCGCACCATGTTCGCCAGGTGCAGGTTTACGCCCAAGTATGGTAAGGTTTTCACCCACAATTTCCGTCGCTCGCTTTTTCGAGCCGTCTTTATCTTCCCAAGTGCGTGTCCGGAGCCTGCCCTCCACATACACTTGCATTCCTTTCTTTAAAAGTTTTTCCGCCACTTCTGCCAAGCCGCGCCACAAAACTATGTTGTGCCACTCTGTCGATTCCACTTTATCTCCCGACCTGTTTTTGTGAACCTCGGTAGTTGCCAATGGGAAATTCGCTACAGCAATACCACCTTCAAGGTAGCGTACTTCGGGGTCTTTCCCGAGGTTGCCTACCAGAATCACTTTGTTTACTCCACTCATATCTCGTAATTATTTAACATTAACTAGCTACAAATATATAAAATTAATAACCCCAATATTAAATTTGCATTAAAATATTTTAATCCGACAAATAGTGGTTTATTCCTTACTTATTACCATTTTTACACGACTAACTGCCTTTGACCCGAGAAAACAGGCAGCGTTTAATCCCTTCTATTTTTGAATAATTACTTTGCCCTCTCCAAACAAAGTTGCATCTGAATTGAGAATACGGTAGAGATAAATTCCATTGGGTTGAGTGGAGAGGTTTATTTCACAGTTTCCCTGAACTTGCTTCAGGGTCCCTTCATATATAGTCTCTCCGAAAGTATTGTAAATGGTGATTGTTTGCAATCCTGCAACAAGTTCAGGATGATTGAGTGCCACGGTGAAAATACCGTTGGAAGGATTCGGATAAATGCTGTATCCTGCCGGGTTTTTTATGGTATTAATGCCTGATAAACAAGCGGAATCTATGGTAGCTTGCAGTTCCACTTCTTCTGTATCCACCGGAATTTGGAGAGTATCGCCTGATATGATTGTACGGTGATAAGTTGTAATACGGATTGAGAAATTATATAAGCCGGGAAAATTAGGGCTACACCAAGTTAATGTACCCGTAACAGGATTAATAGAAGCATTCGGCGGAATAACATATCCAATACTGCCAAGGCAATATCCCAAAGAATAAGAGAGACTATCTCCCGCAGGAGAGTAGGCTCCTAAATTAAAAGTATAACATTTTGATAGGCAGCCTAAACTGCAAATAGGTGGATTTGTTATTACCGGAAACGAAGTATCCGCAGATATTGGGTTAATAGTGAATGTATGGAATATGACCATATCGGTAAAACTGGAATTGCTCATATTCATTATACCAGGCACCCGAACTGAAGCATCAAACGCCAACCTATAGTTGCCTGGCCCCGGAAAAGTATGTATTGCTACATAGGTATTCATTTTTATGCATTCACAAACCGAGTCACCTTTACCATTAGAGCGGGTTAATAATGTGCTGTTGCCATCACCCCAATATAGGCGCATCGTATCCTGGTTAGCGTTGGTAGTATCATTACATAAGTATGAGTTTTCAGGATTCCCGACTACAAAAGTTACAATGGTGGCTTGATAAGTAGTGCCACTTATATATTTCAAACTTATATACCCTGATGTATAATGGGATGCTTCCGCAAAAAACGGAAGAAAAACCAGCAATAAAATCCAATGTAATTTTCTCATAAATAGGCTCTTTTATTCTTTTATGATACCATAAAGATACAAAAGTTTAAACTATACACAAGGAAATAAGGAACAAAGGATAAATAAATTTGCCTGTCCCGCTTGGACTGCCGGTCGGGCTCCGACTTATGGGTCAACAGCTCCAGCAAAAACATCAATGTTTTTGAGGTATTTGGCAGAGCGTGCCAAATAAATATGAGCCGGCTCAGGTGGCGCAAAGCCAGTATCGGCAAGCAGTTTTGAGTTGTCAAATATTTGGCCCAGTTCAGCAAATTCAAGGTAAGGTTCCAAGGCCGCCAACAGAATACGCATTTGGTTTACATCATCAAAAATACTTTTCCAATAGTCCAGATAATTAGCATATTGGTATAATTCGCTGCCTTCTGTTAGTTTGCCTTTTGCCCACAACTTCATCTGGTTAATCATGGGTTTTTGTATGAACTTAAAAGCAGGCAATCCGGGGAAAGATGGCTCGATGGCATCCATCACTTTGCCTACGCTGGTACAGGAATTTTTTCCGGCAGAAATATGATAAACAGGATAATTGCGAGGCGCAAATAATAGCGCAACTATGGAAGCCGAAGCAAAATCTACGGGTATTACATCCAAGGCCGAATCTCTGTTAACCGGAACGAGCCGTAGCATATTGGCTGTTTCTATGGCCCATAAAATTACATAAGAACGTGGCAGCCAATCGCGGCTATCGCCCATAATGATAGATGGCCTTACAATAAGCACCTTTTCTTTTGGAAGATGTTTGGCGAGTAATATTTCGCCCATCATTTTGGTGTAGGTGTATTTCACCACATGATGCACCTTCGGATTTGGGGATTCTTCTTCCCTAATAACCCTATGGTTCGCCTCTTTACCTGATATAGTGGCAGTTCCTACATATACAAACGTATCAAGCTTTGCCAGTGTAAGCGACCATTTAATAAGTTCGTTCACCCCGGATATATTTACCTGCTCCACTATCTTGTCATAAATTTTAGAGAAGGAAGTATTGGCAGCCGAATGAACTATGATATTCGTATCCTGAATCATTTTGTTGTTCAGTAATACATGCGAAAAGTCGTGCTCGCCTATGTTTCCCAGCACTGGAATTATCTTTTTAGGGTCGAACTCATCGCCATGTAACTCAAACACATGTTTCAGGCGGAGAATGGCGTGTTCTTCGGAAATAGCGCGAACAAGGCAGTATATTTTGTTTACTTCTTTATGTTTAGAAAGGCTCACCAATAGTTCGCCTCCAAGAAATCCGGTACTGCCGGTTAAAAAGATATTCATCCCGGGTTAGTCAAAAAGTTCAAGCCCGAGGATGCCCAAAACGATTAATAATAGCGACATAATTTTCATAAAGGAAATAGGTTCTTTAAACCATATAATACCAATTATGGCAATGATAGCAGTTCCGGCACTGGCCCAAATGGCATATACTACGCTCACTTGTTCCACCTTTTCGAGTACCAGCACCAATGCACCTAACGCAAGCCCGTAAAATACAAATACTAAAACGGAAGGTACCAGTTTGGTGAACCCCGCTGCATACTTCATGCAGATAGTGCCCAATACTTCAAAAATTATGCCTAATGCTAAATAGAGCCAATACATATTGGATAGACTTTGGTTGCGGTAGTTTAATGAGTGGCGTAAATTGTCTTTCTTTGCGTCTGTTACAGTACTATGAACAAAAGTATATATTTTCAGCATGAATAAGCGTAATAATCTTACAGATGCCGCTTATTTATTTCGTGCGGCTATTCCAAAAAATATCATCATTTCCTTTATTGGTGTCATTAATTCCGATGCCGAAACCTACCTTATCAAGCAAGTGGAAGAGTATCTCGATTCCATAAAATGCCGTGAAAACACCAAAGGAAAGATTATTGAAATAATGATTGAGCAACTGCAAAACATACTTCATCATTCGCCAAAATTGGGTGACGACCAGCTAAATGGTGATATATTTGAACTCGAAAAAACGGAGAAAGGCTTTATCATCTCCACCTCGAATTTTATTGAGAAACGAAAAGTAGCTGCCCTTACCAAACGCATAGACTACCTGAATACCCTGAACCGCGATGAACTGAACAAGCTTTACCAGGATATTTTAAATAATGGCAATGCCGTGCGTGAAACGGCAGGGCTCGGACTTATTGATATGCGCCGCAAATCGGGCAAGCCTATTTTTTTTATGTTTGCCCCGCCAAGTACCTTAGACAATAATTATTCTTTATTTACCGTTAAGGTGCTTGTTTGAAATACAATGGAATGCAGAAATACATTGGAACGCGGATGACGCAGATTGCTTAAGATTAATTAAGATTTTTCAATCAAAGCTCATCATAAACAATCCGCGTCATCAGCGTTCCATCAAAACCTACTAATCTAAAATATGGATACCATAGAAATAGAAGCGACAAAAGACACCCCTACGGTAAAGTTTTACCCGGAACGCGGTTACCTGGAAATAAAAGGAAGGTCGATATCGGAAACATCGGCTAAGTTCTACAGGCCGCTGCTGGATAGCATTGAAAAATATATGTTCAAACCTGTTTCGCCCACTTTAGTTCATATCCATTTCGATTATTTCAATACCGCTTCTGCCAAATGCGTGATAGAATTATTAAAACGCCTCGAAAGCTTACCCAAAAAAGGACATAAAGTAGAAGTGCATTGGTATTACAAATCATCGGAACACCACATGTACCAAAGCGGTATGGATTACAAAACCATATTGGATTTGGATTTTAAAATGGTGAAAGTGTAGGGACAGAAACCGCTAAGAGATTCCTCGTTTCACTCGGAATGACAA
>CAIWVW010000079.1 GCA_903916255.1 uncultured Bacteroidota bacterium
AAAATTCAGTATCCACTATTTCAGATAAAAGACCAGTACGTATAAAACAAGTAAAGGGTTGGGGAGTCCCTGAAATTATTTACAAATATTGTAAAAAATTTTGAATTATAATGCATTACGGCAAAATATACTATGCTACATAAAGAAAACCCCGCCATTCCTGACGGGGTTCACTTTATACTTTCTACTTTCTACTTTTAACTATTATCTATTTCTTCATCAGCTCAATCTTCCTTACCATTGTTCCGCCGCTGGTTTGCATGCGCAGGGTATAAACTCCTGCTGCAAGGTTTCCAAGGTTGAGTTGTTTTATGTTTTTACCAACTGTTTGTGTTTCGGTGTTATCGTAGACGGCTTGTCCAAGTTCATCATATATGCTTATCCTCACTGACGACTGGCCACTGTTCACTGACCACTGTATTGTAATTTGCCCATTGCTTGGGTTGGGGTAAATGTTGAGGTTGGAAATAGAATTATTTAAATTTGATATACTTGATGGGACTACACTTTTGCTATTCGAAGAAGAAACATTCGTTTCAACAGTTGATGTTGAATGTGGTTTTATTCTGGTAGTTGGAATACATGGCCCCGAAGGATTTACTGCATCAACCCTGTATATTGAATAGGGAGTACCCAAAGTATCAGTATAACTGCGAAAACCGGAAGGCAGTGAATCAATTTGAATTAAATTATTCATTGCTGTTCCCCGAAGAATTCTATACATGGATGGTGTAAAACCAACGTAAGCAGTCCACCTTAACAGATTAGTTGTACCTTCATTGGTATCCCAAAGCCAGATTGTTGTATGCGGGGCGCTTAATGCCGAAACACCACAGGTATCCACTGTTGCCAATGCATAAGTATACGGCGCAGATTCAGGATAAGATGTTATGTCTAAATAATCGCTATATGCTGTTAGAGGTTGACTATTTATTAAAGTGTAATTATAGCTTGAATCTAATTTATAAACATTATATGAGCCTGATGAAGGTGAGTTTGTTCGCCCCCAAATTATTTCATTGTGCCCTGTTGCTGAATCTACGGTTACTATGCAAATGTCCTGTACATAAAGATTCGCACAGCCTGCAACAACTATGGTTTTAGTCACTGTATCAGGGCCGCACAGAGTGTTGGCAATAACGGTATAGGTAGTAGTAACAGAAGGCGTAACATCAATACTTTGAGTAGTTGCACCAGTAGACCAAATAAAAGTTGCAGATGGTTCATTACAAGAAACTGTAAGGTGAGCCGTGTCCCATAGTGGTAAAGTATCGGGAGATGCAATAACGGTTACTAAAGGTGGAGTAGACAGAACTGTAACCGAAATGGATTGGGAGCAACCTGTAGAATCCGTTACTGTAACGGAATATATTCCAGCGCTTAGCCCATAAATTGAATCTGTTGTTTGTCCACCCGGAGACCATGAATAGGTATATGGTGGAACACCTCCGGAAACAAGCACTTTGGCAGTGCCTTTATCCATAGCACAATAATAGTTGGTGGAGGCTGGATTAATAAATACACAGGGACTTGAATATTTAAAAACTACGCCAGACCATGGAGGCACTGTACCACCTACGTATGCAGTACCATATAAGGCATTCCCCGAATAGGTCAAACTTCCTAAAGGATAACCCCCATTTGTACTGTTAAAATCAAAAAGTTTATTATAACCACTGCCATCAGTGTCTATAGCAAACATAACACCATAACCGTTTGCACCACCTTCTTCCGCTAAACCGAACAAATCTTTATGTGAAAGAGTGAATGAACCGTTGGGATAAGCACCGTTTAATGAATCAAAATTAATTAATTTTCTATATCCAGTGCCATCAGTATGAACTGAGAAAGCAGTACCCAAATAATAAGTTCCACCACGAGAAGTCATTCCATACAATACATTTCCTGAAATAGCAACTTCGCCTAATGGTATTGAACCATTACTACCATTAAAATCAAGAATATCTTTATAATTTCCACCATTCGTGTCTATAGAAAATACGCATCCGCTGTCATTTACTCCTCCGTTTTGTGTCATGCCATATAATGTATTTCCTACCAATTTCAAACTTCCATAAGGATAGGCGCCATCGGTATCATTAAAGTCGAAAATATCACGATAATTACTCCCATCAGTATGTATTGAAAATACACAACCATAATTATAAAGGGTTCCAGTTTGTCCCATTCCATACAAAGTATTTCCAGATAATACCATAGTACCAACCGGGAAACCTCCATTTAGCCAAAAATTATAAAGAACTGTAAATCCTGAACCATCAGTATCTATTGAAAATATCATACCTTCATGGTATGGTCCGCCATTACTTGTCACCCCAAATATCTTATTACCGAAAAAAGTTAAAGAACCTTGTGGAGGGGAGCCAATTGTGTCATAAAAATTGTAAAGGTTATTAAATCCCCCTCCATCCGTTTGCACAGAGAAAATATTACCAAAGCCATTTGTCCCCCATGACGTAAAACCATATAATACATTTCCAGAAAGTGCTAAATTATTTGATGGGTTACCACCGTTCGCATGATTAAAATTAACCAGGTTGGTCATTTGAGCACTGCCGTCACCCATTCCCAAACCCAAAAACCCAATTATCAATAAGCAATATTTTTTCATGTGTTTTATTTTAATTCATTTCCAAAGATATATACAATACTAACTCCATGTTCCCCCATTTATTATACGGCGGGTTTCACTTATTAAACGGTAAGTTTTTGCCTTTAAATGGTAAAACAAAAAAACCCCGCCATTCCTAGCGGGGTTCACTTTATACTTTCTACTTTTAGCTATTCCTATTTCTTCATCAACTCAATCTTCCTTACCATTGTTCCGCCGCTGGTTTGCATACGCAGGGTATAAACGCCTGCGGCAAGGTTTCCAAGGTTGAGTTGTTTTGTGTTTTTACCAACTGTTTGCGTTTCGGTGTTATCGTACACGGCTTGTCCCAGTTCATCATATATGCTTATCCTCACTGACGACTGACCACTGTTCACTGACCACTGAATTGTAATTTGTCCGTTGGAGGGGTTGGGGTAAATGTTCAAATTAGATAGATTGATTCCAATATTCTGAACACCCAATTCAACGGTATTAAATCCATTCGACAGCGAACCTGTAAGATTGAACTTAGCCCCGTGCGGCTTAATTCGTGCGGTTGGCACACATAATCCTGATGGGTCGCCGGCCTCTACCAAATATACAGAGCCTGCCGGAGGCAATGTATCGGTATACGTTAAAACAGAATTTAATGTAGAATCAATCAATACGAGCGCGCCCATGCTTGGCCCGCGGAAGATGTAGTATTTGGTAGGCGTAAATCCTATGTATGCGGTCCAGTTTAGGATGTAGGTATTCACACCTGCCGTTACGGTTAAGTAAATGGTAGTATTTACGGCGCTCAAAGCCGATTGCCCGCAACTGTCGACTGTAGCAAGCTCATAGCTTACAGGCCCTGTAGCCGGAGCTGAATTCGGGTCGATAAATTCGCTCAATACATTCAGCGGTTGCGTGTGTGTCGACTCAAATCCTAAGGTAGAATCTTTATATACATTGTAATATCCATAGCCATTTTGTGGTGGAGAATTTGTTCTGCCCCAAAGCACTTCGGCCTTGCCCGTAGCGGTATCCACTGAAACTATGCAAATAGGTTCGTTATAATTATTCGCACAAAAAATACTATCCACATATACGGTTATATACGCCGTATCAGTTCCGCAAGGCGTAACAGATATAACCCTGTAAGTAGTAGTTGCCGGAGGCCTCACCGTTATGGTGGAAGTTGTTGCTCCATTGCTCCACAGATAGGTAGCGTTAATATCGGAATAGGCTGTTATAACTGAACTACCGCCACTAACAGTTATCGTATCCGGTGAAGCAATTGCAAACAGCGTAGCAATTGTATCGCTCGGAACCCATGCAGTAACAGATTGTATGCAACCCGTAGAATCTTCCACCGTTACCGTATAACTTCCACCCGAAAGCCCGCTGATAGTTTGCGTTGTTTGTCCGCTTGGTAACCACACATAGGTGTATGGCGCATAGCCGCCCGTAATGGTTGCCGTAGCCGTTCCGTTATTTGCGCTGCAATCTGCAGCGGTTGTATTCACAGAAAGTCCGAAACATTCCACATATACCGTAATAGTATCGACAGAACTGCTGCAAGGCGAGGTCATCGTTACCGTATATGTGGTGGTTACCGGTGGGTGCACCTGAATAGTAGATGTGGTGGCTCCGTTACTCCATGCATACGTAGCGGAAACACCATTGCAATATGCGTTCAGAGTAGCCGTATCGCCTACAAAAATGGTATCCGGCGTAGCCGAAACACTGTAACTTGGGAACCCGTAATACACATTCACATCCCGCAATTCCCGGCAGCCCGTGGAATCGGTAACGGTAACTGTATATGTTCCGTTCGTTAATCCTGAAACGGTAGCTGTGGTTTGTCCGCCGGGAGCCCATAAATAGGTATAAGGCGGTATTCCGGGGCCGTAGGCAAAGACTGAAGCCGAAGCTGTCGGTAAACCGCACATGGAGATTGTGGAGGAATATCCAACACTGAAGCATCCCGACACAGTAATTGTAACCGAATCATACAGCGTATCGCAAGCTGTAATAGCCATGCAGGTATAGGTAGTGGTAACCAATGGGCTGGCATTCGGATATTGGGCAGTAGAGTCATCCAATGTTGCTGCGGGAGACCATAAAAATGTTGCGCCTACATTAATGTTGGCTTGAAGCATCGAGCTGTTTCCCGGGGTAATGGTTGAAGGCGATGCAAAAATGGAGAATGAAGGGCTGGCGGATGATACGCCTATGGAACCGGAATAGCTGCATCCATTGTAATCATACACCACAACCGAATAAGTACCTACGCTTAATCCGGTAGCCGTTTGATTGGTTTGCCCGGTGGGTGTCCATAAATAAGTATAGGGTGCATTTCCGCCGGATGGAATAACAAAAGCCGTCCCCAACGAACTGTCGCAATAAAAATGCGTGGAATATATGTTTGCCGTAAATGTACATGCTCCCACATAAACAGTTACCGTATCGGTAATTGTATCGCAACCATTTATAATAGTGCAGGTATATGTAGTAGTTACCGTGGGTGTGGCATAGGTAACAGGAGAATTCGGATTAAAAACGGACGGGGCCCATGAATAAATGCCCGGCATATTGCTCGATACGGATAACAAGGTAGTATCTCCGCCGGAAATATGCGTAGGGCTGGCCGATATGGCTGCAGATGGCGCAGCAGTTGAAATAGTAACCGAATCGAAAGAAGAGCAACCGTTACCATCGTGCACCAATACATAATATACGCCTGCACTCAGGCCGCTGATAGATTGGGTAGTTTGTCCGCCCGGTGACCATTGGTAGGTATACGGAGCAGTACCATTCAAAGGCAGCACATAGGCAGAACCTTTTTCCAAGTTGCAATAGTATGGGAAAGATGCCATAGAATCGCTCAGGAAACAGCCTACATTAACAGTTACCGTTTGCGTATCCGTTCCGCAGGGAGTAGTAATAATGCAGGAATAGGTGGTGGTTACCGTTGGTGTTGCATAGGTTTTTGCTGAATCGGCATATTGCACCGAAGCGGAAGGCAACCACTGATACGTAGCCGGCTGCAGGCTGCTGGATGCGGAAAGCAGGGTACTGTCTCCTAATGGTAGCGAATATGGGCTGGCGCTTATGGTAAACGAGGGGCCTGTGGTAGCGATGGTAACTGAAGCCGAAAGTGTGCATCCGTTGCTGTCGGTAACCGATACGGTATAGGAACCGGCGCTTAATCCGGTAACACTGTCTGTTGTCATTCCGCCCGGCGACCATGTGTATGTGTAAGGTTCTTTACCTCCATACATAATGATATATGCGCTTCCATTGTTGGCCGAGCAGGTAGTTGGCGTTTCGTCGGTATAGGCTGTGAGGTTGCTATAATACAGCGATACGGTTATCGGGGAAGAAGCAGAGCATCCGTTACTATCGGTAACCGCAACGGTATAAGTTCCCCAACCAAGGCCTGTAACCGTTGCCGTTGTTTGTCCGCCGGGGCTCCATAAATATGTATACGGAAGAGTACCGCCCGTTGGCACTACCGTTGCTGTGCCGGCTGTAGGAGGGCAGAGCAGCTGGTTGCCGGAATAAACATTCACACCTAATGGCTTAGTATTATTAACCGTTACAGATGTTGTAAGTGTGCATCCGCTGTTGTCGGAAATGCTGACGGTGTATGTTCCCGCAGGAACAGAAATAGAAGATGTAGTAGCCGAATTGTTCCACAAGTAGGTATATGGAGTAACACCTCCGGTTACAAATACACTGGCGCTTCCGTTATGCGAGCAAGTTGCATTTGTATTGGTAGTGGTAAAAACCATACCAAGGTTTAGTACGGTTTCAACAGCACTGGCGCAAGTGTTTCCATCGCTTACATAAACGGTATAGGTACCGGCAGAAAGGCCTGTTACGCCTGCATTGGTCGAGCCGCCGGGCGACCATGAATAGGTAAGCGGCCCTGTTTGCCCTGCAACAGCCACCATGGCAACTCCATTATTGGCGCATGTTGCAGCTATAGGATTCGGGGTTAAGGTCATGGTGGTTGCAACCGGAACACAGGTAGTGCAAGTGGTGTTTTGCCAGTAAAGCCCTGCCACGCCAACAAAGTAGCAATCGGAAGTATTATTGGTGTAAGTGTTATACACAAGTGAATTTTGTCCCGAGGTTAAGCTGACGGGCACATTGCAATAGTTCCAGAAGTTGTTTGGAAAAACGACCGTGTTGCCATTATATGTTTCCGTATTTGTTCCGCCATTTACATTGGCTTGCACATCGCCAATCAGGGCAAAGGCCGTCCCGGTCGACGCATTGCAAGCGGTAAAGCTTCCGGCCGTAAACGTTTCGCTTACCCCGGCATCATTACTTAAATCGCCATCGTAAAGCGCCATGCTGCCGTTATATGCAGCCGTAGGGTCGCTGTAAACTATTATAAGGGTAACGCCATCCACTTCGTAATTGGCATTGGCAAAACCGTTTAAATCGACTGTATAATTTCCGCTTCCGGTTATTAAAGAAGTTACATCGGCGCGATACGTGGCAGAGCCATTTCCCACCCAGCATATATTATCGGAAGTAGTTCCGCAAAGGGCAGCCGGTATGGTAGACACGGCTAATGCCGGATTGGTAATGGTAGCGCTGGTAGTTGGCGGAGTAGCTTCCGTAAAAGTACAGCCATAATATAAATATGCCTTCACTATAGACGCGCAACCCGAAGGCGGCAGCGCAGAAATGGTGAGTGTAGTTGGGAACCCTGTTCCCCAGGTATCGGTGCTGATGGTTTGGGTGCGTGTTTCGGTAAGTTGGGTAGCTTGCACATAGTTCAACCCGCAAACATTTGTTACCAGATAGCTTTGAGTCAATCCCCCGTTAATGCTTGCTGCAACCTGATGTGCCGTCATAGGCCCATGCGGACCACTGTTGCCGTTGCCGTATTGCGCATAGCAAAGCGTGAAGAGTGAAGAGCTAAGGGATAAGAGTGTAAGCAGTAGTAATTTTTTCATGACATAAACTTTATTTGAGTTATATAACCGATTTTCCCCGAAAATAGTGTGCAATAGTAGCTATTTCTTTTTTTAGCCTTAGTAATCACAGAGGAATTCATGAGTAATAACGCATTTGCTAATGAAAATGTTGGGTATATGGTAAAAAAGTAAACCCCTGACATTTGGTGTCAGGGGTTTATATTTTTAGGCTGTGGTTATTGGGGGGGGGAATACATCGGCTTTGCGCTGCAATCAGGGGCAACCAGAGCCGCATCAGTTTACTATACCTAAGAAACCTCATTCTCGCGAAATTGCACTTCATGGGTACGGATAAAACCAAGTGTTGATAAAATGAGTTGGGAAATTTGGAATTTATGCTATATTTTTGTTGCTTGAAAAGAATAGATTTTATAACCATAATATGACATACTTAGTACACTAAGTAATAAGGTATGAATGAGAATATATTAACAAAACAGGAAATACAACGTGCCTTGGCTTATGCAGCGATAAGCCCAGAATTAAGGCAAGATAATATCGTTGGACAATGTGTTGAAAGAACAGATGTTCTTAAAATATCTCCCAAAAGTGGGGTGATATTTATATTGGGAGACTTATATACAGGGTTTACGCACTTAAATGAACGGCATGGTTTTTCCACCAATAAAACATTTTGGACCGGTGATGGAAAAATAGACACCCCAAGTAGATTTGGCAAAGGTGCGATTCCAATTACGCACTATATAAGAATCGCCGATGTCCTCTATATGCCTGAAAACAAGAAAAACGAAAAGAACAAGTACCCTGACTTATTTGATATTTACGAAGCGAAAGTTGATGACCCCGACATGGGGAGTGAAGAATATCGATTAATACTTTATAAGGATACACCCATTATTCACACTCTCTTTCCTCTATCAGATAAAAGCAAGAAAAAGAAGTATATAAATCTTCGGCGAGGAAAACCACAGGGAAATATGACCTTGGAGCCATTACAAACCATTATGGGAATTCCATATTGGAATGGAAGTAATGAAGTTGAATACTCCTTCGTGCTTGATAAGAACTATGAAACAATGGAAGAAAAGGGAATTTTTGTGGATAATAAACTGAACAAGCAGATTATTTTATACACCAGGACCATAGAGAAATTTGAGAAAATTGAGGATACTGCAAACGGTCTTTTGAATGCAGACATGAGTGAATTTGAAAAATACATTAGGCGTGTTGAAAATTATAAAAAAGAGAAATAACTACTTGTACTGCTACAAAGGCATTCTGCCAACCGCATGCCCGAAGTTGTACTACGTGGCAAACAACTATTTAGCCTTTCCGTAATCCTTGCGATTTTATGCCGTTTACTTCTCTACACAAAAAAACCCCGCCATTTCCGGCGGGGCTCACTTTTCACTTTATACTTTATACTTTCTACTTTTAACTATTCTCTATTTCTTCATTATCACCAGTTTCTTCACCGTACTTCCACCATCGGTTAACATACGAAGGGTATAAATTCCTGATGACAGATTTTCCAAATTTAATTGCTCTTTATAATTACCCGCATTTTTTGTTTCCGTATTGTCATACACTATTTGTCCAAGTTCATCCATAATGCTGATGCGGATTTGCCCACTTATATTCATGGAATAATTTACGTTCAGTATCCTGTTGGAAGGATTAGGATAAATGCTTAAATTGGAAACCGTATTTCCAATTGTTTGTTCCCCGAAAATAATTGTGTTAAACCCGTTGGAGTATGAACCGGAAAACGGAACAAAAGAACCTGTACGTGTTTTAATGCTTGTAGATGGAAGACAAACGGAGGGGTCCACAGCAACTACAGCATAAAAGGACCCCGGTGGTGGGAATGAATCGGTATAGGCCAACGTTAAACTTGAAACCGAGTCAATCTGCACCAGCGAACTCATGCTTGGCCCACGTAAAATGCGATACCTGGAAGGAGTAAACCCAACATATGCGGTCCAGTTAAGTATATTGGCATTTGTACCGGGTGTTACAACCAGGTAGATGGTAGTTGCGGGTGGGCTTAAAGCCGATTCGCCGCATGAATCTACAGTTGATAATTCATAACTTACCGGCCCAGCCGATGGGTTGGAATTTTCGTCTATCAGTATACTCGAAATATTCAAGGGTTGGGTATGATAAAAAACATATCCCGTTACTGTATCCCTGTAAATATTGTAATATCCATACCCATTTTGCGGTGGTGAATTGGTCCTTCCCCAAATAACGTCCACATAATTCGTTGCAGGATCTACAGTAGCTACGCAAATAGGTTCATCAAATGTATTGGGGCAAGTGGTTACATACACTTTCACAGAATCTTCAAATGTGCCGCATGAGTCATGTGCGGTAACCGTATATACTGTTGTTACCAAAGGTTTGGCCCAAGTTTGAAAGGAGTTCGGCAATCTAACCCTGAAAGTGGGCGACCATTTGAAAGAGGAGGGTGTTATAGGGAAAGTGGCGTACAGGCTCGTGCTGTCTCCGGGAGCTATTGTATCGGGCGTAGCAGTAGCGGTTACAATCATAGGAATCTGGGTAATGGTAGCCTTAGCCATTTGCATGCATCCCATAGAGTCGGTAACAGTAACAGTATAAGTTCCAAGGGTTAAATTGGAGGCATATTGTGTAGTTTGCCCACCGGGGGTCCAAAGGTAGGTATAGGGATAATCGCCACCCGTAACAATTACATTCGCGCCCCCCATATAATAAGGGCAGTAATACCCGAAAGGCAGCGTGGTCAGCGAAATATAACTAAGCCTTGCCTTTACATCAACAATACTATATGCAATGCACCCAACATGGTCGGTAACTGTAAGAGTATAAGTACCTGCAGAAACCCCGCTGATATTGGCAGTGGTTTGTCCGCCCGGGGCCCACAGATAAGTATAGGGTGATGTACCCCCTGATTCAAGCGTACTTATATAGCCGGGTGTGTAAGGGCATGTTACAGGGTGGGTAACGGATGTATCAATTGCAATTGGGGTAATGTTACCTACTGTTGCCGTTATTGTCTTAGTGCATCCTATGCTGTCGGTTACAGAAACAGTGTAGGTTCCACTGGTGAGTCCTGTGGCTGTATCTGTTGTTTGCCCCATTGGCGTCCACAGATAAGAGAATGGAGGAAACCCTCCTATCGTTTTTACAGATGCGGAACCCGGTGTTGTACAATTTTGGCTCACTGTGGAAACCGCTAAGTTCATTCCCACATAGCCAACCGTTACGTTAGCGAAAGCATAGGTGTGTCCGTCGCTCACATCAACCGTATATATGCCCGGAGCAAGGCCCGTAACTGTCGCGGTGGTTTGAAAACCGGGCCCCCATAAGTAAGTAAGCGGCCCCGCAGCACCCGCTACAGTTACAGTCGCAGTGCCATCATTAATGCAGGTGTCGGGTTTTGCAGCAATGGTAAGTGTCATAGTTGTCGGAATAGAAGTACAGGTGATGCATCCCGTGTTCTGCCAGTAAAGACCTGTTAATGCTATAAAATAACAGTCCTGGGTATTATTGGTGTAGGTATTAAATTGCAGGGTGTCCTGCGTGGCTGTTAAACCGGTAGGAATAGAACAATAATTCCAGAAAAGATTGGGAAATACCACACTGTCGCCATTATATTTTTCCGTGTTTACTCCTCCCATTACATCCTGCTGCACATCGGCCAAAAGGGTAAAAGCGGTAGCATTGGATGTTGGGGAGCATACTGTAAAATTTTTAGCTGTATACGATTCATCCAACCCAGAGTTATTACTCAAATCGCCATCGTACAAAGCAATGCTGCCTGTGTAGCCGGCGGTAGAGTCTATATACATAACCAATATGGTGGCTCCATCCACTTCATAACGGGCGCTATCGAACCCGTTTAAATTAACAATATAATTTCCCGGGCCGCTTATTAACGAAGTTATATCTGCACGGTAGGTTGCAGAACCATTGCCGGGCCAGCAAATATTATCTGTAGTAGTTCCTACCAGAGTTGCAGGAATGGTAGCGGTATTTAACAATGGATTGGTAACTGTTGCTGTAGTGGCAGGCGCAGCAAATTCAGTATATGTGCAACCATAATAAAGAAAAGCTTTTACAATAGTAACCCCAGAAAATGGCAGGGTTATCAAAGGAATGGTACTGGGAAATGCAGTGCCCCCGAAGTTAAAACCTGACCGGGCCGTGCGGGTTTCCGTAAGAACGGTAGCTTGCGCATAATTCAAGCCGCATACATTCTCCAACAGATAACTTTGATTGAGCGAACCATGTATTTTTGATGATGCAGTAAGTGCATCCATATGCCCATGCGGATGCTGATGCCCGCCTGCAGAGCAGTCTGTACACTGTGCATTCAGGCTATAGCAGTCAATCGCTATCTGGCAAATTATAAACAGGCAGGGAAAAAGTGTTTTTCTCATAAACTAAAATACATTTTTTGAATGAATTTTCCGAATGACAAATCTACGAATAATTCTCTCATTCACAAATTCCTGAAATGCAAGTTACAAACAACACAAATAAACAAACTCCGCCATCGCGACAGCTATCGGGACTGGCAGGGTTTATCTACTATCTCTCCTACCCTATTTCTTCATCAACACCACTTTGCGGATTGTTGTTCCGCTTGTGGTTTGCATACGCAAGGTGTAAATGCCTGCCGCAAGTGATTCAAGGTTCAGTTGTTTTGTGTTTTTACCAACCGTTTGGGTTTCCGTGTCGTCATATACAACTTGTCCCAGTTCATCATATATGCTTATCCTCACTGCCGACTGACCACTGTTCACTGACCACTCTATTGTGATTTGTCCGTTAGAGGGGTTCGGATAGATATTCAAATTAGAAATGGCATTTTTTACATTTTCAACACCCAAAATTGCTGTATTAAACCCATTGGAGAAAGAACCTGAAAGAGTAGCAGCATTCATGCCATGCGGTTTTATTTTTGTAGTTGGAATACATGCACCGGAAGGATTAACAGCCTCTACCAAATAGATGGAACCTGCAGGCGGGAAAGAATCGGTGAATGTCAGAATTCCTCCGGGAACGGAATCAATCTTCACAAGTGAACCCATAGTAAGTCCCCTGAAAATACGGTATTCGGATGGAGTAAATCCAACATATGCGGTCCAGTTCAGTATAAATGAATTTACGCCCGTTGAAACAACTAAATAAACAGTAGTATGCGGTGAGCTCAGTGCTGATTCTCCGCAGGAATCATCGGTAGATAACTCATAGCTCACAGCCCCTGCCGACGGATTGGAAAGCGGGTCTAAATACTCACTCAGTACATTCAAAGGTTGCGAATGTGTCAGTTCATATCCGAGTGTAGAATCTTTATAAATATGGTAAGAACCCGTTCCTACAGGTGAATTTGTCCTGCCCCAAATTACTTCTGCAAAGTTGGTAGCAGTATCTACTGTAGCAATGCAAATCGGTTCATTATAACTATTGGCACAGGGCCCCACCGTTACTGTAATAGTAGCTGTAAATGTTCCGCAAGCAGTAACAGCGGTGCAGGTGTAGGTGGTGGTTACCGTAGGTGTGGCTTCGGTGCTTGCCCAAGTTGGATGGGTTACTGATGAGGAAGGAGCCCATGAAAAAGTGGCGGGAACATTGCAATTGGCAGATAATATGCCACTGTCGCCTAAAGCTATAGAAGACGGGCCGCTTAAGGTTACGGATGGTGTGGCAACTACATTAATTGTAAACGTAGTATCCTTCTGGCATGTGCCATTAAAAGCCTCCAGTGTAAAAGTCTTAGTTACGGTAGGCGCCGCAGGAAGATATGCATTTGTTGAACCGGAAGGCATCCAGATATAGCTTGCTCCACCTGTAGCCCACAAAGTATCTTTAGAACCCGGACAAATAGTATCTATTCCGGCAATATGAGGTGTGGGAGGGGCATAGATAGTAATGGCAATAGAAGTATCTGAACTGCATCCGCCACCATTGGCAACTTTTAAAGTTACTGTAAATGTGCCTGCGCTGCTGAATAAATGCCCCGGATTAGCAAGTGTTGAACTGTCGTGTATACCTGTTGCAGGGTCACCGAATATCCAATCATATATAGTAGTTCCGGGTGCATGAGGCGTAAAGAATGACGAATCGCCAAAGCAAGTTGGGTTTATTGTAAAGGTTGGGTTAACAAGATTACTGTCTACCTTCACTGTAATTAATGTATCGGTTCCACAGCCACCAAATAATTCCTCTAGTTTTACGGTATATGTTCCGGGTAAGGCGTAGGTCCATGTTGGATTTACCACATTGGTATCGTTGTAATTCCCCAGATTATAAAAATCCCAGTTGAAAGTCCCGCTAATCGGATTAGACGTATTGGTAAATGAGGTGGGTTGCCCTGCACATACTATATTTGAAGTAAAGTTCGGGTGAATGGAAGCCGCTGGCAATTTGCCCAGTGTTACCGAAATGGTATCGGAACATAAATGGCCAAGGATAGGATTTACTACAACCGAATATGTTCCGGCGCTATCTACCCAAATATTTTGCAAACTGTCATTACTCAAAATGCCATTTGCAGGGCCTGACCAGAAATAAGAACCGGCACCGGGAGGAGCGCTTAATTCAACAGAATCGGTTCCGCATATATTGGGAGAAGAAGTAGTGACCGTAAGCGGTGAACAGGAAGCATCTACGTAGGCATAGCCAAAGTGGCCACCCTGTCCGCAGTCGGTAGATTCAAAAGTAATAGTAACACATTGCCCTACATAATGATTTAGAGGTACAGTCGTCATGTTCCAGTTTTTGTAATATACCCAGGTGCCTTCATAGAGCGTACTATCAAAGCCATGGATACCATAGCCTGAAGTAACCAGGTATTCCCCGCATGCCGGTATTGTATCTCCATTTTCATCTAATATAGTAACTGAAAAAATAGGTTGATTTCCATAGCAGTGACCAGGGTTTTCAAGCAATACCGCATATTCATATGTAAGGTTTTCATTGCCGGGTGTAACCAAAAATGTTTTGCTTAGAATAGCAGCCCCAAATCCTAGCCAGGTACTGTCGCCAAGCATAACTGAATGAGTTCCTCCCCAGGGTGAAACTCTTGATATAGATGGTACAATAGCATCATTTCCGCCCGAAGTAATAGATAATTGGTAATCGGTAGTAAGAGCATTATATGACGCTGTAACCGGGTCGTTGCAAGCCTCGGTAACTGCGCCCAGGGCTCCGCCTGTAATTCCGGATATTGTAGCGGTTACACAGTTATTAGCCTTTGTTGCATAATACCCATACCAGCCATTGAAATTGCCATTTTCAAAACCCATATTATTGCAGCCGGTAGAATCGCAGGGATTGACAGATGGCACTACCCGCGGACGCGCATATTCACTTACAGAAGAAGGATACATTTTTTTAGCATTCTTGAATTTCAGATAGAGTAGCCGGATATTGTTTTCAGTTGTTTTCAAGGTATTGGAAACAGCTATAGCATCGAAATTCTCTTTACGCGCATCAGACAAAAGCCCTGCTTTTAATACTTGCAAAGGGTTTTCTTCAAACCTGGTGAAGGTTGCAAAATCCTCTGCAGACAGATTGTTTGCAACCCTTATATTTTCCATGGCAGCCGACCATTGTGAAAAAACCGTTTCAATTTGCTCAGCCTTTATTGGTTTAGCTATACATGTATTGCTTGTTTGTGCCACTGCTATTGCCGAAATGAAACAAGCGCCAATAAAAAGAGTGATTTTTTTCATAAAAATTTATTTTAATTCATTTCCAAAGATATATACAATACTAACTCCATGCTCCCCCATTTATTATATGGCCGCTTTCACTTATTAAACGGTAGCTTTTTGCCTGTAAATGGTAAAAAAAGTGAACCCCGCCATTTCCGGCGGGGTTCACTTTTAACTTTTTACTTTCTACTTTATACTTTTAACTATTACCTATTTCTTCATCAGCTCAATCTTCCTGACCATTGTTCCGCCGCTGGTTTGCATACGCAGCGTATAAACGCCTGCCGCAAGTGATTCAAGGTTCAGTTGTTTTGTGTTTTTACCAACTGTTTGTGTTTCGGTGTTGTCATAAACCACTTGTCCCAGTTCATCATAAATACTCATACGCACTTCTGACAACAGACCACTGTTCACTGACCACTCTATTGTAATTTGTCCGTTTGATGGGTTGGGGTAAATACTCAGGTTGGTAACATTGCTGATGGAAGGCACACCCAATGTGGTGGTGGGATTAATAACCTTTTTGCGGTTCGATAAGGACGTATAACTTTCCTTATTTCCGCCATGCGGGCGAACCCTTGAAGTTGGAATACACGGGCCGTTGGGGTTAATGGCGCCTACCATATAATATGCCGGCGAAGGCGGAATGGTATCATGATAGGTAAATGTTGTAGGGCCAACGGAATCGATTTCCACCAGGTTACCCACGTTGCTTCCGCGATAGATAAGGTAACCTACCGGGCTGAAACCTACATAAGCGGTCCAGTTAATTATATTCACATTGGTCTCCATCGTGTCCCACATGTATATGGAAGTATGCGGTGCACTTAGCGCCGATATGCCGCAACTGTCTACCGTTGCCACTTCGTAGGTTGAGGAATTCAGCCATGGGCGCGATGATGTGTCGATATAATCGGTAAGGCTTGTAAGCGGCACCGTAGCAATCAGCGAATAAGAGTTGGAGGATGTTTCCTTATAGATATCATACGAACCATCGGGCGGAGAACCTGCCCTGTCCCATATAATTTCATTCCTGCCGCTGGCCGTGTCGATAGACACGATACAAATGTTCACCGTGTAATTATTTGTGCAGTTAATATCTATTGTTACTGTGCTGGTATAGGTTCCGCAAGGCGTGGTAGAAGTAACCGTATAGGTAGTAATTACGGTTGGGTCTACATACGTTCCGGATGAATTAGGCGTGCTGCAACTTGCACTCGGAGCCCATGAGAAGGTAGCCGATGATACATCGCAAGTGGCGTAAATATAGGTACTGTCGCCTGCATTGATGGAGGTAGCTCCATATGAATTCAAAGTAACTGAATCAGTCGGAACTGTTACCGAACTCATTAAACTGCATCCGTTGGCATCATATATAGCCACTGAATATGTACCTGCACTCAGGCCGGTAATAGTTTGCGTGGTTTGTCCGCCCGGTGTCCATAAATAGGTGAATGGAGCAACGCCATTCGATGGGTCCGCTTGCGCTGAACCTTCAGCTCCGCTGCAATAGTAAGGCATTTTTTTCATGGTAGCCGTCATATAGCAGCCCACATAAATGGTAACCGTGTCGATATACGTTCCGCAACCGGTGGTATAGGTACATGTATAGGTAGTGGTTGTTGATGGGGTTGCATAGCTTGACGCGGCGTTCGGGTTGGTTACATTTACCGAAGGGCTCCACGAAAATGTGGTTCCGGGAACGCTGCAGGTTGCCGAAAGCAAGGTACTGTCTCCCAAGGTAACATGGGTTGGGCTACCGTTTATGGTATATGAAATGGCAGCCGAAGAAACACCTACGGTACCGGAGGTTTGACAACCATTCGAATCATTTACGGTAACGGTATAGCTACCAATTGACAGCCCGGTAATAGATGCGGTGGTTTGTCCGCCCGGCGACCAGCTGTATGTATAGGGGGCAACACCTCCCGTTGCAGTGGCTGTAGCTGTTGCAGCATCGGCTGCGCAGTAGTAGGAAGTTTTTGAAATGGAAACCGATATTGTTGAACTATCGGCAATAACTGTTGTACTGGCCGAAGTAGTACATCCGTTGCTGTCGATTACATTAATAGTATACGTTCCTGCGGAAAGCCCGGTTGCAGTTGCGGTTGTTTGTCCGCCGGGAGTCCATAAATAGGTATAGGGTGTTGTTCCGGCAGAAACAATTACACTGGCTGTTCCTAATGTGGAAGGGCAGGAATAATAAGGAGTCGATGATGCGCTGCAGCCTAAAGTAGAAAGGTTTAATATGGTCGTAGAATCTGATAACATACAACCGTTGTTATCGGTTACTGTAAGGCTATACGAACCCGATGCCGCTGTTATGGATGAAGTGGTTGCACCGTTGCTCCATAAATAAGTATAAGGCGCTGCACCTCCGGTTACGCTTATAGAAGCCGTTCCGGGAGCAGAACAATGCGCATCGGTATTCGAAATGGCTAATACCATGCCTAAATTGCCAACCGTTACGGTATCGGCAGCGCAGGTGCTTCCGTCATTTACATCAACGGTATAAAATCCCGGAGGAAGTCCGGTAGCAGTTGCCGTTGTTTGTCCGCTTGGCGACCATGTGTATGTCAGCGGGCCTGCTGCCCCTACTACAGTAACGCTGGCGGTGCCATTGTTTCCGCAGGAAGCAGGTGCAGATGCCGTAGTTAACGTCATAGTAGTAACGGTAGGTGTGCAGGTCATGCAATTGGTGTTTTGCCAGTAAAGCCCTGCGCATCCTATAAAATAACAATCGCTGGTATTGTTCATGTAGGTATTAAAGATAATACTGTCTTGTCCGGCCGTTAAAACCACAGGTATATTGTCATAGTTCCAGAAATTATTCGGAAAGGTTGCATTCACTCCATTATACTCTTCGGTATTGATTCCACCGCTAACGTCAGCCTGAACATCGCCCATCAAGGCAAAAGCTGTTCCGGTGGCTCCGCTGCACGCAAGGAATCCGCCGCCGGTAAATGATTCCGGCAAACCGGCATCGTTGCTCAAATCGCCATCCCAAAGGGCCATGCTGCCGCTGTAGGTAGCAGTTGGGTCGGAATAAACAATTACCAGGGTAACGCCATCCACTTCATAATTTGGATTTGCAAACCCGTTCAGGTTTACAATATAGTTTCCGTTGCCGCTGATGATAGAAGTAATATCGGTGCGATAGGTAACCGAACCATTGCCGCTCCAGCAAATGTCATCACCCGTTGTTCCGGCTAATACGGAAGCAATAGTATAAGTTCCCGAAGCAGGGTTGGTTACTGTTGCCGAGGTAGATGGCGGAGTAGCTTCTGTAAATGTGCAACCATAATAAAGGTATGCTTTTACAATAGAGCCGCAGGCCAGGTTGGGCAATCCTGAAATAGCCAGTGTGGTAGGGAAACCTGTGCCCCATGTATCGCAACTGATAGTTTGGGTGCGTGTCTCGGTTAAATTTGTGGCTTGGGTATAGTTCAACCCGCAAACATTTTGCACCAGATAGCTCTGGTTCAATCCTCCGTTTATGCTGGCAGCCATCTGGTGGGCAGTCATAGGCCCGTGCGGAGCGCTGTGTCCGCCGCCATATTGTGCAAATAGATTATAGCTGTTAGACAATAGCTGACAGCAAATTAACATGCATACAAAAAGTAGTTTTTTCATGGGTCTGGTTGTTTTATTTATTTTTTAGGGGAGGTTACAGATTACAATGTTAAGAATTTTTAGTCAATTAGCAAAACATAAAGTCACATTTCTTATAAAAAGCTATAAACTATCTATCCTTCGAACGACTCTTACGTATAAATTTAGCCAAAGGTTGGGTGGTTCAGTAAAACTATTTCAAAATAAACCCCTTGTGCCAAAGCAATTAAATTCATTAAACTTTATTTCTGCTCCTCCTGCACCGTTATTCCATTTTCTTTAAAAAAGGAATAAAGGGAATCTAAAGCTTAAATGGCACTCTAACAATATCACTTACTCTTACGGGTTTACCGTTTTGCATCCCTGGAGACCATTTTGGCATCTTAGCAACCAATCTTTTTGCTTCATTATTTAAACATGTATCAGGTGAACGTAATACTCTTACACTTGATATTGAACCATTCTTTTCAATAATACAACTTAAAAATACAGTTCCCTGAATATTTTTTTTTCGTGCTTGTTCAGGATACTGAATGTTATCGGAAAAATATTTGTTAATATCTCCGGAAAATTTTGGTTGTATCTCAGCTTTCATATACACCTTCATACTATCAGGTGGAGAACTATAAAAATCACGAGAAATATCTCCTCGCACTCCACCATCATTATTGTCATTCTGAGCGTATATACCATCACATCCTATTAGGATAAAAAAGAATAAAAATAAAACTTTACTTGTGGTGTTCATATTTTAATGAATTTTATTGTTTTATATTCACCGTTTATGTCAGCAACAAAAAGATAAACCCCTTGTGCCAAAGCAATTAATTCATTAAACTTTATTTCTGCTCCTCCTGCACCATTAAGCCGTTTTCTTTGAAAAAGGAATAGACCGAATCTACTGTTATACGTATTTTGTCTCCTGACCATTGGGCTGTTTTTTCTGAAATATCAATAAAATCAATAGCACCAAGAACAACCATATTATCTGTTTGAGACATTGTATCAACTACATTCCAAGGTTCTGTTGGAATTCCAAGAATTACCCCGTTCTTTTGGGGAAGATAAGCCCCCCCATCAGATTCCGTCACATAGATATCGCTACCCTGCATATGTCCGCCCCGAGTTATAATTTTTACAGTCCCTAATTTAAGCTGTGGAGCGCCTCTATACACCTTGGTTATCTGAACTATACAGCAAGTCATTACTTTGCCTTTCTTGTTGTAGTAAGGTTTCCAACATATCAATTGGCCTTCAAATATATACTTTGCATCTTGAATAGAGGACTCGTGATATTTCTTTAGATTTTGGGATGACATATGTTGACCATAAGAATAAAATGAGAAAATTATAGAAATAAAAAACGACATGAGCATTTTAGTAGTTTTCATAATAATTATATTTTAATAAATTTAATTGTTTTATATTCTCCATTTATGTCAGCAACAAAAAGATAAACCCCTGCCGTTTATCGTATGGGGTTTACTTTCTACTTTTACTTTACACTTTCTACTACTTACGCATTATCACTACTTTGCGCACGGTGCTTCCGCTGTTGGTTTGCATACGCAAAGTGTAAATACCTCCGGCAAGAGATTCGAGGTTTAGTTTAAGCTGATGGCTATTTACTGACGGCTGGTAGTTACTGAGGCTTTTATCATAAACCATTTGCCCCAGCTCATCATATATGCTTATACGAACGGACGACTGACCACTCACCATTGACCACTCTAATGTAAATTCCCCATTGTTCGGGTTCGGATAAATATTCAGGTTGGAAATTGGATTATCAATATGCTGAACAGATAGAATTGCCGTATTAAATCCATTGGAAAAAGAGCCCGAAAGCATAGCAGATGAAGCCCTGTGCCCTCTAATACTTGTAGTCGGAATACAGGCGCCGGAAGGATTAACAGCCTCTACGGCGTAGAATGAACCCACGGGAGGGAACGAATCGGTATAAGTTAATGTGCTGCTTGAAACCGAATCAATCTGAACCATAGCATTTAAAGCAGGGCCACGGAAAATACGGTAAATACTCGGCGTGAAACCGACATAAGGAGTCCAGTTTAAAATAAAAGAATTTACTCCGGCAGTAGTAGTCAAATAAATGGTGGTATGCGGCAAACTTAAAGCTGACTCCCCACAACTATCCGTAGTTGATAATTCATAGCTTACCGGACCGATGGAAGGATTTGAATTCATATCCAAATATTCGCTAAAAACATTTAGAGGCTGTGAATGTATGAATGCATAACCGGCGGTGGTATCCTTATATATATTATAGAATCCATATCCACCTTGTGATGGAGAATTGGTGCGACCCCATATTACTTCGGCTTTGTTGGTGGCTGTGTCAATGGTTGCAATACAGATGGGTTCGGTGAATGAATTTTGGCAAAGGCTCAGTGAATACACACCTCCCCAACATATACCTCCAGACCCCGCTTGACCAAATAATATTCCTCCGTTTAAGGTTAAAAAACCGCAAGGGTAGTTAAATGCATTTATAGCAGTATCACTGGTAAAATTCCAAAGATTTTGAAAATTTGATCCATTTGTGTCAATAGAGAAAATGGTTCCTCCACCATTTATACCACCAGCAGGGGTCGTTCCATACAGTATTCCACTTGCAAGTGTTAACGCTCCAAGAGAACCAGAACCATTAGTATCATTAAAATCAAATATATCTTTAAAGTTAGCCCCGTTACTATCCAACGAAAAGATTATACCCAAACCGTGGGCTCCGCCTAAGGCTGTCCCAAAGAGTTTCGAACCTGAAACTGTTAAATCACCCATAGGGTTACGCCCATTAGTATCATCAAAGTTTAATAAATCAGCATAATTATTACCAGTGGTATCTATTGTGAAAATCACTCCATAACTGGAATTCGAATGATGATTGTACGGGCCTCCATTATATGTCATACCAAAAAGCTTATTTCTAGATATTACAAGTGAATTCCCTTCAGGCCATTGACCGTTATTCCCGTTAAAACTTAATAATTCTGTAAAATCAGAACCATCTGTATGAATTCTGAATATTGTTCCATGAATTGTGTCAAAGCCCCCCTCATTCGTCATTCCGAAAAGTTCATTTCCTGAAATTAATAATGAACCGTATGATGGAAACGCGAGAGGGGAACTAAAATTATAAAGGACATTAAAACCATTACCACTAGTGTCTATAGTGAAGATAGTTCCAAAACTATCTACTCCGCCAAAAGTTGTAATTCCGTATAGCTGAGAACCGGAAATAATTAAAGAACCTTCCGGATTGTACCCTGAAGCAAGATTAAAATGATATAGATACCTGAAACCACTTCCATCTTTATGGGAAGTAAAAATAAAGCCACTATCATTAGTACCTCCCTGCGATTGCATCCCATATAACTGATTATTTGAAATAAGTATCCGACCCTCTGCCACATTGATATAACTGACCACATTAGAATCCGAGAAACAATGCAATATATTCAATTGAGATTTTACACTTAAAGAATATAATAATACTGCACTCAAAATGCCAAGTTTCAAATATTTCATAATTTTAGATTTGAGGCAAATGTAATTATCTCAAGGTAGAGATGGGTTAATAATTATTATACGGCGGGTTTCATTTATTAAACGGTATGTTTTTGCCTGTGAATGGTAAATAATCCCCCCCTGCCGTTTATCGTATGGGGTTTACTTTCTACTTTTTACTTTACACTTTCTACTACTTACCCATTATCGCCACCTTGCGCACTGCGCTTCCGCCATTGGTTTGCATGTGCAGGGTATAAATACCTGCGGCAAGAGATTCGAGGTTTCATTGCTTGCTGTTTTAATGCGCCACCGGGTTTCGTGCTATACATATAATATACATTTGTATCAGCAGAAAAATATAGCAAACTTCCAATTATATATGTGACATATGCGACATGAGCGCATCCGCTTGCGTATCACATAATAATACCGCCTATTTTTATTTTCCACACGTTCTAAAACACGAAAAAGTGCGACATATAGCGACATATAACTGCAACTATTTTTGCCGGTTTTTATATCGGGTTGCCTACCTTCGGCTAAATTTCGTATTATTGTAATTCCCCAACATCGTTGAAGAGTATGCCTTTACCACGCATGAAGTTAGAACGGACTATAATCGCCCTTCTGGCCCTCGCCATTATAGCGCGGACATCCTCCGTTTTATGGGCTTACCTGAACTACAGCACCGGCGAAAAATCGGGTGCCATGGCCCGCCATACGCATAGGGTTATCGAATCGGTATATGAGTTGAAGTATCAGGCTGCCATGGTTCAAAATTCATCGGATAAATACAGCCTTACGCGCGACCCGTTTTATGCCATTGTGGCCCGGCAAAATGCCATTACCTTAAACACCGACGTAAAAAGCCTGCTCGATTCAGTTGCCGATAACCCCGAAGAAGCGGCGCGTGTAGCCGATTTGCAAAAAATGATTACCGAAATGGAGCAGGTAACCCCGGGGGTCGATTCTGTAAACCATGATTTAAGGGAAATAACCATTGGTGGCAGTTTTGAAAACAAATCTGAAACAGCCGAAATAGCCATTAATAAAATCATAGGCAAATCAGACGAAATTATAAGTGAGGAATACCGCTTGCTTTCAAAACGCAGAAGCGTGGCGCTCAATTCGCAGCTTACAGCCATCCATGCCACCTATTATGCAGCCGGTATAGGCCTTTTGTTTGTAATTTTAATACTACTCTGGTTGAATAGGGACATGCGGCGCCGGCGGCTGGCTGAACATAAAATAAGGGAAAATGAAACCCGCCTGCGCTCGCTGGTGGAAGAATTGGGCGATGTGGTTTTTTCGAGCGACTATGCCGGTAATTTTACCTTTATAAATGCCCGCCTTTTATCACTTACAGGCTATGCTTCCGAGGAATTAATTGGCAAACATTTTACTTTTTTGGTGCATACCGATTATATGGAACGGGTGCAGCAATTTTATTATCATCAGTTTAAAAACCGCATACCCGAAACCCGTTACGAATTTCCTGTGGTTACCAAGCAGGGCGTAGTTAAATGGGTGGAACAAAACGTGGTATTAATAAGCAAAGGCGATATGGTGGAAG
The DNA here is from genome assembly GCA_903916255.1 of uncultured Bacteroidota bacterium. Taxonomy (GTDB): domain Bacteria; phylum Bacteroidota; class Bacteroidia; order JABEUT01; family JABEUT01; genus JABEUT01. The sequence goes on from CAIWVW010000079.1 coordinate 23,974, forward strand.
GCTTCCAGTGTGTGGTAAGGGATATTACCCAGCGGAAAAAAGCGGAAGAAGAAATAAGGCGCACCAACCAGTTTCTCGATTCGGTGCTGGAGAATATTCCCAATATGATTTTTATTAAAGACGCTAACGACCTGCGTTTTTTGCGCATTAACAAAGCGGGCGAAAAACTATTGGGCCTGCTGCAGGAAGACCTTCTCGGGAAAAATGATTATGACTTTTTCCCGACCGAACAGGCCGATTTCTTTACCCGCAAAGACAAAGAAGTATTAAGCAGCCACCGCGGCATCGATATACTTGAAGAACCCGTTAATACCACCCACGGAACCCGCTGGCTGCACACTAAAAAAATACCGGTGAACGATGCCGAAAACAAACCGCTGTATCTGCTGGGGATTTCGGAAGATATTACCGAAAAAAAGAAAACCGAAGACACGATTATAGAGCTGAATAAAAACCTGGCGCGCTATGTGGCTGAATTGGAAGAAAGCCAGCGTTTTTACAGAACCATTGCACGCAATTTCCCCGATGGTACCATTACCGTGCTCGACCAAAACCTGAATTATATTTTTGTAGACGGGCGGGAACTGGAAACAGAGGGCCTTAATGCCGATGAATTACTCGGAACTTCCTACATGAACCGTTTCCCGAAGGAACTGAAGCCGGAAATAAAAAGCAAACTTTTAACGCTTTTTAAAGGAAACAATATTACCTTTGAAGTGAACCTGTCCGGAAACCACTATATTATGCACGGAGTGCCGCTCGGAAATACCATAGGTAACATCAGTGAAGTGCTGGTAGTAAAACAGAATATTACCAAGCTGAAAGAAGCCGAACAGAATATGAAAGCCGCACTGGAAAAAGAAAAACTGATTAATGAATTAAAATCAAGGTTTGTGGCGTTGGCATCACATGAATTCCGCACACCGCTAAGCACCATACTATCATCTACCGAACTGATAGGCGAATATATTCAGCACGAAGGGCAAAACCCCGCCATTATACGGGAGAAGAACCAGCACCATTTAAAACGAATTAAACTGGCTATTCAAAACATGGTGAATATCCTCAACAGTTTCCTTTCGCTCGACCAGCTTGAACAAGGCAAAATAGAGATGCACCCGGTAGAATTTAACATTCGGGAATTATCGCGCGAAGTGGTGGAAGAATTAACTTCGAAACTGAAAACCGGGCAAACCATCCAATACCTTCACCAATCCGATAAAACAGACGCATTTACCGACCGCTTAATGGTGAAGAATATAGCCCTGAACCTGCTGGCTAACGCTATCAAATATTCGCCGGAAGGTACAACCGTTAAGTTTACCACCGCTGTAAACGCTGAAGGACTTGAATTTACCGTGGAAGACCAGGGAATAGGCATTCCGGAAAGCGAACAGGAAAACCTTTTCGAACGCTTTTTCCGCGCTAAAAACACCCTGAACATCGAAGGAACCGGACTTGGCCTCAGCATTGTAAAAAAATATATCGACCTGCTCAATGGAAGCATTTCGTTTACCAGCCGCGAAAACGAAGGCAGCCTATTCCGTGTAATAATTGCAGATACAAACCCCCTTGAAGAACCTAACGACATAACACAAAAAAGCCTATGAAAAAAATACTTGTAATTGAAGACAACAAAGAAATGGTGGAAAACATAGCGGAAATGCTGGAACTTTTCAACTACGTTGTTATAAAAGCCCTGAATGCAACCACCGGGCTTGAAATGGTGCTAACCGAAAAACCCGACCTAATCGTATGCGATATAATGTTACCCGATTTCGACGGATATAAGGTTTTGCAAACCATCGAGGAAAACCCCGATACCCGCGGAACCCCTTTTATTTTCCTTACCGCTAAAGCGGAAAAAAGCGACATGCGCAAAGGCATGAACCTGGGCGCGGATGATTACCTTACCAAACCTTTCGACAAGGCCGACCTGATAAATGCCGTAGAAGCAAGGTTGAAACGCAACGACTTTTTAAGGCGCACCTATACCCGCGATATTGACGGGCTGATGCAGTTTATAGGCGAAGCCAAGCGCTTTCAGTTGCATGAACTCGATTCGAGCAAATACACCGTGAAAAACTTTGCAAAAAAAACCATCATTTACAAGGAAGGGGATACACCCGGCCCTGTATTTTTAATAAATAAAGGAAAAGTTAAAACATGGAAAATGAGTTCCGACGGAAAAGAATTTGTTTCGGGAATCCTTAGCCAGGGGGATTTTTTCGGGTATATTTCTGTGCTTGAAAACAAACCCTATTCCGATTCGGCTACAGCCATCGACGATATTGAATTGGTTATTATTCCTCAGCCCGACTTTTTTGCATTGGTAACGTATAACCAGCAAATATCGGCGGGCTTCATCCGCATGCTGGCCAACAACATCAGCGAAAAGGAAGAAAGGCTTTTGGGCCTTGCCTACAACTCTGTCAGGGCCCGCACGGCATCAGCTCTGTATAACCTGCAAAGTAAAATGCAGGATGGAATCATAAAAGTATCGCGCGATAATTTGGCAGGATTGGTAGGTACTTCGCCGGAATCATTAATCAGAACCCTCTCAGATTTTAAAACAGAAAAAATAATCGAAACCGACGGCAAGGAAATAAAAATTGCCGATGTAAATATGCTGGAAAGAATTATGAAATTTTCATAAGTGTTTTTATGCCCTAAACCTCTAAAGGGGTTTGGGGAATAGAACGTTATTTACTCGCCCACCGGATTAGCCGGTGTTTCCAGCACCAGTTCATGAAACTTCAGGTCGAGCCATTTATTGAACTTAAAACCTACTTCCTTAAAATGGCCCACTTCTTTAAAATTGAATTGCTCATGTAATTTAACGCTGGCATCGTTAGCGGCATCAATACCGCCGATGATGGCATGTACGCCATTCTGTTTGGCTATTTCTATAATTTCAGTAAGCAGCATTTTAGCAATTCCCTGCCTCCAAAAATCCTTCTTTACATGCACCGAATGCTCCACCGTATATTTATAGGCAGGCCACACGCGGAAGGGCCCGTAGGCTATGAATCCGGCAATGCGGTCATCCTTCACAGCCACCAAAACAGGATGGCCTGCGGCCATTTTTTCAGCGAACCATTTTTTGCGCATTTCCAATGTATGCGGTTTATAGCTATACACTGAAGTGGTATTCAAAATGGCATAGTTATAAATTTCAAGTATTTCAGGCAGGTCCTTTTCTTCGGCGGGGCGGATGGTAATCATGGTAGTATTTCTTTGCAAAAATACGTATCATTTGCATAGGGGAATACTATTAATTTTGAAACATAATCAGCTTACTGTCGTCTTATCCATTTATATTTCATACAGAATGGCCATATTAAAATCAATGGGGAAAAACCCTTCGGGAGAAAGTTTGGAAAAAGTGAAGCAATCGCCGAATTACCGCGATGAAATTTTCCGGAATCAGAGTGAAACCCTTGTGATGCAAGAGAAAGGCGCCTTCTTCAAAACTTTTTGGAAGTTTCTGAACAAACCTGCAAATACCAAACCTCCGAAAGTTTTGCCTTCCATTAAAACCGACCTGAAAAACCTGCCCGATGGAAACCCGGTATTGGTATGGTTCGGGCATTCATCGTATTTACTTAAAATAGACGGCAAACATATTTTGGTAGACCCTGTATTCAGCGGATATGCCTCGCCATTTAAAATGAATTCGGCTAAAAGCTTCGATGGCTCCAATGTGTATACCGTGGAGGATATGCCACAAATAGATATTCTGATTATCTCGCACGACCATTATGACCACCTCGATTATGAAACCGTGCTGAAATTAAATCATAAAACGAAATATATCATCACATCGTTGGGTGTGGCTTCACATCTGGATTATTGGGGATTCAACCGGAATAAAATTACGGAACTTGACTGGAATGAAAGTACAACTGTAAATGGATTTATGTTCACTTCAACTCCGGCAAGGCATTTTTCGGGCCGGAGCTTTAAACGTGCAAAAACGCTGTGGGCATCATTTGTACTTAAATCAAAAAATCACATAATTTACATTGGCGCCGACAGTGGCTACGATAAACATTTTAAAGCCATTGGTGAAAAGCATGGCCCGTTCGACCTTGCTATTCTTGAATGCGGACAATACAATGAGGCCTGGCACAACATACACATGATGCCGGAAGAAACCGCCCAGGCAAGCATAGATTTGAAAGCAAAAACCCTGCTGCCCGTGCATTGGGGCAAGTTCTCGTTATCGCTTCACCCCTGGAACGAACCCATAGAAAGGTTGCTTAAAAAAGCGGAAGAACTTAATATAAACATTACCACCCCTATGATTGGCGAACCGCTGATTATAGGCGAAAAATATCCAACTAAAAAGTGGTGGAGGGAAGTTTAATTCGTAATTAACCTACGCCCCCTCTTTCATATTCAATTCCCACTTCCATGCCGAGAGCATCATATCGTCCAGCGAATATTTAGGTATCCAACCGAGTTCTTTTTCCACCTTTGTTATATCGGAATAAATAGCCTCCACATCTCCGGCGCGGCGATTGCCAATATGGTAATTCAGTTTTTTGCCAGTCACTTTTTCAAAGGCGGTAATCATTTCCATAACGCTTACTCCGCTGCCCGTTCCTAAATTAAAAATAGAGCAGGCCGACGTGTTCTTATTTTTCTCCAGATAGGAAAGCGCCTCTACATGAGCCCGGGCAATATCGCTTACATGCACATAGTCGCGTATGCAGGTTCCGTCGCGGGTTTTATAGTCATTGCCAAATACGGTTGTCTCTTTCATTTTCCCGATGGCCGTTTGTGTTATCACAGGTACCAAATTCGCGGGGCGTTGAAGCGGCACTTCCCCTATTTTGCCGGAAATGTGCGCCCCCACAGGGTTAAAATAGCGCAACAAAACAGCTTTTACATTTTTATACGAGCAGGTAAAATCCTGCACCACCCGTTCGCCTGCCTGTTTGGTATACCCATAGGGAGAAATGGCGCCCTGCGGTGTTTCTTCATTAACAGGTAATTTTTCAATATTGCCATATACCGAACAGGAAGATGAAAATATAAAATAGGGCACGTTGAATTCCTTCACAGCAGCCAGCATATTGATAAGCGATTCCATATTATTACGATAGTACTGCAATGGGTTGTCGACCGATTCGGGCACTGATTTGAATGCGGCAAAATGGATGATACCGTCAATATCTGAATTTTCCTGCATCATTTTATTCACGGCACTTCCATCACATAAATCGATAGCATAATTCTTCACCGCTTTGCCTGTTACATTTTTAATGCGCTCGAACGTTTTGGCATTGGAATTGGAGTAATTATCAGCCGAGATAACCTCGCAGTCGGTAGTTTCCAAAATTTCGATGATGGTATGCGAACCAATATATCCTGCTCCTCCGGTTACCAGTATTTTTTTCATAATCGTTAAATTAATTTTTTTAGTTTTTCAGCATCCGGCAAAATGCCTCTCATTCCCTTTGGAACCTCTGTGCTCAATTTATAGGTAGCCACACCCATTGCCTTATTAACGCTTTTAACAGAATATTCCACTTCGGTATTGTTCTTTTCCTTGCAAAGTATTATTCCAATGCTGGGCTTTTCATGTTCTAATTTTATTTTATCGTCCAGCACATTCAAATAAAAATTGAGCTTCCCGGCATATTCAGGCTTAAATTTTCCTCGTTTTAATTCAAACACTACAAGGCATTGCAGAATACGGTTATAAAACAAAAGGTCAATAAAATATTCCTTGCCTTCAACATCTACCTTGTATTGATTGCCAATAAATGAAAACCCCTTACCCAATGTCATAATAAATTTACGGATATTGGCCACGGCAGCTTCTTCAAACACCCTTTCGTCAGCATCATCATCCAGCAGCATAAAATCAAACAGGTATTCATCTTTAAAAGCATCAAGGGCGGCAGCACTCATAGTGTCGGGTAATACAGCTTTAAAATTATTGGGCAGCTTACCTCTATATTTATAAAGTTTTGAAGTGATATTATGCTCTAATGCAGAGACACTCCACATTTCAGAAGCCGCCATTTGCATATAATACAAACGCCCTTTCAAATCCTTGCATTTAGTAAGGAGAATTATATGGTGTGTGAAGCTGATACTGAAAAAATCATTGAGGCGGTTTTCATCGAACAGTAAAGGGGTTGCTGCTTTTTTTAATCGAACAACTTGAGACTGCTTTGTTGCTTTTTTCAATTCTGCCGTCGGTAACGGCAGAATTAGGTTTTTACTTTTCCCAGATTTTGAATTGCTATATTTTTCTAATTCTGCCGTTGGCAACGGCAGAATTAGAAAAGCCTTATACTCGCCATAAAACTGAATCATCTTCATCAGATTCCTATAGGAGAACCCTCGTAGTCCGGGCAGCTCCTCCTGTAGGTCATTGGCTATTTGTTGCAGCACTTTTGCACCCCATTTTTCAGCCTGTATTTTTTCCGAAAGGCGTTTACCTATAAATAAATAAAGTAACAACTGCTCTCGATTAGCCGCCTTGGCTGCCTGATAACGGCTTTGTATAATGCTTTGCTTTAACTCGGCAATAAAACCAATGTATTCCGAAACCGGTTTCCTTTTTATATATTTCTGCTTTTTCTTCATTTTTCTTTTACCCAAAAATCCAAGTGCGTATGCCAGTTTTCCGGCTGATGGTTATAAACATAGCCGCATTCCAGAAAACCGTGCATGTAGCCGTAGAAATAGCCGTGCCTACAAAACCCATTCGTGGCGTAAGTATCAGATTCATGGCAATATTAAGGAATATACTTATAGCCATATAAATGGTGTTGTATTTTTCGTTGCCTGTCATCAGTGCAAAATAGCCCACAGGGCCAAATGCAATATCGATAAGCACCCCGCAGGATATAATAATAAGGGCCATTTTACCGGGCAAAAACTCAGGCCCTGACAGGTGCATTATTTGCCCGCTGAAAATAATGATGGCGGCAAACACAGGCAATGTGAACAGCGCCACCCAGCGAATGGTGCGGGTTATCATCCGCTGCACCTTCACTTTATCTTCGGGTGTATTCAGGCTGGCAAGGGAAGGCGCAATTATCATGTTCATTACATACATAAAAAAGAACAGAGAACTTGCGTTTCGTTCGGCGGCATAATAAATACCCACCTGCGCCGCATCTTTTATCGAGCCGAGCATAATTGTATCTAACCTGTTGTAGAGGCTGGTAACACAGGTTAATATGAAAAGTGAGCCAACGAAACTTCTCCATTTCGGTTTATCGTATTCCGCTTTAATGTCTTTCAGGTTATTCACCTTGCGGAAAACCATAAATACAAATACAAAAGCCACTACAAAGGATACAATATTCAACCCGACCGCCAATGGCAGGCTCATGTTGCCCAGTAAAAGGCGGCAAACAATCAGGGCTATCAGCAGAAATAAGGGTTTTATTGTATTATCCGATAAAAAGGAAAGTAACGATTTGCCTTGTCCACGAAGCAGGTTGGCATAAAAATTCATGAGGGTATAAAGCGGAATAATGGAACAGGAAACCAATATGGGCAATGTATAATGCGTTTTTGGAATAAGGTGAAGGACGAATACAAAAATCCAGAGAAACAAAACCGTTGCGGCAGAAAGTGCGGTACTAATTATCAGCAGCATTTTAGATGACCAGTTATACAACCCCTTCCAAAGCCCTTTTTCACCTTTGGAGAGGTACGAGGAAGTATATTTCAAGGCAATAACCTCGAACCCGTAGGAAGAAAAATTCATCAGCAGAAAAATTATGGTAGCCGTGTAGGAATATACGCCGTAGCGGGTTGGCCCCATGGTGCGTGTAAGCACCAGCAATATTAAGTACGACAGCACATAATAGCCCGACCTTACTATAAACGATGGAATAATAACTGTTAAAAGTTTAGCTTTGTCTTCCTCATTTTTTATAATGGGACGGAGCGCTCTTTCAATAAGTTTTTTAAGCATTTTGCTTTTTTGTGATTTTTTTGAGGGCTGCTTTCAGTAGGAATGGTTAAAATTGTAAAAAAATCCAATACAGAGCCCTTTAAATGTTAAAACCTAATTTCTTTATTGTAGGTGCGCCCAAATCCGGAACCACCTCACTTTATGACTATTTAAAGAAACACCCTAACGTATTTTTCCCGAAAAAAGAAATCTGCTATTTCTGCAACGACCTCACCATGCGCACCCCGCATTTGCGCGAAAGCATTTACCTGAGTTATTATATCGATGCCCGAACTCAGAAGGCCGTTGGCGATGGATATGTCTATCACATGCTGTCGCATATTTCAGCGCAGGAAATCAAAAATTTTAACCCGGATGCCAAAATTATTATGATGCTGCGCAACCCGGTGCAAATGGTTTATTCCTTGCACAGCCAGCTATTTTACAACGGGGATGAACCCATCGAAAACTTTGAAAAAGCCCTCGACGCAGAACCTAACAGAAGGGTCGGCGAAATGATACCGCACTACCACAAATGCCCGCTGGAATCGCTTTACTACAGTGAAGTAGCCAGATATTCCGAACAACTGGCACGTTTTAAAGAGGTTTTTCCGGATGATAAAATACTGGTTATCCTCTTCGATGATTTTCGCTTCAATCCTGAACAGGAATACCGAAAAGCGCTGAAATTTTTGGAGATTGAAGATGTGATGCCCGATACATTCGAAGTGGTAAATGCCAATAAAACTACCAAAAGCAGGGCTTTTTTGCAATTCCTCATCAATCCGCCCAATTTTTTAAAATCGATAGCAAAAGCGCTTTTCCCGCATCACACCAAACGCAGGGAATGGCTGATTGAGAACCTATGGAACCTTAATACCCGCTACAAACCCCGCAACCCGCTTACCAAAGAACTGAAACAACGCCTGATTGACATGTATAAAGATGATGTGGAAAAACTCGGAAAGATGCTGAACAGGGATTTGAGCGACTGGATGAAAATATAAATTAAGAGTCGAAAGCTGAATGGGAAATGAGAAGCTGAAAATATTATTTATATCGTCGTGGTATCCGCATAGATTAAAACCGCTGAACGGGATATTTATCAAGCGCCATGCAGCTGCCAATACTATCGATTGCCATGTGTCGGCTATTTTTGTTTGTTCCGCAGAAACGGATTCCATCGAAGAATCGGAAGAAGACGGAATCTATACCATTCGCGGATACTATGCTCAACCGAAGTTTAAACTGTTTCCATTTTATACGCTGGCTAAACTTACCCGCTATCTTTCAACATGGAAAAAGGTATTAACCCTATATAAAAAGAAACACGGCAAGCCTGACCTTATAAATGCCAACATTGTTTACCCCGTTTCTATAATCGCAACTTTTTTAAAATACAATTGGAAAGTGTCTTATGTAATAACCGAGCACTGGACAGGCTACTTTCCGGAAGACGGGCATTATAAAGGATTTGCAAAAAAGCTGGCAACAAAGATTGCGGTTGCCAATGCCGGTGCCGTTATTACCGACTCTGCCAAACTGGGCAGAACCATGACTTCGCTGGGATTAAAAAACAACTACTTCACCATTCCAAATGTAGTAGACCCTCAAATATTTTCTATTAAAACAGAAAAAAAACAACAGGATGCCCCATATACTTTCATTCATGTTTCCTCGTTAGACGATGAGCAGAAAAACATAAGCGGAATGCTGCGAGCGTTTAAAAAATTTCATTCCCAACATCCCAAATCGGTATTTACAATTATTTGGAATGAGGAGGAGAAAGAAAACCTGGATAGGTTGAAACCATTGCTTTCTGAATGTGAAGGGGTAAATATTATTGGCAAGAAAGCAGGAAATGAATTGGCGGAACAACTGAACAAAGCCAACGGATTCCTTCTGTTCAGCAATTACGAAAACCTGCCCTGCGTAATGCTGGAAGCTTTTATGTGCGGAGTGCCTGTAATTGGCACCAACGTAGGTGATGTACCCGATTTTATAAATGCAAAAAATGGCGTGCTGATTAATTACAAAAATGAAGAGCAATTGCTGCAGGCTATGGAGGAGATTTCTAAGAATAAGGGTGTTTATACTGCTTCCGAAATCAGGAATATGGTATTGGAAAAAGTAAGCCCTGCTGCGGTATCGAAGCAATTTACAGATATTTACAAAATGGTGCTTAAGAACAAATTTTGATAAAATGTGCGGCATAGCGGGAATAGTTTTCTTCAAAAAAAACAATGCAGATTTGGTTAGCACAGCCAAACGCATGAACGATACCATCCGCCACCGCGGGCCGGATGGGGAAGGCTATCTGCTTATCCGCAATGAAGATGAAATAACAGTTTTTTCAAAGGACACTCCGCAATCTATTATCAATTCCTCTATACTTCACAAACCAATATTGGCATTAGAAAGCAGGGATGATATTAAGGCAGTGCTGGCACACCGCCGCCTCAGCATTATAGATATTACCGCAGCAGGCCACCAGCCGCTTTGTAACGCTGCTAAAACTTTATGGATTACCTACAACGGCGAAATATATAACTATATCGAGTTGCGGGAAGAATTGCAGAAAAAAGGATATACTTTTCACACCGCAACAGATACCGAAGTAATACTTGCAGCCTACGCTGAATGGGGCTATGAGTGTGTAAACCGCTTCAATGGCATGTGGGCACTCGTTATTTACGATAAAAATAAAAAACAACTCTTCGCCAGTAGGGACAGGTTTGGCGTTAAGCCATTTTATTATATACATAACGAAAACCATTTTGCTTTTGCATCGGAACAAAAAGCATTGATTGCTGCCGGACTTACAGATGGCAAAACCAATGAAAAAGCCATATTCGATTACTGGCTCTTTTCCACTATGGAAGAGGAAGAAGAGGGAATGTTTAAAGGGGTTTCAGAACTGTTCCCGGCCCATTCACTAACTGTGAATATGGAAACAGGAGAGTCGAAAAAATGGAAATACTACACACTCCCCTACTCCAACAACTACAACGATTCGGGTTTCAATTTAAAAGAAGCTGCCGAGAAAATACAATCGCTTTTTATCGATTCGGTGCGGTTGCGGTTGCGTTCCGATGTTGAAGTTGCATCCTGCCTCAGCGGCGGGCTTGACAGTTCTTCCATCGTAAGCGCCATTTACAAACTGACAGGCAAGGGGCTTAATACGTTTACAGCTTCTTTCAACGATAAAGGCATTGATGAAAGCCATTGGGCAAAGATTGTTTCAGACCACACTCACTCGAATGCACATTACACTTTTCCCTCGTCATCGGAACTGCTGAAAGACTTGCACAACTTAATATACTGCCAGGATATACCCATTTGGAACACCAGTACCTATGCGCAATTCAAGGTGATGCGCCTGATAAATGAAAACGGTATAAAAGTAGCGCTCGACGGACAAGGCGGCGATGAATTATTCGGCGGCTATGGAAATTATTATTTCTATTATCTGCGGGAAGCATTGCAGCAAAAGGGTATTGGCGAGTTTATAAAACAGGCCAAAATTACCGGCCAGCAAAAACGGTATTTCATTAATCTCGTTTTAAAAAAATATATTGGTAATCTACCTGCATCACAGCAACTGAACGTGCATTTAAAAATTCACCCGGAATTGAAATACCTGAACAGGGATTTTCTGCAACGGAATGTGAATAGAATTAAAAAGGAAAAAGATAACCACACGCTGAATGAAGCCCTGAACAAGGACTTTAACAATACCCTTTTAAAAACATATTTAAAGTGCGAAGACCGCTGCTCCATGTGGCATTCGGTGGAATCGCGCACCCCATTTTCCGATGATATAAATTTAATCGAGTATGTTTTCTCCCTGCCTTCATCGGTAAAAATTGTAAACGGAGAATTGAAATCGCTTATGCGCAAAGCCATGCGCGGCATAACGCCCGATGCCATACTCGACAGGCAGGATAAGAAAGGCTACCTGACACCCAACCGCCAATGGATTGCTGAAATAAGAAACGATGTAAAACATTTGTTTGATAATACTGCACTATCGGAATATCTCGATACCAAAAGCATTTTAAAGGATTACGAAAGCCTCTTCAATCAACCTGACGGGCCAGGCGAAGGTCGCATGTTTAAGTTTATAGTTTTTGCCAAGTGGATGGAGATATTTTCCGGTTCTTCACTGAATTCATAGTCCCTGTTCGTCATTTGTATTTAATAATCAGTTATATTTGAAATAGCAATCAAAGATACTTCAATGAAAAACCTCCTCATCTATTTTTCATTCTTCATTTTTAGTTTTTCACTTTGTTCGGCTCAGGATACCATTGTTTTAAATAACGGGGAACGTATGGGGGTAAAAATTTCCGCCTTTAAAAACGACGAAATAATATATACGCAACCACCGAGTGAAATTTTAATGGCGCTTTATACGTATCAGGTAAATTATATAAAGTATGCAAACGGGGCTATTTATACAATTACCCGTTCACGGGTAGCTACCGCTTCCAAACATGATTCCTCAGCCTACGAATGGAAATTAACGCCTTACGTTCTTGTATCGGGTGGCACATGTTCACCATTCCCCATTGGGTATGGAGTCAGCAGCTATGCCGTTCAGGATGATGCAACCGGCAACTGGAGTTTCAATGATGCAGGATATGCCAAAAGCGGAACTGCACTTTCTGTTACAGCCGGGTTAATTATTTATAAAGGCTGGGAAATGACCGGAATGTTTTCCTGCATTCAAAATGGAATTGATGGCAACGGATACATGACTAAAACAGCTGCCCTGTTGATTGACTCTCCCAATCCCTGGTCCGGCGCTTATTCTCCTACTTTTATGCCTATTACCAATGTATCTACAAGCGGAACCTATAGCTACACCAATTACTCCATACTTTATGGTATTACAAAAAGCTGGGAAGGCCGATCTATAAGGTTTGGTATTAGCTGCATGATTGGTGATTTGATTAATAAAACTCCGGCTATGACCGGCACGGCAACTTACCAGACAGGCCAAAACGGTGTGTACACATATAACTATTATACGATGCAACTAAATGCACACTCCATGCAGAATTTCGCATTTGAAATGGGCATGCACCTGGATATAAAAATTACGAAACACTTATTTTTACGCGGATTGCTGGAATATGAATATTCCACTTACAGCACCGGTAGTTCTTACCAACTGGTAGATATGAACAGTGGAAATACTTTTACTTCCGGCACCTTTTACGGAAACAACCTTGTTATTGCACTTTTTAACGCAACAGCAGGGTTAGGATATAAGTTTTAACTTATATTTTTCTTATCTTTGTTCTATGAATCAGGCAAAAAACTATTTATTTGTTTTGCTATTTGCAGCAATAGTTGGAGTTTCTTGTGATAAGAAAGTGGTTTATCCTGAAACTGCTGCGTCTATTGCTACCACACAACCAGCAATAGTTTACGGCTCTCCTGATGTAAGTTTTAATGGGATTGATTATACCAACTTATGGCCGGCTACTACTTACGGTATAACTTATACAGGGAATGTTTTATTTGTCTCTCTCTACTATTCCTGGGATGGCCCAGGAACAGGCGAATACTGGTATATTCAGCTTCATGCCAAGGATACAGGGACATATCTGCTCTCGAATAAAAATATCGGTTATTTTGAAAATACGGTAAAGAATTCTTCCACTTTCACGAGTTACATTTACTGTACTGACAGTATTCATACAGGGAAAGTAACACTTACTGTATTGGACACTATTAACCATGTTGCTTCGGGAACTTGCAGCTATGCAGGTGAAATGCAATCACCCACTGTAAACGGAGATGTAGCCAGTATTAAAAATGGCTTTTTTACTAATTTAAAGTGGTAAACTAATCACGAAGCCTTCGCCTCGTCATTCATCAACATTCCGATTAAGTGAGTAAGTTTTTCTTATCTTTGTTCTATGAATCAGGCAAAAAACTATTTATTTATTTTGCTTTTTGCAGCAATAGTTGGAGTTTCTTGCGATAAGAAGGTGGTTTATCCTCCGTCAGATATTTTATCAAACACAACCGTTGGATTTGATAATGGGGGTAATATAGTTACTTCAAATAATCCTGTTAGCTATTCATACGGTAGTTACAGCTTAACATACAAAAATAATGTTTTAGTGATTTATGCTTCTTACGATCCAGTAGAATCAATAGATGGAACTTATTCTGTGAACATAAAATTATATACCAAATCTACAGGTAAATATATTCTTTCAAATAAGGATAGTGGCATTTATAGTTATGATGAACCGAGATATAATTACTACGTAAATTACTATACAGACAGCCTGCATACAGGAATTGTAAACCTAACGCTCTTAGATACCATTAATCATGTAGCTTCAGGAACTTTTAGTTTTGTAGCTGAATCAAAGTTTGGAATAGTAAATGGTAATGATACAATACCAAATATTGAAACTGATACCGTAACTAATGGTTACTTTAACTATTTAAGATGGTAGTCACTTTTCACGAAGCCTTCGCCTCGTCATTCATCAACATGCCAATCAGGTGAGTAAGTTTTTCTTTCATCACCTTGCGGTTGATAATAGCATCGAGAAAGCCATGTTCCAATAGGAATTCCGAGGTTTGAAAGCCTTTCGGCAAATCCTTTTTAATTGTTTCTTTCACTACCCTTGGGCCTGCAAAACCAATAAGTGCACCGGGTTCGGCAACGTTCAAATCGCCAAGCATGGCATAAGAAGCTGTAACGCCGCCCGTGGTAGGGTCGGTAAGCAAAGAAATATAGGGCAATTTAGCATCTGCCAGCAAGGTAAGCTTAGCGGAAGTTTTAGCCATTTGCATGAGTGAGAAAGCAGCTTCCATCATCCGCGCCCCACCCGATTTGGAGATGAGTATAAATGGCATTTTATGTTCTATGCAATAATCGATGGCGCGGGCAATTTTTTCGCCTACCACCGAACCCATAGAGCCACCTATAAATTTAAAATCCATGCAAGCGATTACCACATCGCGGCCATTCATGGGCCCTGCGGCTGTACGAATGGCATCGGTAAGATTGGTACTTCCCTGGGTGGCTTTTAACCGCTCGTTATATTTTTTGGTATCCACAAAACTCAAGGGGTCAGCCGGAGCAATGTTGGCATTCAGTTCGGTAAATTTATTGTCATCGAACAGCAGGTAGAAATATTCTATGGAACCGATACGGTCGTGAAACTCGCACGACGGGCAGACAAAAGCATTTGCAAGATGCTCTTCCGAAGGAATAATTTTTTTACACATAGGGCATTTATACCAAAGCCCCTCGGGAGTTTCTTTCTTCTCCCGTGTGGAAGTGGTTATACCCTCTTTTATTCGTTGAAACCAGCTATCGGCCATGTCTTTTTCTAATTAGTAATTAATAATTAGTAATTAGTAATTTAAAACAAATTCAGTAATTAAAATTTGGTACGTGTTCATGTTCTCCAATATTAATTACTAATTGCTAATTACTAATTCTCGCTTTGCGAGCTAAACTTCTTTTTCATCGTATTTATAATCGCTGTAATGATTTTCAGTATTTCATCACAATCATCAATTAACGCTTTTGCTTCTTTCTCCGTAATATAGTTTGTATCTCTTATAAGTCTTAACCAATATTTCGTTTCTCGTGCTTCTTTGTATGCAATATTCAACTTAGCATAAAAATCTTTTTCCGATTGACCTCCTATTCCCTCTTCTATATTAGCCCCTATTGATGTTCCGCTCCTTAATACTTGCTTTGATAAGACATACTCATTTTTCTTCTCGGTAAGATATCTATACAAATTTACGATTCGTATTGCGAATGCGTAACTCTTTTCTTGTATGACATTTTCCGTTTTAATTACTAATTATTAATTACTAATTCTTGCTGTTAGGCAAGTGTAATTTCTTTTGCAAGATACACATCTTGTATCATATTCAAAAGCTCGATACCATCTTTCATCGGTTTTTGGAACGCTTTACGTCCGGAAATAAGCCCTTGTCCGCCGGCACGTTTGTTTATTACTGCTGTTGTAACTGCCTCAGCCATATCTGACGCTCCTTTGCTTTCTCCACCGGAGTTAATCAACCCGATTCTGCCCATGTAGCAATTAGCTACCTGATAGCGGCAAAGGTCAATCGGATGGTCGGTAGTCAATTTTTCATATACCAATGGACTGGTTTTGCCAAATTTAATGGCATTGTAACCCCCATTGTTAACAGGTAGTTTTTGTTTAATAATATCGGCTTGTATGGTTACACCCAGGTGGTTGGCTTGTCCTGTTAAATCGGCAGCAGCATGATAGTCAACGCCATCTTTTTTGAATGCATTGTTACGCAGATAGCACCATAATATGGTTCCCATTCCAAGTTGGTGTGCCAGTTCAAATGCTTCGGCTACTTCCTGCAATTGGCGGGTAGCTTCTTCCGAACCGAAATAGATAGTTGCTCCAACCGCCACAGCGCCCATTTCCCATGCGCTTTGTACGGTTCCATACATCACCTGGTCGAACTTATTCGGGTAGGTAAGCATTTCGCTGTGGTTAATCTTTACTATAAAAGGAATTTTGTGGGCATATTTGCGTGATACGGAAGCCAATACGCCATAGGTGGAAGCTACAGCATTGCAACCGCCTTCAATAGCCAGTTTTACAATATTTTCCGAATCGAAATAGATAGGATTAGGTGCAAAAGATGCGCCTGCGCTGTGCTCTATACCCTGGTCAACCGGAAGAATCGATACATAGCCCGTATTTGCCAGGCGGCCATGGCCATAAATAGATTGAAGGCTTCTCAAAACCTGTGGGTTACGATTACTAAAAGCAAACGTGCGGTCGATAAAATCGGGTCCTGCATGGTGAATCATATCTTTCGATATGGTTTTACTTTGGTGATTCAGTAAGCTATCAGCATCTTTTCCAAGTAGTTCTGTAATTTTCTTTAGAGACATTTTATTACGTATTTTTTGATTTGAGGCTGCAAAAATATATTTTTTTTTGGAAGAGGGGTGTGATGGGCAATGGGGATGCATATAATAAACGTTTCCTTCCGCCGTTTACTCATTTTTAAAACCCTTACACTATGAAAATGAAATTGTTATTTATCGTTTTGCTTGCGTTAATAATTGGTTGTGCCAAACAAGGACCCGAAGGACCAACAGGAGCTACAGGGGCTACAGGAGCAACCGGGGCATCGGGACCGTCAGGACCTGAAGGCCCCCCGGGAGCAAGTGGCACCCCAAACATTAAAATAGTTTTCGACTCGGCTTCTCCCTCCAGCTGGGTAGTTAATGGAAACTTTTACACATTTACCATTGCACCTGTTCCATATATAACAAATCCTGATTCAGCCATCGTTACTGTGGATGCCGGGCTTTCACTTTCTTCACTAGCCGCATGGTATCAGCTGCCATTCACTAACGTCTTTTCTATCGGCGATGAAATGGACTTCAGTTACACTGATTATTCAATTACTCTTTTTTATAATTACTCATCCCCACCAACACAGCTACTATACTTCAAAATAACCGTAATACCTACTCCCAAAGTCAAAAAAAGGTAAATAGTTTCTTTTTACGTAGCGTTTGAAAATTTAATCGCAATCAGATTTGTAAAACGTTTACTTTTACGCCCAAATCTTTATATCTGTAAAAGTAAATGAAACCGAAACTGTTTTTTATTGCCGCTATATCCCTGCTTGTAAGTTGCGCCAAACAAGGACCCATTGGCCCTACGGGCGAACAAGGCCCTTCCGGAACCAATGGCAGCAATGGCGCCACTAATGTTAAAACCATTATAGATTCGGTGCCTGTTTCTGCCTGGTCGGCTAATTCCTTAGGGTTTTCAGCCAGCCTTGTAGCTTCCTCTATCAATGCAGCCGATTCCGACTATGTTACCGTGGCTGCATCCACCGCTAACAATGCCACTGCAACATGGTATGGGTTGCCTTACAGTAACTTTTTATCCAGTGCCGACCAGATGGAGTTTTCTTACTCACGTTACCAGGTTACCGCACAATATAATTATACCTCGGCCCCGGTTGCCACGGTTTATTTTAAAATAACCGTTACGCCCCCTTCCGCCATAAATAAAAAGAGCGGCAGCAGCGCAGGCCAGGCCCAGAATTAACTAAATTATTTCTTTAGGGTTTCCTGAAATCCGTATTTTTACTATTACATACTTAATTCCTATCCTATGAAAATGAAATGGATTTTTATTGCCACGATGGTATTTCTTATCAGCTGCGATAAACAAGGCCCTGCCGGACCCGCCGGTTCAAATGGAAGTAACGGACTCAATGGTGCTACCGGGGCAACAGGCGCGCAGGGTAATCCCGGCACCAACGGAACGAACGGAAGCAATGGCACAGCAAACATTAAAACCACTATTTATGCAGTAGCCGCATCCGACTGGTCAACCATTACAGCAGGCTCAACTTATGAAGTGGGTTTTTCCGATACCTATATTACCGATGCAGATTCAGATGCTGTGGAAATTTCTTTATCGACAAATGCTACCGGCCCATGGATTGCTTTGCCGCTTACCAACATTATCGCATCGGGCGACCAAATGATATTTCAATATGAAAACGGACAAGCCGATGTGTACTATTTATATACGGCTGCGCCTACCAGCTCACTCTATTTTAAAGTAACCGTAATTCCGCCGGCAGCCATACTTAAAAAGACCGGCAACGGAACCGGGTCTCTGGAGAATTAAGATAGACGCATTATTCTTTACTTCTAAACCTTAGTAGAAGAAAAACCCGTATAGTTTTAACCTTATTAATAAGGTTTTAAAGGCTCGAGGCTATTTTTCTACTAAGGTTAAAACTGAATAACTCTTAGCTTTTAGTTCTTAGCTCTAACTCTCTATATTCCAATCAAACTATGTATAAACGGATAGTTACTGGCAAGGAATATCAGGAATAACAAGATAGCTGTTAGCCCGCAAAGCCATTCTGCAAGTACCAGCCCGAACAAGCCTACCCTCAGGTTGAAAAATGTAATAGGCAACCTTGGGTCTACAAAAACCAGGCAACTGAACCATAGGCAGCGCATATAATCACGGAAACCGTTGAATGATTTATAGACTTTCAACGTAGAGTAATTAGCTATTTCCGCTTCCCCTTTGTTATACATCGAATTCAGATAATCGATAATAGAATCGTGATGTTTGAAGTAATAAAGAATGCTGAATAAAATAATAATAGACAATACCCACAGGCCAAACCGCCATTCGCCTTTATAGCCTGTAGATACAGTGGCTTCGAGGAACCATGCCAGCGAACAATGGAAAAAACTTGAAATAAAATCGCCCGTGCCGTCAGGGTGGCGCATGTGGGCTTGGTAATATTTCCTTTGCCATTGGCTCTTTTCATGCTCATACCTTGCTTTAAGGCTCGTTACTAATTCATCGTTGGTGAATTTTTTGGCGGCATAATCCTTAATGCTGTTGTAAAAATTCGAGTTGTCCTGTATAAAATCGGTAGTAGTGTCAAAGTAGTCATGCACCAGCGGATGGATTTGTATTTTTTCAAGATAATTCCCCAACTTAAATGCTTCCGGCGAAAAGGTTTTATACCATGCGTATATTATGCCATCGGTGCGCGGAAAAGAAATATCTTCCAATCCCTGCTTCCCCTTGTAATCGGGAGAATAAGAGAAATTGGAATTGGAAACATCCACGCATTTTTCAATATCCACATCTTCAAAATCGCAATCCTGTAAATTGGTATTCGCAATATCGAGGCACTTTATTTTTGTACGCTTTACAGATACATTATACAGGATGCGGTCATTTGGTGCAAAATCCTCCAAGGTATCATCATCCATTTCGTACTCTTTGCTGTATTTATTGGATAAAAACTCGGCATACCAATCGGTGTAATCATACAGGCGGTAGAAATAATCGGCACCGGAATAATAAAGCCTGAACTTTTGGGCAATATAATCGGGAACGCTGCGGCCAAAGGAAAGCACGTCATTCACTTTACATCGCTCCAGGGAATAGTGGGCCCTGTTCGAATTGGTTGCCGTAAAAATCAACGACTCGTTGAATGTGCATAAATTAAAATTGAAAAAACTTTGCCAGTTGCCCAATTCCGGCGAACTATAGACGTAGCATATCCCGCAAAAATCGCAGTTATCGATAAGCGAAGGCGAAGCGCTTAACAACTGTCCGGCTATTATGAAATCTTTTTTAAAGTCGCAATTCGTTATTTCCACGCCTGCCATAAATGTGCAGTTTATCAGCACCACATCATCTTCAAATTCCAGCCTTTTCTTTTGTGCGCCATAAGCCTCATAAATATCGGCAGATGTATCTGCCACAATAGGCCCGAAAACACAATTATTAAATACAATTGGCTTGCTGAAAGGAATGCTTTCCATACTCTTTTTCTTGCGGTGCGGGGCAGGATGGCTTTGGGCCACTATTTTGGGCGCTCCGTTTTGCTGCTTAACATGGGTGCGTTTGCGGTCGCGAAGGGGGGTATATTTTAAAGGCGCAGTATCGGGAACAGTTACCGATATATCGGTGAAATCGGTAAATGAAAGTTTCATGTCGCCCATAAAACAGTTGCGGATGGTGTCGCCATGGCGCAAACGCCGTACCAATTCGGCTTTATCGGCAAGGTAATCCAGTTGAAAATCTCCCGAGGTATCAGCCTGCGAGAATACATGAAAAGCGATTTTACCGTTTACCACATTCCACTTATTATTGGTTTTTAATGTGTAATAAAGCTTGTTATTGAAGCGTGCCAGCAAGGTATCGCCCATTTCGCGGGCCTGCATTATAGCCTTATTCTTTAATGATTGTGTTTGCAATTTAGCCACCAGCGCAGTAAGAACAAAGGCAATAAGGACGAGGTATTTCAGTTTGGGTATTTTCATAAATAATAGGTTGGGAAGCGCAAATTTAGCAGGATTATCTATGTAATATTATCTTTGTAGCTCAAACTCTTCACCATGCCCTTTCGTCTCATACGTAATAAAACCCAGGAAATAGCCGTAAAAGGCTTTATTGCCATGGCTATTTTGTGTGGTATTGTAACCCTATTTATTCCCTGGTCCATTCAAATGACTTCGCCTTTTCTGCTGGTTTGGGTAATGGTGTGGATAATAGGTGCCAGTTCTAATACCAAGTCGTCCTCATGAAGAGTTTTAATATTAGCATACTTCTCCTTTTTACATTTATTCCTTTTTTGGGAATAGGGCAGGTAAAAAGCGATTCTGTGAAACCTGTTGTTACAGGAATTTATCATGCACCAATAGTACAGCAGGGAATTAAGGATACTACAAAACCTGCTCCTGTTGTAATGGCTCCTGCTGTTCCGTTTCCCGATACCAATATTCATATATATGAACAGCCTATTGTAAAAAATACGGTTCAAAAAATTTATACCTATCAAAGCTATTCGCATGGCGCATCGCCGGGTTTCAGGGTGCAGATTGATTTCAGCCAGGAACGTAATGCCGCCAATAAAACCAAAGCCGATTTTAACGCAAAGTATCCCTCCATCCCCTGCTATATTACATACAAACAGCCCTATTTCCGTGTAAGCGCGGGCGATTGCCGCAAACGCCTCGATGCAGTTCGCCTTCACAATACGTTGAAAAGAGATTACCCGGCTTCTTTTATTGTAGCCGACAGAATTGCATCACCACCACTGCAATAATGTTAACCTATAAATGCTAAATTGTAAATAATAAATGCGGCATGAAATTCATTAACCATTCACAATTTACAATTTACTATTGAAAACGCTTCTCCCGCTGACAGAAACAGCATCGCACTATGACCACCTCGAAAAAATGAAGGTGCGTGAATTGCTTGTCGGTATTAATAAAGAAGACAAATCCGTTCCGTTGGCGGTTGAAAAGGTAATTCCTGCCATAGAGCGATTAGTAATTAAAATTGTTTCAAACCTAAAACTTGGCGGACGCTTATTTTATATGGGCGCAGGAACAAGTGGTAGATTAGGTATTGTAGATGCATCGGAATGTCCGCCAACGTTTGGCGTGCCGCAGGGATTGGTAATAGGGCTTATTGCCGGGGGCGACGGGGCTATCCGCAAAGCGGTAGAGTTTGCCGAAGATGACGAAAAGCAAGGCTGGAAAGATTTAAAAAAACATACGATTACAAAAAAGGATGTAGTCATCGGCATAGCCGCATCGGGAACTACGCCATACGTGTTAAGCGCATTAAAAGAATGCCGGAAAAACAAAATACTTACGGGGTCCATTTGCTGTACAAAAAATTCGCCATTATCTGCCAATTCCGACCACCCGATTGAAATATTAACCGGCCCTGAATTTGTTACCGGAAGCACCCGCATGAAAGCGGGTACGGCTCAGAAACTGGTTCTGAATATGATTTCCACGAGTGTGATGATACAATTGGGCAGGGTAAAGGGCAACAGAATGGTAGATATGCAACTGTCGAACAATAAACTGGTAAAGCGCGGCACACGCATGATTGTAAATGAACTGGGAATAAGCGCGGCAGAAGCGGAAAAATTATTATTGAAAGGGGGCAGTGTCCGTAAAGCAATACAAATGGCTAATAGCCATAAGCCAAAAGCTAACAGCTCAAAAAAAAGATAATATGCTTTCAAACGCACAACTTAAACTTGTAAAATCACTCCACCTGAAAAAAAACAGGGAGCAGATGCACCTATTTATTGCCGAGGGAAAGAAGATGGTGGATGAATTGCTGAACTCTCTCCATATTGAAATTGTACATATTTACGCTTCAGGAGATTACTATGGTAGTAAGCCATTCACAAAGGTTACCGAAGCGGAAATGAAAAAAATAAGTGCACTTACTACTCCTCCAAATATCCTTGCCGTATGCAGAATTCCCGCAGACCCTTCTGCAATTCCTGATTTAACCAACGAGTTGGTATTAATACTCGATGATATACGCGACCCCGGTAACCTTGGCACTATTGTCCGAATAGCCGATTGGTTTGGTATAAAATATATTTTCTGCACCGCAGAATGTGTAGATGCTTACAACCCGAAAGTGGTGCAGGCCAGCATGGGCTCTATTGCGAGAATTCAGGTCGATTACAAAAATTTGCGCAATGTGTTGCAGCAATGCCGGGAAAAACAAATACCCGTATACGGTGCAAAGCTGGATGGGGCAAATATTTTAAAAGAACAACTGACCACAAACGGTGTATTGATAATAGGCAATGAATCGAACGGTATATCGCCGGAATTGAGCACCTATATTACCAATGCTATCAAAATACCTTCATCCCCTCACGGGGCTGGCGGCGGTGCCGAGTCGCTCAATGCGGCTATGGCAACAGCTATACTTTGCGCCGAGTTCAGAAGAAATGAATTGAAAGGAGTTTAAAATTATTTATATGCGGAAACTAAAATTTTTATTGCTGTTTTTTCTTCCGCTCTCTGCATTTGCCCAACTCGACAAGCTAAAACCGGGTATGCCTTTCGACGAGGTAAAAAAGATTTTCCCAAAAATGATACCGGACGCTTCCGCTATGAGTTCATGGATATACACTAGAGATTCACTGGACGGAATAAAAGGCACTTCGGAATATCTTATTCAGCAGGATACTTTGCTGAGATATGATTTTACATCTGATATGTATTCAGGACCCTGTTCTCAAAATCCGGACTCGGAGTCATCAGGCTCAAGGCTCTTAATAAGGGCGGCTGTCAGATTATCCTCAAAATATATCAACCTCTTTGGAAAACCCGCCCATGCCATCGGGTATCCCTATTTTGGTAAAGACTCATTAAATACTGATACTATTTACACGGCAAAATGGGTTAAGGGCTCCAACATTTTGACAGTTACCATAAGCCGTCCCGAAAAAAACAAAATGCCTTTGATGAATGCCCCTCCCCAATCGTTAGAAGATTTGAAACCGGGTTGCAAATACACCTTGGAAATTTTATCTATCGGCACCGGAAATTATTTTCAAAAAGCAGGAGAAAATGGTATTACCGGGTATTCGTTCAAGCAGCATCACCCCAATTTGGCTGAGCAGGTGGAAAACCACCCGGACTCATGGATTGCAACCGATACGCTTACCTGCTATACCGGCGCATGGCGCTTTACATTCGAAAGTAAAAAGCTGGACTCCTACAGCCTCAATATTACCGATGGCAATGCTTATTGCCATAAAACCGACAGCGCTTATTCCATATTAAAAAGCCGCACCATTGCGTTATTTGCCGAAGCAAAAAAAGGACGTGCCAAACCCGACACGCTCATTAACCGGATGCTTGTTAAGTATGCTGAAAGCCGGAGTAGTTTTTTCCGGCACACCACTTACTTTACCACCGAATGGAAATATGGCGATAAAAAATTATTTATGATTTTCGATAAAAGTGAAGGCGGCAAACAATTCGACCCGATATTTCATTTGCTGTTATTTTATGGCCGTTCATCCATGGAGTTATAGGACGGAAGCCATTCGTAATAAGGTTAAAACAGGAACTATAACCTTAGCAGAAGAAAAACGGAAAGATATTGCTAATAATTAAAACCTTACAACACTATCGCATTTTTATCAGCAAGCCCACCTGCTTCTGTTCATCATCCGTTTCGGCAGATTTGAAATAGTGGTTATACTGCGGCATATCGAAATTCAGTTCGGGAATGTTATTCACAGGAATATCCTTTCCCGGAAAGGACGTGCGAGTATAATTGGCGCGTTTTAAATAGAGGTTAAAAACTCCTGCAAAATTACTGCCGAGTGATTGCCTGTACGAAATAATATCGGGCTGAAAGACGGTATCCTCCGGTAAATTATTACCCACAAAGCCGACAATAACTTTGCTTTTTAAATAATACATATAGCTTGTTTCTTCATAATTAGTGGCTATTGACAGGTCTTCCGGTTTGGGGTAGTTTGCTTTAATATAAGGTATGGTATAGTCCAGCGGGCCCTTATACTGATGGGTCATTTCGTATAAATGCCCGCTGATAAATGGAAGGTTATTTATAACAGGTAATCCGAATAATCCTATAAATAGTATACCAAGTATAGTAGCACCGTTTGCTAATTTAGAGGCTCCGCTTTTATAAATTTTCAATAAATATATGAAATCGAACAAGGCGATAATGACCAATACCGGCTGCATATAGATGAGATACCTTGTAAACATCGGCGAATCGATATTCGGAACAGAAAACAAGAACACCACAAACAACAGGGAAAGATAATTAGATGCCCGGAAATTTTTTGGCTTTTCCTTAAAAACGGTTTTATAATTTGCAAAAACAAGGCTTCGCATAGCCACCGCCAGCCACAGCAGCTCCAGTTTTCCGAAGTAGCGTACTTCATTGGAGAAATGCCACCAATACATGTCGGAATTAAAATGGTAAAAACTATCCAGTATGGCTTTCATTTCAAACGTTTTGAAATATCCCAATAAGGGATACACTCCTGCATAAGACATGCCTATTGCGGCTATCGCCGGAACGGAAGGCCGAATGGCCTCCTTCCATCCATGCGTTTTCAAGTTTTGAAGAATATAAAAAATTTCTGAAATTCCTATAGCCGAAATAAATATAAAATATAAGGGAGAAAACATATTGAATATGACCCAAAGCAGAACGGCAAGTAAAACACAATAAAGAATATTATTGATGGGCTTATAAAACCTGTGCCGCACATATAATGCTATTAAGGCTGAACTGAAAAACAATGCGGGAGAGTAATATCTCACTTCCCGCAGGTGTAATGCCATAGATACGGATATCAATTCTGCCAATAGAAATAATGAAACAAACAAAAATTTTTGAAATTCATCTTCAAAAAAACCTGACATATTATAGGCAAGTAAAAATAAGCCCAGCAACCCAACCGCAGCAAATACAGAGCGGAAAATTCCTGTCTTGGTATATATATCCTCACTTCCATTAGCCAGTTTATAGCCAATGGCTCCAATGTAGTATTGCCCCCAGTTTGCGCCACCAATAAAGGCATCGTCTTTAGCATTCACGCCTACGCGGGGTGTGTTGCAAAACATATCGTTCACTACATTTTTCCCGTCATGCGCTTTGGGATAACCGTACTCCACTACCCTCTCCGAGCCCATGGCAGTCATGCTTTCATCGGCCCACATTAGCGGGTAGGATATGTTTTTAAATACGCTTATTACAAGCAATATTCCAAAAACATAACTGAGAATCTTAACTGCTTTTGTCTTTTTATTCATATGGTTGAACCTGAACAAACGTAGCAAATTTTTAGAAGAAATATGTTAAAGAGATTGCTTCGTTCCTCGCAATGACGTATTATTGCTCTGTTCGTTACTGCGAGGAACGAAGCAGTCTCAATTACTCAACCAGATAGAATTCCTCACATTCAATCTATTAACATTTTTTAACATGTGCTTTTATAGATAGGGCTTAATTTTGGCTTCCCTGAAAAAACAGGCCTCTTATACATGGAAGTAGTCGTAAAAAATCTGGTTAAAAAGTACAATGGTTTCAAAGCCGTTGATAACATCAGTTTCCGTGTGAACCAGGGGGAGGTGCTTGGATTCCTTGGCCCCAACGGAGCTGGAAAGAGCACTACCATGAAAGTAATTACCTCTTATATCGCGCCCAGCGAAGGCGATGTGGAAGTGGGCGGCTATTCTGTTATTACCCATCCGGAAGAGGTGAAAAAACTGATTGGCTACCTGCCGGAAAACAACCCGCTTTATCTGGATATGCCAATTATGGACTACCTTGAATTTTCAGCCCGATTGCAAGGAGTGCCTAAAGAAAAGGTAAATCAGCGTGTGCGGGAAATGATTAAAGTCTGCGGCCTGATTGGTGAAAAGCATAAACTAATTGCGGAACTCTCCAAAGGGTACCGCCAACGGGTAGGCTTAGCCCACGCCATGATTCACGACCCACAGGTACTTATATTAGATGAACCTACCAGCGGCCTCGACCCGAACCAGATTATAGAAATACGTAAGCTGATTAAGGACATCGGCAAGCAAAAAACCGTTATTCTCAGCACTCATATTCTGCCGGAAGTAGAAGCCACCTGCGACCGCATTCTTATTATAAACAAAGGACATATTGTAGCCGACGGTACTCCCGAAACCCTGCGCAAACAAGCCAAAGGAAGGGAAGTTATCCGCGTGAAAATTGAAGATGGCAAGGAGTCCGAAATTATAAATGCACTCCGCGGGGTGCCATCGATTATGGCTGTCGAAGCATTAGCAGGAAAAGAAAACACATTTGAAGTACAGGCCGATAAATTTGCCGCACCCAAGCGCGACATATATAAAATGTGTGTAGATAAAAACTGGGTACTTACCGAAATGGTGCCTTACGAAACAAGTTTGGAAGATATTTTCCATGATTTAACAATAAGTTAGTTATGAACAGACCGGCACTCATAATTGCAAAAAAAGAACTGCGGATGTTTTTCGATTCGCTGATAGCCTATATTTTGCTGATTGCGTTTTTAGGATTCAGCGGTTTCTTCACCTGGTTCTACGGTTCCGATGTTTTTTTTACGAAACAGGCGAGCCTGCAATCCTTTTTCGATACTGCCTATTGGACGCTTTTCTTCTTCATTCCCGCACTCACCATGCGCTCCATCGCCGAAGAAAACAACAGCGGCACCATAGAATTGCTCCTTACCAAACCGGTTACAGGTTGGCAGGTAATATGGGGTAAGTTTTCAGCTTGCTTTATGCTGATATTTATTGCACTGCTCTGCACCCTGCCCTATTATTTCACAGTAATGTATCTGGGCAAAATAGACAGTGGCGTGGTGCTTTGCGGATACCTGGGGCTTTTGCTTATGAGCGCCGCCTATATAAGTATCGGGATATTTGCCAGCAGCATAACAAGTAATCAGGTGGTGGCATTTTTACTGGCCCTTTTCACCGGAATATTTTTCCATTTCTTATTCGGGCTGGTGGGCAGCAACCTTACCGGTACTGCGGGAGAGGTGGTAAATTATTTCAGCATGAAAGAACACATGGACGGAATTAAACGGGGAATAATCGACAGCCGCGACCTGATTTATTTTGGCAGCATTGTTTTCCTCGGATTGGTGATGGCGGAAGTTTCACTGGCTAAACGCAATACTTCGGAATAAAAAGAAAAATGAACAAACGTCAGAATTTAACAACCGGTGTTTTATTGATGGCAGCCATCATTTTGGTGGTGAATGTGTTTTCCTATTTTTATTTTTTCCGTGTAGATTTTACCAAAGACAGGCGATACACCCTCAGCAAACCCACCAACGATATATTAGCTTCACTTACCAAACCGGTAACCATTACGGCTTACTATTCCGAAAACTCCATACCGGCCATTGCCCGCGCCCGTTCCGAATTTAAAGATATGCTGACGGAATATGCGGCCCGTTCAGGAAATAAAGTGGTATTTAATTTTGTAAATCCGAATAAGAGCGACAGCCTGGAAAAAATTGCGCAAAAAAACGGGGTATATCCAAACCCTGTGCAGATGCGGGAAAAGGATGAAATGAAAACCGTGAAGGTTTACCTTGGCGCCGTTGTAAAAATGGGCGACAAAACAGATGTGTTGCCTATTATCGACCCGAACGGTTCATTGGAATTCGATTTATCGAACAGCATTAAAAAGCTTTCTATCGATAAAAAACCGGTGGTCGGTTTGCTGCAAGGCAATGGCGAACCGCCTTTGGCAGATATGCCGCAAGTAGCGGAATCGGTGAACGCCCTTCACACTATGCAGGAGGTAAAATTGAGCGACGTAACACCCATTCCCGCAGAATATAATACCCTTGCGCTCATCAGCCCGAAAGATACATTCCGTCCGGGTCAACTGCATCAACTGGATGCATTTTTGGCGCGCGGCGGACAATTGCTCATTGGCTACAGCGGCCTTACCGCAGACCTTCGCAATGGGGTGGGCAGGCTTGGCAATAATATTAACCTGTCCGGTTGGCTTGCGGAGAAGGGTATTATTCTCGACAATAAATATGTTATAGATGCCAGTTGCGGAAATGTTACCGTTCCACAAAATGGAATGAATTTTAATATCTCCTTCCCTTTCCTGCCAATGATTGGTACGTTTGCAAACCATCCGGTAACGAAAGAATTGCGCTCTGTTTTGCTGGCATTTACCTCCGACATATTATTTACCGGAGATACAAACAAAGTAAAATTTACGCCATTGGCATTCACTTCCGATAAATCGGGATTGAAAGAAATACCCGCCAAATTCGATTTGGAACATAAATGGCAGCAATCTGAATTTCCATTTTCTAATTTGGTGGTAGCAGCAGCCGTGAGTGGTGTGGATGGCAACAAAAATGCCCGCATCATTATAGTTGCCAATAATGATTTTGCCGTTAACGGAAGCGGAAAGCAAGCCATGAAACTGGAACAGGATAATGTGGATTTGTTTGCCAATTCGGTTGACTGGCTCTCTGACAATACGGGACTAATAGAGTTACGCAGCAAAGTGGAAAAATTTGTACCTATTAAAGAAGTAAACGACGGACAGAAACTATTCCTGAAAGCATTTAATTTTTCATTACCACTGCTGCTGGTTATCATTTATGGAATTATCCGTATGCAGGTGAAAAAGAGAATCCGCACCAAACGAATGGAGGAGATTTATGATTAAGCGTGCGATTAGAATAAACTAATAAGGTTAAAATAATATCTTGGAGTCATGTTTTTTCTACTAAGGTTAAAATTCAAAATATATTTAAATCCCTCTCTGCCTTTTAACCTTAGTAGAAAAGTAAAATTAATTGAAGTTAAACCTTATTACCTTATTTTCAAGTAAAATGAAAATTGAATACAATAATCTCTATACTCATTTTGTATTTACAACATTACATCGCACACCTCTCATTTCGGAACAAAACAGGGAACGTATTGAAAAATATATTACCGGCATTGTAAACAATAACGATTCTCATTTATATGCTATTTATGCCAATCCTGAACATATACATTTGCTTGTTTCCCGCTCTCCGAAATTATCAGAAGAAGCATTAGCTTCTATTATTGCTGAAAGTTCGCAACAATTCATTACTCAAAATAAATTATGCAGCCATCCCTTTGCATGGCAAGAATCCGCCTCTGCTTTTTCTGTATCAAAGTCGGATATTGATAAAGTTTGCAAGTATATCCTTAATCAACCTAAACACCATCGCAAAGTGACTTTCTCAGAAGAGTATGATGAGTTTATAAAATTTTATCAGAAAACAATACAACCCATTAAACATTTATCTAAATAAGGTAATAAGGTAAAATCCAAGTATGAATATTTTTCTACTAAGGTTAAAATTCAAAAGATATAGAAATTTATATCATGCCTTTAAACCTTAGTAGAAATTATGCCCCTAATATTTTAACCTTATCAATAATAAAATAAAATTACTTCGTATGATTAAAAAACTCGGCAACAAAACATTACTGCTTATATTATTGGTTGCGCTGGCTGTTTTTGGTATATTGCGCTACATCAGCAGCCGCAAAAGCGAAAACACTTTTCAGACTGCTTTAATCCCCAAAATAGATTCCGCCAAGCTGACAGGCATGGTAATTTTTGAAAAAAAACTCGATAATAGTCCTAAGGGAGTGCGTGCTCAAAATGAACTGCCCTATATATTCACCAAGAAAGGAAAGGATTGGTACATCTCGCAGGGTGATGTTACTTCCCGCGCCGAGCCGCGTGCAGCGCATTATCTTATTTCGCTGGTAGAAGGTATAAGCCCCGACAGGCTTGGCTCGAACGACCCCAAAGACTGGAAACAATTTAATGTAAATGACACCCTCGGCACCCGTGTGGTTTTCCTCTATGGTAAAGATACAGTGGTGGATGTTGTGGTTGGCCGCTTCTCCTATATTCCTGAACAGAAAAAAGCTATCAGTTATATCCGCATATCGGGACAGAAGGAAGTGTATGCAATCGATGGGTTCCTAACTATGAACATCAACAATGAATTCGACAACTGGAGAGACAAAAAAGTGATGCCCGGCGAATATGCAAACTGGAGGAAACTCACCTGCACCTACCCTGCCGACAGTGGTTTTGTAATTCAAAAAGACAGCGGCAAAAGCTGGGTCTTCGGAGATAATACGATGCCTGACTCTTTAAGCGCAGCCAAAACCATTGAAGATATATCCAACCAAAATTACGGCACCTTTATTAATAAGTTTGATACGAACGGCAAACAAGCCTTGTTTACCCTAAAAGTGGAAGGCAAAGGTTTCAGTCCCGCTATTATTAAAGCCTACCAAGCCGATACTGCCAATCAATATGCCATCACTTCCAGCTTAAACCCCGGCAGCTATTTCAGCGGAAAAGGAAATGGTATGTTCAGCAAAATTTTCCGGGGGAAAAGTGCTTTTAAGAAGAAGGAAGATAAGGCTAAGAAAGGGAAGAAATAGATATGCTCCATCGGAGCAAACTGTTTGTAGTAATTTTCAAAATAAAGGAATCAAACTCCGTTAGGAGTGGGCCTGTTTTTTACTAACAGAACGCACCTAAGGCGCTCCATTTTTTAGTGTGTTTTTATGCTACAAACAGGGTGCTCCTGTGGAGCTTTTTTCCGCTCTAAAATCATGGGTAAGATTGCTTCCCTGTCTGCCGACAAACAGGGTTCCTTTTTCGCACTGAAGAACGCCCAAATTATTTGCCTGCCGGGCTTCCGGCCAAAAAGCTAAAATTAACCTCGCCATAAGCTCTTTGTTGTAAAAAATTGGGGTGGTCGGCAAAGGAAGTCCGTTTGGAATGCTCAATAATAAGCCAACCATTCTCTTTTAACAGATTTCGGCTAAAAATTAGGTCAGGAATAACGGGATAATGCGGATATTCGTATGGCGGGTCGCAGAATATAATATCGAATGGTTCGGCATGACTCCTTAAAAATGAGAGTGAATCGCTCTTTATTACAATTACATTTTCAAGTCCAAATATTTTGACATTTTTTCTGACAAAATTACAGCATCCATTGCTGATATCAACGGCTGTAACCTGTTTACAGCCCCTTGAAGCAAGGTCATAAGTTAAACTTCCGGTACCGCAAAAAAGGTCGAGCGCATCACATTCTGTAAAATCAAATTGGTTCTGTAAAATGTTAAATAATGCCTGTTTTGCCTTGCCCGTTGTCGGACGAATCGGGAGATATTTCGAGGGTACTTTCCGGCCCTTAAAATCGCCTCCGCCTATATACATAGATATTGCATAAAAAGGGAATAATATCTGTGCGCCGGCAGACTGTCGACCATAGGCGAAAAAGTGAACCTGTTTGTCTTATCCGCAATGCGGACATTTTTCAAATACCGCCACGCCATATCAAACATCTCCGACTTCTCCAAAATCTCTCCATATAAAAAGCAGGGAGAGTCGTCGGGTTTCAGTTTAAGTTCTTCATATACCCAAAGCAGAAAGTACGTAAAATCGTTGGCGGTTTGAATCTGATAGCGGTTATAAAGCAGCAATTTTCCGGTTTGCAATGCAACCACATCCATATAGCCGTTGAAGATGTACACATGCACCTCGTTGCGGTTGCTATCCTTATGCAGGGCCAGAATATATTCCACAAATATGGATGAATGGTGCCTGAAAACAGCTTGCGGGTACTTCTCTTTCAAATGGTTATAGTCGTTGGTATCCACCGCATATACGCTGTAACAATCGTTATTTTTTATAAAATCGGAACAGGGTGTTTCTCCGGGTTTAATCAGGTTTTGCTGCTTCAAATAATCATTTACTGATTCCGGCGAAAAAAACGCGGAAGGTATCAGCATCGCGCTGTTGTGTGTAAACACTACCGAAGAAGAAGAACATTTATAATTCAGCATTTCCTCTTTCAATATGTTTTCCGCCAACCGCTTTGAATCGTGTCCGTCTCTTCTGGCATAAGATGCCCACGCCAGATACTCATTATCGTCTTTGTCGAGCAGGCAGGCGAATAAATTCACCTCTCTTACCTCAATAGACAAATGCAGGTTTTTATTGGCGAGGGAAGCCTTGTCCAAAGCAAACCGGTCGGGTTCTTTAAGCGATACTATTTTCAGGTTTCCCATTGCACAAAAATAGTTATAAGTTATGAGTTATAAGTTATGACCAGATTTCAGGCTTAATTTCTTAAATAACTTATAACTCATAACTTATAACTATAAATACTATTTTTGCCCCTCATTTTAAAGAATGAAGAAAACTTTCATCACCAATCTTATTCTGGTACTTACGCTTAATCTCTCCATTAAGCCCTTCTTTATTTTTGCCATCGACCGTAAAGTGCAAAATAT
>CAIWVW010000080.1 GCA_903916255.1 uncultured Bacteroidota bacterium
AATGGGAGTATTAACACCACCTCCACCAATTACGGCCTGACGGGTACATGGATTGAATACCATTCTCCATATTTCCAGCATACCTCCGGTACCCGGGAAAGTAGCCATAAGCCCACCATTGGTGTTTATTTTTGCCACTGCCGCGCCGGTAATATTATCGATACCTTCAGCCACATAACTTTCACCGGTAACTTTATCTACACAAAAATCTCCATATACCGTTTCAACCGGAAAAGCGGTTGTATATGTCCATTGTTTTACCCCCGCACTGTTAAATTTAACCAGCTGAAAGGGGTCATAGCCGCCATAGGCATACACATTCCCCTGATTATCGTAATCTACATCATAGGCGCCATCATATCCCGAAGAATTTGTAAGATTAGGGTTGGTACTCCAGTTGGTGGTAACCGGGTCAATCATCAAAGTTTTAGTGGCATTAATATTATTTACTGCAAACGATTCTTCCGAATCCTCCAGTTTATATCCGGATGAAACGGAATTATGGTCTTCGGCATAATAACTTACAGGAGCATGGTCCACAAATTGACCCCATCCGGTATTAATTTTTATATTACCGTCATTATCTACCGTCATTTGCTTTTCACCGCTGTATTTTAGTTTTACTACCGATGGGTCGGCGCCGGGATGAACTATAACAACATACTTTACATCTTTACTGCCCTTGGGAAATGAATATTCTATATCTATTCCGGGATAGATATTTTTATAGGTTATTTTTTCAAAAGCATTAGCTTGTATGGTGCCGCTTTTACCAACGGGGTAGGTATAGTAATCCGACCTTTCCTGAGAGGCATCTATGGTAACGTTCGGGTTCGCGCCTATCCATTGAGAATTCAGATAATGACAAACCACAGTCGGCACATCATCTTTGCCATTATCTTCATCGTCCTTATCCTTATTTTTGGAAATCTCATCATATTTATAAACGATGCCATCAGGCGTAAAGTATGCTTTCACGGCACCTAATACCGCTTGGTATAAGACCTTCTTGTTGCCTTTTATGTCTGAATTGAACTGACCTTTATTTTCAATAAAAACCTGGTGGTTGAATGGCTCGGCGGTCCATTTTGGGGTTACTTTAACACCGCCATTATTGCAGGTGGTTCCTTGTGATTGGGCAGTAAATCCAAATCCAAGTATAAACAGAATGAATAAGGGCAGTAATTTTTTCTTCATCCAACTGGGATTAGAATGGTTGGTAATAATTGGTATAACTGGTATAACGCTATAAACTACGAAATATAAAATTTATTGTTACAGGGTATGGAGTCCAAATATAAATTATTTATTATAGAAATAACACCGATAGCCATAAATATTACGATTTATATTGTTTTGGGCAATAAATAGCTGTTTTTTCACAGAATTCATGCATCAAAAATGATTTTTCTCATTTTTCAGACATCTAAATCTCTTTAACAGATATATGCACATGGGCTGTCCGCCCTTTGTCATCGGTGCAGGAAATTTTCAAATTCCCGTTATCCGGAGTAAAAAATACCGCATCGGAAGGTTTCGATTTGGCAATATATTTATCATTCACATACCAGTAAACTTGGTTCACATCATTCGATGCATTGCATTTTAATTTCAATTGATGGCTCTCGTTTCTCATCAATAAATATTCCGTTCCATTCACCGGATATTGAATTTGCAAAGCATCATCCTTTACTACCCTTGTACAATCAGGATTATGTTCCGGAATTTTTTGGTAGGGTATATGGTACAATTCAAAATAGGCAATCATATCTGGCGGGTAATTTGTATATAATTTCTCTTTATACCCCTTTGCCGGAAGGCAGGTTTTACAATAGGAATATTTTTCTTTTGCATCTACACACACTAACTGTTCATGGTCGCAAACTTGGGTGGAAGAAACACCGGGAATGTAATAATCCGAAACCTGGTTGGTGCAATAAGCGCCGGGTATTTTCCCGGATTCATTACACACCCAACGGACCCCTAATCCTTTCGGAAATTTCAACCAGTTGAAATCATTGTACACATCCAGCGTACTGAAAATTTTTGTCATCAGCGGAACAGCACAACTGGAACCGCTTAACTCAGGTGATTCGGCATCATTAAAATTACCTACCCATACCCCTACCGTATATTTATCATTATAGCCGATGCACCAACCATCTCTATGTCCATAAGAGGTTCCGGTTTTCCAGGCAATCTTCGGAAAATCTTCCGCGCCTTCAATATTGGCAGGTACATCATACCGCACCATTCCTGTTAGTATATGGGAAATCATAAATGCCGCGTTCTCAGAAAAAAGTTGCGTTAGTTTGCCTTCCGGTTGTTCTTTTGTCCAGCGCAAAGGTGCAAACTCTCCATTATTGGCGAGCGATACGTAAAGCCCTGTCAATTCCCACAACTTTAGTCCGCAGCCACCAAGCACAAGCGACAGACCCAATTTTTTTTCCTGGTTAACCAATGAATGGCAGCCTCCGTTTTCCAATAAGTCTATATATGCGTTCACATCCATCTTCGATAACATTTTCACTGCCGGAACATTGAGTGAATTCAGCAACGCATCTTCCACCGTCACCTTCCCACGGAAAGTTAAATCATAATCGTGTGGCTGATAACCGCCATAGTCGCAAGGCACATCATACAGAATTGTTTTTGGTGTAGCAAGTCCCTGGTCGAAAGCCATAGCATATAAAAATGGTTTCAGCGCACTGCCCGGGGAACGCAGCGCATTCGCTCCATCCACCTGTCCCTGATTTTTCACATCGTCGAAATTAGCGGAGCCCACATAGGCAATAACAGCATGGTCTTTGTTACGAATTATTATAGCTGACGCATTCGTAATATTCCATATGGACAGTTTTTGCACAAAGTCTGCTACTACTTGCTGAGTGCGCTTTTGAGTATTGAATTCTATATTGGTTTGAATATAGGTTTCATCCTTTAATTTCTTTACCAACCGATTGCATAAATGTGGTGCACACCTTGGAACAGAGCCTCTTTTAGCAACCAGCGGTTCTGTTAATGCCTGTTCAATTTCAGATTGCTTATACAGCTTCGCTTTGGCAAAACGCTTAAGCCATTTATTGCGCTCTTCAATAATAATTGGATTATTTAATCCTAATTTAAAATGGTTAGGATTATTCGGCACAATCATCAGTGTTGCAATTTCTGCGGGACTTAAATCGACCGGCTTTTTTTGAAGATAAATGAGTGACGCGGCTTTCAATCCTTCTACATTTCCACCATAGGGAAGCAGATTAAAATACATCTGTAAAATTTCTTCTTTCGAAAAATGCCTTTCTAACTGCATGGCTCTGAATATTTCCTTAAATTTATTAAGGAACGTTCGCCTTTCGGGATTCAGCATACGCGCCACCTGCATGGTTATGGTAGATGCACCCGACACAACTTTCCGCGCTTTTATATCTCTGAAAAATGCTTTACAAAGTGCAATTACGTTCACTCCCGGGTGGTAATAAAAGTATTTATCTTCTTTATAAACGAAAGCTTTTTTCAACTTATCCGGAATATCTTCATTGCGGATTTTAATTCTCCATTTTTCATCTTTGCTCAGATATGCAGAAAGAACAGTTCCGTCTGAAGAAACTACAACGGTAGAATATTCCAGCCTGCTTAATGGCACCGGGAAAAGCCTGTCCAGAAGCAGAAAGAGCAGAACGCAAAAAATTAAAAAACAGGAAAGTACAAGCAGGCTTCTTTTCAGGAATCTACGCGTAAACAGCTTTTTTAACTTTTCTTTAGAGAATTTCATGCTATGCAAATATCTGCAAAAACCTATGGACTAACACATCGGTCTTTCTAAATTCACACGGGCAGACACATAGGTCTTTCTATAATCACACGGGCAGACACATCGGTCTTTCTAAATTCACACGGGCAGGCACATGGGTCTTTCTAAATTCACACGGGCAGACACATGGGTCTGCCCCTACTGGACTTCCACATGGCCGCTTCCGTTGTATGAATGATACGAACCATCATACATAGCATCGGCAGCCACGGAGCCCATTACATATTTCCCTTTTGCAACCACCCTCACCAAATAATAGTAATCCTGCTTTTTAGCGGTTACATTAGTAAAGTAGGTAACCCTGTCATCGCGAATATCCATATAATCGGCATCGGCTTTGTCTTTAATCCATGAGAATTCCCTTTCAGGATTCAGGCGCGGGTTCTCGATTTCAAAACAAGCAGGAATTACATCGGTAATAGCCACATTATTTATAGAACTATTATCTAATGATTCCACACTTACTTTAACCACTATTAACTGATTTTGTTTAAAGTGCAAATCAGAAATTTCTCTTCCGTCGGAACTATAAAATGTTTTGCGCACCTTCATATAACTATCCTCTTCTTTAAATTTATTTCCTGCCGGAATACCTTGTGTTTCGTAATAATAATAGACATAGCCGGAGCCGCTGCTGCGGACTTCCACCTTTTTATTACTGATATCCTGTTTCACGGTAAAGCTCACATCATTAACCCCAAGGTCACCCACTTTTGCTCCATTAATCCAGAGGGAAGCAGTAGCATTTGATTTCAATGCATTTTGCGCCAATCGGCCCAAAGCAATCAATGCAAACGATTCCTCCTGAGTAGACAGCCAGCGCTCGCTTTTCAACTGTTCGGAAATATGTTTCGCCAGGATGGGTATCTGAGGATTATCAGGCTGGGCCTGCAAAAGAGCAGTAAGTGAAATAGATTCATCACGCATATATGAACCAAAATTACCATCCAGTGTTCGTGTTGCCCTTTCACCTGAAAAACCTGCCGGCAACAGAGATGAGAATGCGTTTTTATCTCCCGTTAATGCATAGGAAGCAGCAAGCATATATTTACTGTCGAGTGTAAGCAAATCGGGGTTTCCTTTAAAATAATTCATTACGGAAACATCTGCATTGCCTGCCAATGCCAGCACATAGAGCGAATAGAATATATCTTCGGGCGCAACGGTTTTTGTGCGCAACACATCATGTTCATCCCAGTATGTGTATGTCTGCAAAGCATGCTCATTCAATTGAGATTTGATAAAAGTTTGCAAGCTGTTTACCACAGAATTGTCCACTTCATATCCGGCTTTCCTGGCTTCAATAAGGAAATGCAAACCATATATCGAGCACCACCAGTTTACATTTTCACCTCCGGGCCAATAAGTCAAACCACCATTATACTGTTGTGAAGCATAAATTTTCTTTATCGCTTCATTGATAATGAAATTCGGATTATACCTTTGGTTGACTTCTTTTTGTCCGAGCGCTTTCATCAGCGAAGAATAATAAAGCACAGGAAAGGCCGTAGAGACAGTCTGTTCCATACAACCATAAGGATAATCGAGCAGGTTGTTCAGGTTCTTGGTAAATTGCGTCAAGGGTGATTTACTTACCACAATATAGCCCTTGGTAGTTCCGGCAATAAAGTCGGTGGAAGATGTTACAGTTGAATTATCTCCGCCTTTCACAACGCCTCCGTCCGATACTTTTTCAAGCGGCGTCGGCGGCCTTACCGGCAGTTCTTCATGGTCGGTAAATGTTTCATGCAAGGCTTTAACGGAAATGTTCAGTATTCCTGCATCCAGCCCCGGCAATGCGGTTAAATTATACGTAATCGTTCTTTCCGAATGTGCAGGAACTTCAATATTCTGCGTTGCAGAACCTACAATTTTCAGGGGGCCGCCAACCGTTACGGTAGCTTCGGCATTCGCTTTGGTTGCGGTAGTATTACTGAGAATTACATTCAATTGGTTTTCATCCTCCGGGCTCATAAAGCGAGGCAACGATGTTGAAATAACTATCGGGTCGGCCACAATCATATTCTTTTCATTGCTGCCAAATTTTTCACCTTTGTAAGCCACTGCTTCCAAACGTATAGAGCCTGAAAAATCAGGGATATGGAAAGTAAACGAACATTCGCCGCTTCCATTTGCTTTGAGAGGACCGCTCCAATAAGCAACCGGGCGAACACGCTTCCCTTTGGAAGGAGGCAGGCGTCCGGCCATACTTTCATCACCTGCCATGCTCGAAATAAATGCGAGTTCGGGCAATACCAGCGGATAAAGGTCGAACGTTTTTACTTCCAGCGCACGCATAGCGTAGAAATAATTATACGGGTCGGGTGTTTTAAAATTTGTAATTAACAATGTGCCTTCATCCACAGCACCGATTGTAACCTCCGCATTAGGTAATGTTTTAACACTAACTGTTTGGTTAACCTTGGAACGGGAATTATCGGCAGCCGTAATTTTCACATCCAGTTTATTATTCGGTTCATCCACTTTTATGGGTTGGAATCCTCTGGCAACCGTAAGCGGAATAGAGTTATCGCTCAGTTCGCGAATTAATGTGGCGCAAACATACACCCCCGGCAAATCACCTTTGGATATTGGCACTTTCAGGCTGGCAGCTTTGTGGTCAGTTTCTACATAATATTTTTCAATTACTTCATTTTGCTCCACGGTTACAACTAATTTACCGTCGAACGGACAGGTGAATAAAATGTTCGCTTCCTCACCGGGTTTGTAATTATCCTTATCCGATTTTATTTCAATATTTCCTTCTTTTGAAACCTGGAAAGAATTGTATTGTGTGTTACCCGAACCATAGGCATAGAAATATTCCGTAACATATGATTCGCTGTTTGCATCGGCAGCAATCCGTATTTCATATTCTCCCGATTCTGTTGGAGAATAGGATACAAAAGAATTCGTTCCGGAGATATCCATATTCTTAAAAAAGACCGTCTTGGTTCTCTCCTGTGATTCGTAGCGGGTGGTGGAATAATTATGCGTAAGAACAGTTTCATAATAGTGCTTGATTACCGAAACATAGGCATGTGCGCTAACCGCATTGCCTTTTTTATCAGCAGCCACCAGGCCTATATCTAATGGTTTTCCGGTACCCACCCATGAATCGAAATCCTTAATGCCGTAAAATGTATTCTGTGTAAAAATTTTAAAACTTTCCGACCTGTTAACCGGCCTTCCTGTTTCATCGAAAACAGAAACAATGGCATTTCCTGTTAGTAAACCAATATTTTTATCTGTGGGCAATTGAAATGAAACACTTGCATGTCCTTTCTCATCTGTTTTTCCATTATCTGTTAATTGCTCAAATCCGGTAGATGACGGCCTTACGATATTAAATGTATATCCTGTCAATTTATCGGAATAGAAATTTCCAAAATGTATATCGCAGGTGGCTTCGTAATTCTTATCGGCAGCGGGCGGTCCAAATAATTCCATCGCCTGAACATCGATATTGGCAGTAGCCCCGCTCTCGAATTCCTTTTTATTCATTTGCAAATCTACCTTGATACGTTGCGGCATAAATTCTTCCACCATAAAAGAATAGCTGTTTAGCATTACATCATTTCCCGAATACATTTCGAGGGTATATGAACCCGTCATAGCCGCACTCGGAACCGAGAAATTTATGGCGCATGAGCCCTCCGCATCCAGCTTGCCTTTTATTTCCTGCAACTGCCTTCCGTTCGGCATTTTCACTTTAAATTTCACCGGAATATCGCGCACCGTTTCCCAATTAAATGTGCGGATAATAGAGTTGATATTTATAGTATCTCCCGGCCGGTAAATATCCCGGTTACTATATATAAATGCATCGTATGGCACATTATTGGTGGTCTTGCCTCCCACGTCGAATTTAGAAACTTCAACCCCATCATAATTCAGGGACATAAAGTTGAAATCCTTATCATATTTGGCCGTTATGGCAACCACATCATTTCCGGGGTATTTTGTTTTATCATATGCAAAAGTGGCTACGCCATCATTATCGGTAATGGCAGTATAAATATCCTGATTATTATTGCTGATAAAGGAAACTTTTACACCCGCCAATTTGCTTGCATTTAAAAGGGAATTACAGAAAACTGTAATATTCTTTTCACCCTTTTTCACAATCATTCCTATATCTGAAACAACTAAAAGTTTTCTATCCTGAACCCAGGGTTTCTTTTTGTCCTGAACAGATACCAGATAAATTCCCTTGCGTGATGCATCATAATTTAAATCGCCCAGATTAATATTTAGCAAGGAGGTTCCGCCGCTTTTTGGAAGTGTGGAGGTATTGAATTCCCGGGTCACTAACACATCGCCATAATCGGGATTGGCAGAGTAGTCGTCTATATAATGATAGTCATTGTCGCTTTCTTCTTCATCGCCGCCATTATCGCCTTGGCTATCATCATCACCATGACTATAGAACGACTGGTAGTTTTTCCCGTTCTTCAGGTAAAAGAGGATATTATTTTCATACACCTTATAGATGGAAAACTTCACTTTGGGTACACTTACAATCTGCATAGCCAAATTACGATTGCCCTGCGATGAAAGATAAATGCTGTTCTTATCCGCAAAGGATATATATGGCGGAGGATTGCCAAAACGTATAGTGGCCTGATAATTTGTCTTCAGTTCCTTTCCGAAAATGCTTTTTAATTGGGAAGAAATGGTAAGGCTATAGTCTACTTTACCCGAGAAATCTCCGGTAATATAAAATCCATTAGACTGATTCACGATTTTAAATTTCACTGCCGGAGTAACACTTACATATTGCTCGATATTATTATCGGCAAGTGGTTGTGAAGTTTGCACAGATATATAAGACTCCCCATTCTGAAATACTGGTAATGCATTCATTACTTCAAACTCATCCTGTGGCGGAATTTGGGAAGTATAGTCCAATGGTTTATCGGTTTGTTTCTGGCTGCCTAAACAAACCACGCCTTTATCCACGCTTACCTGCAACTGGCAGGGATAAGTGGTTCCATCTTTTGGCTTAAAAATTAAACGCACCTGTTTATTGTTATCTGCCGATACTAACTCAGGTTGCACAACATTGGCACCCGCTGTTAATTTCAGTTTTTGCAGTATGGATGGCGGTGTAACCATGTAATTGAAATCAATGTTTACACCCACATATATGCCCAGTGCGGCATTTCCATCTTTTATGGTCCAGAAGGTTTCCACATTCTCTATTTTCAGATAAGGGGTATGAAACAGTATGGGCTTATCGTCGATACCCATACTGGATTTGCTGTGGCTGCTGAGTTTTTTGGTGAGAATAACTTTATAATCTGTATTCGGAAGAAATGATTCCGAAGGAGAAAATGAAAGCTGATTGGCGGAAAGCCATTCATAAACACCTCTTACAGCGGGCTGAAATTCAAGATAACTGGTGCTGTCCCATTTGTGCATCAGGGAATCTGTCACAAGGTCTTTGTTAAATGTAAACACCAAAGCCTGTTCTGTCTGAACCTCCCCATCGGGAAAGTTAACTTCTTTAACTTTTAGTTTTCCATTTGGGTTACAGGCGGCAAGTAGCAGTGCAAAGCAAGCTGCTGGCAGAAAGAGGCGGGCAATACGTTTCATGAAAGTGGGTTGGGAGAGGATTTGATGATATAAAATTATGGATTTTTTAATCACCCCTGACATTTTTCCAACCTTTATTTTTATTGATACAATTCGTTTTAATCTCTATTTAATAAAGTAGCGAGTTAAACTTTTCGGGTGATTTTTTCCGCTTTTGTTGCATTCGTATCATTTTTTAAATAGTTTTGTCGTATTAATCACCTGTTTTAAATTAAAATACCCGAACTCAAAAGCCGGAATATGCATAGTATTCCTCATCTAAATCTATATACAATGAAAAAACTTATACTGTTACTTTGTGTTCTTCTTTTTGGAAATGCGGCCCTTTTAAAAGCGCAATGCTACGGTACTGTTAATATCGACCAGTCTGTTACCGCCAGTGGCGCCAGTTCATTTGATATTACAACTACTTTTTCAAATGAACTTATACTTATATCTACCGATGGATGGGAAGGGCCGTTTAGCGGAAGTGTAACCGTGGATGGAAATCCTGCAACCTTAATTAATACTTCTTACCTTTTTGGTGCAGGCGAGTGTGTAGTATGGGGATATGTAGCTGTTGCTTCGGGTGTCCACGCAATAGTTGTTACTGAAACAGGCTATTCCACATTTTATACTTTAAATTTCGCTTCTTCGTATTATGCTACCGGTAGCTGCACCCCTCTTGCATTGTCTAACTTAACTACTGTTCAAAATACTGTTGGAACAAGCAGCTACACTAATTCTGCTACAATTACAACAACGGCTCCAAATGCCATGATTTATACGGATGCGGAATTTAACGTGGGAAACTTTAGTTCTTTCGATATGTCTATGACAGGAGCAACGGAAACCGGCACCTACCATGAAAATGACGGTATAGATGCAGCCGAGGCGAATACTTCCGCTACATCAGCCGGCCCCTATACGGTTACGGCATTTGACAATAATGTTAGCAGCTTTGGCGGGTCCATAATATTGGTCGCCATCCAACCTCCGCTCTGTGGAGTAACGGTAACTATTTCCAGTTCTACCAACCCAACCTGTGCAGGCAATAATGGTTCTATTACCGCAGGTGTTTCCGGTGGAACAACACCTTATACCTATGCATGGACCCCTTCAGGCGGAACAAATGCGACCGCTTCAGGCCTTAGTGGCGGAACTTATACCATAACCGTTACCGACCACGCAGGTTGCACAGGTACTGCATCGGCAACCCTTACGCTTACCAACAGCCTTACTGCCAGCGGAACTATTAACAATAACGACAAATGTAATGGCAGCTCTAACGGCAGTGCAACCATTTCGCCATCCGGCGGAGCTACACCTTATACTTATTCCTGGAACCCGGGTGGTGCAACTACCGCAACTGTTTCAACATTAAGTGCAGGGACCTATACGGTAACTGTTACCGACCATTCAGGATGTACGGCAACTACTACGGTTACTATCAGCGCCCCTGCTGCCGTAACAGCCAATGCCGTTGTAAATGCTAACGCAAGTGCCTGCGCAAATACGGGCAGTGCAACAGTTACCGCTGGTGGTGGAACCTCTCCTTACACATATTCATGGAACCCCGGTGGAAACACAAATGCTAATGCTACCGGATTATCTGCCGGAAACTATACCGTAACCGTTACTGATAATAATAATTGTACAGCTACTGCAACAGTAACCATAACCGCTCCGGCTTCAGTAACAGCCAATGCAGTTGTGAATACAAATGCTTCAGGTTGCAGTGCAAATGGCAGTGCCACAGTTACTGCGGGTGGCGGAGCTTCACCCTATACTTATACTTGGAACCCCGGTGGAAACACAAATGCTAATGCTACCGGATTATCTGCAGGAAACTATACTGTAACCGTTACTGA
Organism: uncultured Bacteroidota bacterium; assembly: GCA_903916255.1. Taxonomy (GTDB): domain Bacteria; phylum Bacteroidota; class Bacteroidia; order JABEUT01; family JABEUT01; genus JABEUT01. The sequence continues at coordinate 11,260 of CAIWVW010000080.1, forward strand.
TAATAATAATTGTACGGCAACTGCAACGGTTACCATAACTGCTCCGGCTTCGGTAACAGCTAATGCAGTTGTAAATGCAAATGCAAGTGCTTGTGCTAATACCGGAAGTGCAACAGTCAGCGCTGGTGGTGGAACCTCACCCTATACATATACATGGAACCCCGGTGGAAATACCAATGCCAATGCTACCGGATTATCTACAGGAAACTATACTGTAACCGTTACTGATAATAATAATTGTACGGCAACTGCAACGGTTACTATTACTGCCCCGGCTTCTTTAACAGCTAATGCAGTTGTAAATAATAATGCTTCAGGTTGCAGTGCTGATGGCAGTGCCACTGTTACCGCTGGTGGTGGAACTTCACCCTATACATACACATGGAACCCCGGTGGAAACACAAATACTAATGCTACCGGACTATCCTCAGGAAACTATACCGTAACCGTTACTGATAACAATAATTGTACAGCTACTGCAACGGTTACTATTACTGCCCCGGCTTCTTTAACAGCTAATGCAGTTGTGAATACAAATGCTTCAGGTTGCAGTGCAAATGGCAGTGCCACAGTCACCGCTGGTGGTGGAACTTCACCCTATACATACACATGGAACCCCGGTGGAAACACAAATGCAAATGCTACTGGATTATCTGCAGGAAACTATACCGTAACCGTTACTGATAACAATAATTGTACCGCAACTGCAACAGTAACCATAACGGCTCCTGCTTCGGTAACAGCTAATGCAGTTGTAAATAATAATTCATCAGGTTGCAGTGCAAATGGCAGTGCCACTGTTACCGCTGGTGGCGGAACTTCACCCTATACATATACATGGAATCCAAGCGGCAACACAAATGCTAATGCTACCGGACTATCCGCAGGAAACTATACCGTAACCGTTACTGATAACAATAATTGTACAGCTACTGCAACGGTTACTATTACTGCCCCGGCTTCTGTAACTGCTAATGCAGTTGTGAATAATAATGCTTCAGGTTGCAGTGCAAATGGCAGTGCCACTGTTACTGCGGGTGGCGGAGCTTCACCCTATACTTATACTTGGAACCCCGGTGGAAACACAAATGCTAATGCTACCGGATTATCTGCAGGAAACTATACTGTAACCGTTACTGATAACAATAATTGTACGGCAACTGCAACGGTTACCATAACTGCTCCTGCTTCGGTAAGTGCTAATGCAGTTGTAAATGCAAATGCAAGTGCTTGTGCTAATACCGGAAGTGCCACAGTTACCGCTGGTGGTGGAACCTCACCTTACACATATTCATGGAACCCCGGTGGAAACACAAATGCTAATGCTACCGGATTATCTGCAGGAAACTATACTGTAACCGTTACTGATAACA
>CAIWVW010000081.1 GCA_903916255.1 uncultured Bacteroidota bacterium
AGTTCCACCGATTCAACGTCCGGAACCTTCAGTAAATAGCTTTTAACGGCATATTCGCAGCCGGTGCAAGTCATTCCGGTTATTTTATAGGTGTGCGTCATAATGAGTTTGTAAAGTTCGTAAAGTAAAAAGTTTATAAAGTAAGAGACGTTGCCCTACTTTATAAACTTTACAACATTACACTTTCTACTTCCCAAGTATGTATGCAAACATGAGTGGAGCCACAATAGTAGCGTCCGATTCTATAATAAAGCGTGGAGTTTTATCGCTCAACTTACCCCAGGTAATTTTTTCATTCGGTACTGCGCCGGAATAAGAGCCATAACTTGTTGTGGAATCCGAAATCTGACAGAAATAGGCCCAGAAAGGGGTATCGGTCCTTTCCATATCCTGGTAAAGCATCGGCACCACACAAATCGGGAAATCGCCTGCAATACCACCGCCAATCTGATAAAAGCCTATCCCCTGCCCTTTCGAGTTTTGGGTGTACCAGTTGGCAAGCCACATCATATATTCTATACCTGACTTCATTATACTTGGCTGTAATTCTTCTTTAATACAATAGGAAGCAAAAATATTTCCCATTGTAGAATCTTCCCAACCCGGGCAGATAATAGGCAAGTTCTTCTCTGCGGCAGCTATCATCCAGCTATTCTTCGTGTCAATTTCATAGTGCTTTTTCATAACGCCCGAAAGCAGCAATTGGTACATATATTCATGCGGGAAGTAGCGCTTACCACTTGTTTGCGCCTTCTTCCAAAGTTTATGGATATGCGATTGTATGCGGCGGAAAGCTTCTTCTTCGGGTATGCAGGTATCCGTTACACGGTTAAATCCATGTTCGAGCAAATCCCATTCTTCAGCGGGAGATAATTGCCTGTAATGCGGAACCCTTTTATAGTGGTTATGCGCCACGAGGTTCATAATATCTTCCTCCAGGTTTGCGCCTGTACAGGATATTATAGAAACCTTATCCTTGCGAATCATTTCCGCAAGCGAGATACCTAACTCCGCAGTACTCATAGCACCTGCAAGGGTAATCATCATCTTGCCCTTTTTATCCATGTGCTTAATATAAGCCTGCGATGCATCTACCAATGTGGCAGAATTAAAGTGCAGATAGTTTTTGTCAATGAATGTTGAAATCGGTCCTTTTTTCATGATATTATATTTTTATTCGGGGTGATGAAATTACTTAATTTTTCTCTATTCACTAATCCCACCAAACACTATAAACTTTTTGACCGCCTTTTATGTCATCAACATTAACAGGTTTTCCATACATCCATTCCTCATAAATTTCATCTGGCTCTAATAGTTCCATGTTGGCCTGCACCTCTTCTAAAGATAAACTACCAATAATGTATACTGTATCTGTTGAGAACCACTCCTCGGGGTCGTCGGCATCATTAATTCTTACAAATATTACATCTGCCTTCCTGGTGGAAACTAAGTCTTTGAATATTTGGTAAAACTTTTCCGGAGGTTCTCCATTTCCTCCGAAACAACCCTCTGTGCAATTTTCACTATCAAAATAGTCATCCATACTTATAACAACTTCCTTATGCGGGAACCCATAATCTGTAATTTCTTTTAAAATATCAGCTTTAGTTCTCATGATACGTTAAATTTTGAAATATTACTATATTATCTATATCATCCACAAAAGTAGAATCAATTCGGAAAGGACAAATAAATATTTTACAAATTTCAGTGTTTACAGATTCCTCACTTCGTTCGGAATGACAATGCGGAGGATATATCGGGTGTGTAGTGTGGCGCGGGCTTCGTCCGCGCCACACTACACATTCCCTGCAAGAATATTGTCATTCCGAACGAAGTGAGGAATCTTTATTATTAAGGAGCACTTAAATATTTTAACATTCCTTCACAATGCGCCACTATCAACCTTCATACATCCTTCATTCTGCCGCCGTAGTTTTGCTTTCAGATTCTCAACAATAATAATTTTTAAAACAAAAAACTGTCATGAAAAAGTTAAGTTTAATCCTTACCGGTGTAGTTCTCTTCGGAGGTATGTCTTTCGCTCGTCCTGTTGTAAAACAAGACAACAAAGCAAAAACTGAAAAGAAAGAAGTGAAGACTGAAAAGAAAGAAGTTAAAACGGAGAAAAAAACCGTGAAAGCTGACAAGAAAGCTGTTAAAGCCGACAAAAAGGCAACCAAGTAATTGCTTCTCTTCAAATCCTGAAAAGGCTGCCGGGCGGGTACGTTGGGCAGCCTTTTCGCTTTTATTAATAACTCATAGTTTATGGTTCCTCGTTGTCTTCATACATCCTTCATCCTGCCGATATAATTTTGCTCACAGATACTAACCATTAATAAATAACAATAAACGTCATGAAAAAGTTAAGTGTAATTCTCGCCGGTGTAGTTCTTTTCGGAGGACTTTCTTTCGCAGCCCCAGTATTAAAACAAGATACCAAAGCTCCGGTTGCAAAACAAACTGCTAAGCCAGCCGCAAAAGCAACCAAAACTGCTCCTGCTGCAAAAAGTTCGGCAGCACCTGCAAAGGCCATAAAGAAAGTTCCTGCAAAGAAACAACCCGTTAAGAAAGCTACCAAGTAATTCCCGCTTCTTTAACATGTTGAAAGGTCGCCTTGCCCAAATGCATGGCGACCCTTTTCTTTTTAGTATATATAACTAATTTCTATTTAACATCCGTTAACAGGAAAACGTACTAACCTTCATATATTCTTCACCCTGCTACTGTAATTTTGCTTTCAGATTCTCAACAATAATAATTTTTAAAACAAAAACTGTCATGAAAAAGTTAAGTGCAATTCTCGCCGGTGTAGTTCTTTTCGGAGGACTTTCTTTCGCAGCTCCTGTAGTAAAGCATATGAAACAAGATGCTAAAACTCCTGTTGCAAAACAAACCACAAAACCTGCCGTTAAGCCAGCTGCAAAACCTACTACCAAACCAGCCGAAAAACCTGTAGTAAAACCTGCTGCCAAGCCAACAACCAAGCCGTCAGTAAAACCTGCCGGCCATGTTAAGAAAGGTGCTCCTGTTAAGAAAGCAGCCAAGTAATTCCTGCTCCTTTTAATAACCCTGAAGGTTGCCTTGTGGAAACACGAGACAACCTTTTTCGTTTTTTTAGACTACTTTTGCAATCTTTTTGGAAAAATGATATCAGTAAATAACGTAAATGTAAGTTTTGGAGGCTCCACCTTGTTTGATGGGGTTAGCTTCCTTGTGAATGAAAATGACCGTATTGGCTTAGCCGGAAAAAACGGAGCAGGAAAAAGTACCATGCTCAAACTATTGGCCGGGCTGCAAAGTGCTACATCGGGCAGTATTGGCAAACCCAACGGGCTAAAAATAGCCTACCTCCCACAGGATATGGTTCATCAGCATGGCAAAACCGTGTTTGAAGAAGCCGCTACCGCTTTTATTGAAATACAACAACTGGAAGAGCGCCTTACCGAGGTAAACCACCAATTGGAAACAAGAACCGATTATGAAAGCGATTCTTATTCTAACCTGATAACCGAGGTTACAGATATAAGCCACCGCCTTGATATTTTGGGTTCGGGTAACCGTGATGAGGAGATAGAAAAGAAATTAAAAGGGTTGGGATTTGACCGCAGCGAATTTAGCCGCCCCACATCCGAACTTAGTGGAGGATGGAGGATGCGAATAGAGTTGGCCAAACTCCTATTACAGCGCCCTGATGTGCTATTGCTTGATGAGCCTACCAACCACCTCGACATTGAATCAATCCAATGGCTGGAAGAGTTTATGGAAACCTTCCCGGGTGCATTGGTGCTTATTTCCCACGACAAAAAATTTCTGGATACGGTAACTACTCGCACTATTGAGATTTCGAATAAAAAGATTTACGATTATAAAACCAATTACAGCCATTACCTGGAACTTAGGCAAGAAAGGAGAGAACAACAAATGGCGGCTGCCAAAAACCAGCAAAAGGTAATTGCCAAAACGCAGGTGCTTATTGATAAAAACAGGGCCAAAGCAAGTAAAGCCGCATTTGCCCAGTCACTCATCAAGCAACTCGACCGAATGGAAATTGTTGAAGTGGATGAAGAAGACAACGCCTCTATTAATTTCCGTTTTCCGCCCCCTGCGCATAGCGGCAAAATTGCCCTTACGGTAGAAAATGCCGGAAAAGTTTATCCGCAAAAAAGGATTTTTTCGGGAGCTAATTTCATATTAGAGAAAGGGGAGCGGATAGCTTTTGTCGGCAGAAATGGTGAAGGGAAGACCACCATGATGAAAATGATTTCAGGGCAAACGGAATCGGAAGGGGTTGTAAAACTTGGTCATAATGTACTAATGGGATATTTTGAGCAGGACCAGGCCGAGAAGCTAGATGCTAACAAAACTGTTTTTGATACCATTGATGAACTCGCTGTTGGAGAGATACGCGCAAGGGTTCGCAACCTGCTTGGGTCATTCTTATTTAGCGGGGAAGATGTAGACAAAAAAGTAAAAGTGCTCAGTGGAGGTGAACGCGGACGTTTGGCGCTTTGCAAATTGCTATTGCAGCCTTACAATGTGCTGATGCTTGATGAGCCGACAAACCACCTTGATATTCGTTCAAAAGATATATTGAAACGTGCCTTGCTTAATTATGAAGGCACATTGATAATTGTTTCCCACGACCGTGATTTTTTAGACGGGCTGGTGCACAAGCTCTATGAATTCCGTGACGGGCATGTGAAAGAACATCTGTGCGACATTAACGAATTCATGCGCAAACGCAAACTTGAAAGGTTGAATGAATCGCGCATACTGGTTGAGGAAAAGAAAGTGGAAAAAGCTGTTGCAACCCATATTATCCCAAAGGGATTGGAGGATGAAGCAAAAAAAGTAAAGCAACTCGAAAATAAGATTAAAAAGACAGAAGAGGAAATTGCAGAGTTAGAGAAAAAAATCAGCGACGCTGAAAAAGTAATTAACCAGCCTGATTTTTACGAAACAAATAAAGATTCCTCCAACGTTCTTGCTGACTACCAAACCTTAAAAACCAAACTGGAAGAAAAATTCAAAGTTTGGGAAGGCTTTTCAGAGGAATTGAATAAAATAACTGCATAATTGGCATTTCAACGGGGCGAGTACTACAAGTCTCGCCAAAAAAGCCTATATTTGCAGCCTCAAACAAACAATTCATAAAACTTAAACATATGTATCCAGAAACACTTGTAATTCCTATGAAGTCTGAACTTACAGAAGCAGGCTTTACTGATTTAACAACCCCTGTAGCGGTTGATAAAGCACTCCAACAAGCCGGCACAACCCTATTAGTATTCAATTCTGTTTGCGGATGTTCAGCAGGTGCCGCCCGCCCGGGAATCTTAATGTCTCTCGACAATGAAAAGAAGCCCGATAATCTAGTTACCGTATTTGCCGGATTTGATGTGGAAGCTACCGCTCAGGCCCGTAAACATACGCTTCCGTATCCACCATCATCGCCTTCCATAGGCCTTTTTAAAGATGGCAAGCTGGTTCATTTTATTGAGCGCTATAATATAGAAGGGCATTCAGCCGGTATGGTTGCAGAAAACCTGAAAGCTGCTTTTGACGAATATTGCTAAAAAGGCCAGGTATTATTTATTTCCTTTTATCCAATTAACAATTCGGTCGCTGGTTGGAAGTTCTTTGCTTAAAGCAACACCGGCCCAATTGCCATTTTCATCAATTAAAAACTTTTGAAAGTTCCATTGAACCGGAGCATCCTGTACCCCGTTTTCTGATTTTTCGGTTAACCATTGGTATAGTGGGTACATGTCGTCTCCTTTCACTGATATTTTCTCCATCATTTGGAAGGTAACCGAATAGTTTTTGGTGCAAAATTCATGTATTTCCGTATTTGAACCGAGTTCCTGGCTTCCAAAGTTATTAGCCGGAAATCCTATAATGGTAAAATGTTCACCGCCATACTGCTGGTATAGCTTCTCCAAATCGGCATATTGTGGTGTAAACCCGCACATGGAGGCTGTATTTACTATCATTACTTTTTTTCCTCTTAATGATGAAAAGTCAAAATCTTTTCCATCTATGGTTTTAGCCTTAAAATCATAGAGTGTCTTTTTTTCCGGTTTCATTTTGAAGGATGTCATCGAAAACATTAAAACTCCTGCCATTATGGCGAAAATTACAAGTTTGGTATTCATGGGTAAAATTTCCGCTAAGTTATAAAAAATTTAATGCAGCCGTATTTAGTCCTTGAACCGGAAATACAAATACCCTGTTTGGTTGTGTAGTTAATTATTAACATCCGACCATTTGAAAATTAAACACTTACATGAAAGGTATTATATTTGCATTAAGAAAACTAAGATATATCATATCAGATTCCAATAAATCTTTATATTTGTACCCTAAACTATTAACGTTATGCGCCTGAATAAACTATTCTTATTAGGATTTCTTATTACCCCGGCTTTAGGATTTGGTCAACAAGCTAAATTGGAGGCAGGAATTAAAGTTGGTGCAGCCTCCGGCTTGTGTGATATTGGTGGTATATCCTCAGGTGGAAATCCATGGCTTTTGGATTTGCAACCCAGTCAAATTCGCTATGATTTAGGAGCCTACATCCGCTATAAAATCAATCATAAATGGGCCGTTTCCGCTCATTTTGATTATATGCAATTGCAAGGATTTGACAGCCTTTCGAAATATACTCCGATAAGAGACAGAAACCTTAATTACCGGGATAATATTATTGAAGGTGCCGTAAGAGGCGAATGGACATTTTATGATAACCCGGATGTTGGCGGCAATTTTAATTATACCACAACTTTCAGCGCATACCTGTTTGCCGGAGTTGGTATATTTCACATGAATCCGGAAGCTATGCTTACACATACTTATGTTTACGGAACAGGAGGTGGCTCATTGCCTCCAGGAACTTGGATTCCGCTGCATACACTTACCACAGAAGGTGAAAAACCCTATTCTTTAATTCAACCTACAATACCTGTAGGAATAGGTTTCCATTATGTTTTCAATAAAGCTGTATCGTTGGGATGGGAACTTGCATGGAATAAAACCTTTACCGATTACATTGATGATGTGAGCGGAAAATATCCGGTTTATGGAGATAACCCAAATTTGATTAACCCTTATTCCAAATATTTAACTGCTCAATCATACTGGGTGCCAGGAATCACTTCTGAGCAATTGGCTCAATACGGTCCGGGAAGCCCTCGTGGTAATCCGAAAAATGATGATAGCTTTGTTTCAACGGCTGTTACACTTGGGTTCTATATTCATCCTAAAATATCAAAACGAATCAAGAGAAGTTTCTTCGATAAGGACAATTACAAATCAAGAGCTTCTTTCTAATAATTATTTCATTTCATTATGAAAGGGCAGTATACAAGTACTGCCTTTTCTTTTTTATTGAACTATGAATAACGAAACATCCAATGCAAAGAAACCCAAGTTCAGGCTTCATCCTAACTTGGTTAAAGCTTGCATAGAAGGGCTGCGACAAATATTTACAGATGGCAAACATGCCGACAGTGTTGTAAATAACCTCTTGAAATCAAACCCAAAATGGGGTTCCTCGGACCGCAAATTTATTGCTGAAACAATATATGATATGGTGCGTTGGTGGCGCAAACTTTGGTATTTGGCAGGAGAGGAACCAACCCTGACGAATGCCGGATTGTGGAAACTTTGCGGAGTATATTTTATTAATAAAGATATGTACCTGCCTGCATGGGAAGAATTTGAAAATGTAGACCCTGATAAAGTAGTGGAACGATTAAATAATTCCTATGGAATCCGTGTAATCAGGGAATCCATTCCTGATTGGCTGGATGATATTGCCACTGAAGAATTGGGTGATGTTTGGGAAAAAGAAATCACAGAACTGAATAAACAGGCAGAATTTGTTATTCGCGCTAACACTATTAAAGTATCGCGGAATAATTTACAAAAAGCCTTGCGTGATGAAGAGACTGAAACCTCTGTAATACCTGAGCACCCCGATGCATTATTAGTAAATGAACGCAAGCGGATATTTACAACCACCTGTTTTCAGAATGGCTGGTTTGAAGTGCAGGATGCCTCATCACAAGAAGTGGCTTACTTTATGGATGTAAAACCGGGTATGCGGGTGGTAGATGCCTGTGCAGGCGGTGGGGGTAAATCTTTGCATATGGCTGCATTGATGCAAAACAAAGGAAGAATTATTTCACTCGATATATTTGAATGGAAACTGAAAGAACTGAAAAGACGAGCTAAACGGGATGGCGTTAGTATAATTGAAACACGCTTGATTGAATCTTCCAAAACCATAAAAAAATTAGCGGAAAGTGCCGATAGGGTATTGATTGATGCGCCCTGTTCTGGGCTGGGCATATTGAAACGTAATCCTGACATTAAATGGAAACTATCGCAGGAAAGCATTGACGGCATCAGGGGCGAACAAGCTAAAATACTTTCCGATTATTCTGTAATGGTGAAAAAAGGCGGAAGTATTATATATGCCACATGCAGCATTCTTCCTTCCGAAAATGAAAGAATAGTAGATACCTTTTTAAGTGAACATCCCAACTTTAAAAAAGTAAAAGAGAAAAGAATAATGCCATCCGTATCGGGCTTTGACGGGTTTTATATGGCGATGATGGAGAGAGAGTAGAAAGTTTATAAAGTATCTATTTATTGTGATTAGCAATAATTGTTATCTTTACTTTCAAATTCTATTACAATGAAAACTATTACAAAATTATTTATCGTCCTACTATTTGCATTTGGAGTAAGAGCAAATGCTCAAATTACTTTAGTTAAAACTGTTGCTTCTGCTTATGATGATGGATATTTTCAATCCGTGTATCTGGAGCATTCCGGTTTTAAATTTGTTTACCTCCATTCCGACACTTTAAGTTTCTATAACTTAAACCTTTCTCTATACAGAAATGTAATAATTCCCGGTAATTGGTTTGTAGGACAATTTAATGTTGGATGCATTTCAGAAGGTTTATTTGATACTGATACTTTACATATTGATTATATGGTTACAAGTTTATGTTGCCCTGACAGTATGGTAATATATAAAGACAACGGCACTGTTGTTTTCAGGGAAGATTCCGCCTCATTTGTTTCATTTGAACCGGGGATGGGAAGCCCACTTTTTTATCCTATAGTACCGACAGACAGTGGTACATTTATGGTTATTACGGAAGAAATTAATTCTTCACCTGCTGCAACCAAACTTTACAGATTACCGGGTAGTGTTCCATGTATTCCGGGTTGTGCCGGCAGTTTTACTACCGCCATGCCTGTTATTAGCAGCAATTCAAGTGCAACTATGCATGTTTTTCCTAATCCTGCCGCAAGCTACACCAATATATATTACACTCTACCAGCAGGAACAAGTCAGGGTGAATTGGTTTTGTATGACCTTGCCGGAAGAGAGATGAAAAAATATACGGTTACTTCCCAAGTGGACCATTTGCGGTTGACCACTTCGGATATAGCCGCGGGAACTTACTTCTATCAACTAATGGTAAATGGAAATGGTATTGCTACCAAGAAAATTATTGTTGTGAAATGAGCTTATAAAGTGTATTTCCCTTTACACTTTATACTTTATACTTTTTCTACTAATTATTGAAACTTCTTCACAATCACCGTAGCATTATGCCCGCCAAAGCCAAATGTATTGCTAAGTGCGGCATTCACAGTTCTTTGCTGTGATTTATTGAAAGTGAAATTGAGCCTGGAATCTAATTCAGGGTCATCGGTAAAATGGTTTATAGTTGGAGGAACAATATCGTTCTTTACAGCCATAATAGAAGCAATGGCTTCTACTGCACCCGCAGCTCCCAACAAATGCCCCGTCATCGATTTAGTGGAACTAATATTCAGCCTATACGCATTTTCACCAAATACTTTCAAAATAGCTTTCGTTTCAGCTATATCGCCTAATGGAGTAGAAGTTCCATGCACATTAATATAGTCGATATCGCCGGGTTGCAACTCTGCATCTTCCAATGCAAGGCGCATAGCATTAATAGCACCCAATCCTTCTGGATGCGGGGCTGTCATATGGTGTGCATCGGCAGTCATTCCACCGCCTACTACTTCAGCATAAATTTTAGCGCCTCTTGCAAGAGCATGTCCCAATTCTTCTAATATGATACTTCCGGCGCCTTCGCCCATCACAAACCCATCGCGGTCTTTATCAAATGGGCGGGATGCAGTTTCAGGCGAATCATTACGTTCAGATAAGGCTTTCATGGCATTGAAACCACCCATACCTGCCTGGTCAATGGCAGCTTCAGAACCACCTGTTACAATAACGTCGGCTTTGCCTAACCTGATATAGGTATAGGCGTCTATCAAAGAATTAGTAGAAGATGCACATGCAGAAACAGTAGTAAAATTAGGCCCCCGGAAGCCATATTTAATAGAGATATGCCCTGAAAGGATATCCACAATCATTTTTGGAATAAAGAAAGGGTTAAACCTTGGCGTTCCATCTCCTCTGGCATAATTACTACACTCTTCGTAGAATGTATCCAAGCCTCCGATACCGGAACCCCAAATAACCCCAACCCTATCTTTATTTACAGTTTCAAGGTCAAGCCCGGAATCTTTTATAGCTTCTGCCGATGCCACCAACCCGTATTGGGCATAGGGGTCAATCTTACGGCCTTCTTTCCTTTCAAAATGGTCCTCCACCTTAAATCCTTTCAGTTCGCAGGCAAAGCGTGTTTTAAATTTGGATGCATCGAAACGGGTAATGGGAGCAGACCCGCTAACTCCGGCAATTAAATTTGTCCAGAATTGGTCGAGTGTGTTCCCTATTGGGGTAAGGGCACCCAGCCCCGTAACTACTACTCTTTTCAGCTGCATTGTTAAGGTCTAAGGGGTAAGGAATAAGGGGTTAGAAGAACTTATCCCTTACTCCTTATTCCTCGATAACTTATTTTACGTTAGCTTCAATGTAGGCAATCGCTTCTCCTACAGTGTTGATTTTTTCAGCCTGCTCATCAGGGATTGCTATGTTAAACTCTTTTTCGAAATCCATGATTAACTCTACGGTATCCAAAGAGTCAGCCCCTAAATCATTAGTAAAGCTAGCTTGTGGTGTCACCTCTTTTTCATCAACACCTAATTTGTCAACAATAATTGATTTTACGCGAGCTTCAATGGAGGCATCATTTTTATTTGTCATGGTCAAGTAATTTTTAAATTGGGTGCAAAAGTAATAAATATTGACACATCCAAACCTATTTTAATCACATGGGGGTATCAGGGTGGTCTTTACGCCAATAAATAGTACCTTTGCGCAAAGATATAATATTCTTAATACATATAATGTAATACATACCTATGGACGAAAAGAACGAAGCTGAACAAGTTAATATTAACATAGAACTGCCTGAAGAAGTAGCCGAAGGAATTTATTCCAATTTGGCCATTATTACCCATTCCAACTCCGAATTCATACTTGATTTCATCCGGATTATGCCTGGTGTGCCCAAAGCAAAAGTTAAATCGAGAATAGTGCTTACCCCCCAACATGCCAAGCGCCTAATGAAGGCTTTGAAAGACAATGTTTCCAAGTTTGAATCAATGCACGGGCATATTCAGGATACAGAAGCTAATGCCATCCCTATGAACTTTGGCGGGCCAACTGCAAAAGCATAACTAATTATTGAGATTCCTCACTTCGTTCGGAATGACAAATAGTAGCCAGGTATTTGGGGAAGGTAGGGCGCGGGCTTTGCCCGCGCCCTACCTTCCCTCTTTCTGCATAGGCCTGCTTGTCATTCCGAACGAAGTGAGGAATCTCTTTTTATTTTGAAAGAAACATGAAGCTGTTTTTATCATACATAAGGTTAATACGCCCCTTTAACCTTATTATGATTGTGTTTACTCTTTATGGTGTAAGGTTCCTCTTTCATCTTTCGGGATACACTCACTCAGGTGGGCAAGTTCCTGTGGGTGAATTATGCTATGCCATATTCTCACTTTCCTTTGTATTTATGGCTGCAGGGGGGTATATCATCAACGATTATTATGATGTAGCCATTGATAAAATTAATAGGCCTTCCTTTGTAATAATCGGTACTATGGTTTCCACCCGTTCAGCGCTAACTGCCTATTGGATATTGTCCATTTTAGGGACATTGGCAGGTTTTTGGTCTTGCTATTGGGCAGGTATTCCCCTTGTAGCGTTTTTGTTTGTGTTCTATTGGGTAGGGTTATGGTTCTATTCTTATAAGTTAAAGTCCACCTTTTTGGCAGGCAATATTTTAATAGCACTATTTTTAGCCCTTGTACCTTTGGGCGGAGCCTGTATTGAACTATGCCCAAAAGCTGCAACCATATTGTTTACCAGTGATGAAAAGTATCTGCTTTGGAAAATGCTGGAGGGTATTTCCCTGTTTGCTTTTATGTCCGCCTTAATAAGAGAAATAGTAAAAGATGCAGAAGATATGGAGGGTGATGCCGCAGCGGGATGCACCACAATGCCTATTGTTATTGGCATCAAGGCAACAAAATGGATAGTATTCAGCCTGGTTTTATTATTTAATGCCTTACTTATATATATACAAACTCAATTTAGCTGGATGGGCATTTACTTGTTACTTTATTTCCTTTTGTTTATACAGGCTCCGCTTATTTGGGTAATTTATTTACTAATACGCAGTTCATCGCCCAAGGGCTTCCACAGAATAAGCTTCTCATTGAAAGCCTTAATGGTTACGGGAATGCTTTATGTATTTGCAATAGCCATTGATTCCTATCTTATTTACCAATTTTTCGCTAACTTTTCTAAGCTGAACTAATATGAAAATAATACTTGCATCCCAATCGCTTCGCCGCCGCCAATTATTAGAAGAAATTGGATTCACCTATGAACTGCGGCCAAAAGATGTGGAGGAATCATATCCTGAACATTTACAATGCGAAGAAATTGTAGAGTTTTTAGCCGAAAAGAAATCAATGGTTTTTTCTGATGCGGAGATTGAGGAAGATTCTATTCTTCTGACTGCCGATACGATAGTTTGGCTCGATGGCGCATCGTGCCTTAAGCCGATTGATGAACAAGACGCCATTAATATGCTCGGTAAACTTTCCGGCCGAAAACACCGGGTTGCAACAGGTGTTTGCCTCCGTTCTAAAGACAAAAAAAAGGTATTTCATGTGCTGACGGATGTGTTTTTTAAACCGCTTACATTGGAAGAACGTACCTTTTATGTTAAAAAATACCGTCCCTATGATAAATCAGGTTCTTATGGAATACAGGAATGGATTGGTTATATAGGAATTGAACGGATTGAAGGCTCTTACACCAATGTAATGGGCTTGCCTACCAAAGAAGTTTATGAGGAACTGCTGAGGTTTTAGCGCAATGTTGTATTTAACATTGATTTTCTTATCTGGCTATTTCAAATTTCTGATTAATACTAATGCCATCTTCCGTTTGAATATGTACTATATACAATCCATCAGGAAGGGTTGCTATATTTAGATTCAGAATTTGTTTGTTCTTGCTGGTTTGATATAAGACTTGCTCACCAAATAAATTGAAAACAGTAAGGATGACTTTACCATTTATTGAACTAAGATTAATTGTTAAATTGCTCTTTGCTGGATTGGGGTAAATTGCCACAATATTCTCAGACTTGACATTTTGAACTGCCACAAGTATATTACCGGCAAATCTAATTCTGTTATTCCCGGCATCAGCAATATATAATCCATAATAAAAAGAAGTGCTATCAACGGTCAATGAAACTCCAACAGGATTATTTAATTCTGTAGTATCCATCAACCCACCATCTCCATTAAAACCTGCAATACCACTAGTATCTACTGCTGTTGAAAGGCCGCTGTTGGGGTTGAAATATAAATTACTATCGAACCCCCTTATATCAGAATTACCACCTTCTGAAATAAAAGCCATATCATGATTGTTTAAACTAATTCCAGTAAAATATGTAGGGTTATTAAACTCTCCACTCGTTGCCGGAGTATTGTTCAATTTTCCCCTGATTCCATTACCAGCTAAAGTACTTATTATTCCTGCCCCATTAATCATACGTATTCGTTGGTTGCCCCTATCCACTATATATATATTAACACCATCACTTGAAACATTCACAGGGTCATTAAATTCTGCAGCACTAGCAGGCCCACCATCGCCGCTAAATCCTCTGAAACCATTACCTGCAATGGTGGTTATAATACCCGAGCTATTTACAGAACGAATCCTGTTATTGGAATCATCGGCTATATAATAGCAGTAATCCCCATCGCAAACAGAGGTTGGGAAATTTAACTCTGCGGCAGTAGCGGGCCCTCCGTCCCCGCTGAATCCTGCAATTCCATCTCCTGCATAGGTACTAATAGTATCAGATGCGTTAATAAATCTAATGACATTATTAACAGGTTCTGCTATATGAATTCCGCTAAAATTATTACCATTCAAAGGTCCAAATCCTTCCAATGTGTAGGGTCTCATTTCCGCAGATGTTGCCGGTCCTCCATCACCACTATAACCTGCAATTCCATTTCCTGCAAAAGCTGAAATTATTCCGGAGTTTACCTGCCGGATGCGGTAATTTCCGCTGTCAGCTATTAAATAATTAGGGAATCTGATAGTTTGCACATCAGTAGGGTGATTCAGTTCAGCAGCGGCGGCAGGACCACCATCACCACTGTAGCCGGCCGTTCCATTACCGGCAACAGTACTAATATGTGCCAAAATATATTGAGCCTTACCAGAACTGGCAAGCAAAGAAAAAATACAACAAAGAATATATAAGAATAGGTTTTTCATACCATCAATTAATACACAAATATACTAAATATTTTGTCCGGTAAATTTACTTCCCTTCCCTTCTTTTCTCTTCAAAAAAGGTTTTCATCAGTTGGGAGCATTCTTCTTCCAGTATTCCTTTGGAAATTTTTGTGCGGGGGTGCAACAACTGGTTTCCAATCATTGAATAACCTCTTTTTGGGTCGCTCGCGCCATAAACAATCCTGCCTATTTGCGCCCAGAACAAAGCTCCGGCACACATTATACAAGGTTCAATGGTCACATACAACGTACATTCCGGCAAATATTTCCCGCCCAAATTATTGGCTGCCGAAGTGATGGCCTGCATTTCAGCATGGGCCGTTACATCGTTTAAATGTTCGGTATAATTGAACGCCCTTGCAATTATAATACCATCGCAAACAATTACTGCACCAATGGGAACTTCATCCATTTCAAAAGCCTTTTTGGCCTCTTTCAATGCTTCCCTCATTAAACGTTCGTCTTCTTTATTTATATCCATAATTTCATTTGCCACAGATTTCACAGATTAAAATTACTTACAATTGTTACAACGCATATTTGTTTTAATCTGTGAAATCTGTGGCAGTGTTTTCGTGTTCACACAAAATATTTTTCTCCTTCCTGTGCCAAATAAGTTGCAGGGAAAATGCTACGGGCTTCTTCTAATAATGGATTCAGGTCTTTGTATCTTGCAGAAAAATGCCCGAGTAATAGACGTTTGGCATGTGCTTCTTTGGCAATATTGGCAGCATCTTTAGCTGTTGAATGCATAGTTTGGTCAGCCCGCTGGCGCATGTCCTCCATAAAGGTAGATTCATGATACACCAAATCCGCATTTTGTAATTGAGGCAGCAAACCTTTATTATAAATTGTATCGGAACAATAGGCATATTTGCGGGGAGGCAGGGGGTCAGTTGTCAATTCTGTATTAGGAATAATAGTTCCTTCGCGGTGTATATAGTCCTCGCCCATCTTTAGAGTTTCATATGAAGTGATGGGAATTTTGTACTCCTCCATTTTTTCTTTTATCAATTTCCGGGGCCTGTCTCTTTCTTCAAAAATAAAACCACAACATTGTATAGAGTGCTTTAAAATGAGGGTAGCTATTTTTACTTTTTCATCTTCGAATAATACGCTCGGTTCCGAGAAATTGAGCGGATGAAAAACGACAGGATATTTTAGCGTTGTATGCGAATGCTTATTATTTACTTCAAGGATTTGGTGCAACCCTTCATCCGCATACAGATGCAATGGCTCGGTTCTGCCAAGTAAATGCATACTTGCCATTAATCCGGGCAAACCAAGGTAATGGTCGCCATGCAAATGGGAAATAAAAATATGGTCGATACGCTGAAATTTTATTGAAAACCTGCGGAGTTGCATCTGGGCGCCTTCTCCGCAATCGACTAAAAAATAGCGGCCGGCTATATGAATAAGTTGCGAACTGGGGTATCGCCCGAATGCAGGTAATGCGGAACTACAGCCAAGAATTGTTACATCAAAGGCATCCACCTTTTACTTGCTTGCTTCTACCTCGCCGAGGAGCTTTATTCCATCGTCTACCGAAAGAGCAGAATGCAGAATGCTGTCTAACTGCGAAATAAGGATTAATTTTTTTACAGGCTCCCTTACCCCTGTAATGACAAGCTTTCCACCCGCATTTTTACATAAACGGTTGCCTACCAAAATTGCGCTTAAGCCCGATGAATCGCAATAGCGTGAGTCGGATAAGTCGAGAATAATATTTTTTGCGCCCTCTGAATTGATATTAACCAGATGCGCTTTAAGGTCGGGGGCTATTATAGAATCCAGTTTTTCTGCCTGAATCCGAACGACCATACAATTTTTATGTTTTTCTACCTTCAGAGCCATGGTGTAATTTTTTTACAAATTTAACGATTTAATTGAGTTGGCGTACTACTATCAACTTTTGTTTTTATCTTTTAGTTCCTTCAGGAATTTGGAAACGTATATAAAGTCATTCAATTCCTTATTATCGGTATTCAGAATGGTTTTATTAGTACCCTCCCACCATTTTTGGTTGTTGCAGATAAACACCACCTTCTCCCCTATTTCCATAACAGAATTCATATCATGGGTAATAACAATGGTGGTCATTTGAAACTCATCGGTTATCTCTTTAATCAGCTTGTCTATAAGGATAGATGTTTTCGGGTCGAGGCCGGAATTCGGCTCATCGCAAAACAAGTATTTTGGGTTAGGCGCTATAGCACGGGCAATAGCCACACGTTTTTTCATACCACCACTTAACTCCGATGGGTAAAGGTTTCCGGCATCTTTTAAATTCACCCGTGAAAGACAAAACTGAGCCCGTTCTTTTTGCTCTTTTTCGCTCATTTCGGTAAACATTGCCAGCGGGAAAGTGATATTTTCTTCCACTGTTTTAGAATCGAACAAAGCCCCGCCCTGAAACAACATTCCTATTTCTTTACGTAAGTTTTGCTTTTCTTTAGCATTCATTTTCAGAGCATCTTTCCCGTCGAAAAGCACTTCACCGGTATCGGGCTCTGTAAGGCCAACTATGCATTTCAACAATACCGTTTTCCCCGAGCCGCTTTCCCCTATTATCAAACTTGTTTGCCCACGCTCGAACGTGCACGATACATTTTGCGTAATATGCCTTCCGTTGAAACTCTTATTTATATTTTTCAGCTCTATCATATACCTTTAGGAAAGCAAGAGTTGAGTTAAAATAAAGTTGAATACTAAAATAAGTATACTACAGTATACCACCGCTTTAGTGCTCGACCTGCCTACTTCCAATGCTCCGCCTTCGGTATAATAGCCATGATAGGCGGAAACCGAAGCAATTATAAATGCAAACACCACCGTTTTTATAAGTGCATAGGTAATATTGAATGAATTGAACTGGTATTGTATTCCATATACGTATTGATAAGTACTTACCACACCTGCAAAGGTTCCCAGGAGCCAGCCTCCGGCTATGCCAAGAAACATACTTATTAGGATAAGGAATGGATTAATGAACATGCAAGCCACTATTTTGGGCAGAATTAAAAACGAACGGGAGTTTACACCCATAATTTCCAGCGCATCTATCTGTTCGGTAATACGCATGGTTCCTATTTCGGAAGCAATATTGGAACCTACCTTTCCGGCCAGGATAAGGCTGATGATGGTAGGTGAAAATTCAAGTATAACGGAATCGCGGGTGGTATAGCCCACCGCATACAGCGGAACCCAGGCGCTGGTGAAACCGAATGCCGCCTGTATAGTAATTACGGCACCCATAAAGAGCGAAATAATGGCGACAATAGGCAAGGAAGTAAGCCCGAGGCTATCTATTTCATGGAAAAGTTCTTTTTTGAAGACACTCCATTTTCCGGGTACGGTAAGCACCCTTTGCAGCATGGAAAAATAGCGGCCTATATGGAAAAAGAATCTGTTGAACATATATTCCGCACGAAATTAGGTAAATTTAAAATACCGCTCCTAAATCATTTGATATTGGTTTCCATTGTATATTTGCAACTATGGCGAACAAAACAAAAAGGTTTCTGCTGATTATTATGGTGCTTACTACTATGGAAATGTTGTCGGGCTGCTTTATTTTCAGGCCCCGCAACCATTGCGGCACCTGCCCGAATTTCAGCACACACAACCCGCACTACCACTAAAAATACCAACTGTTGAATTTTGAATGCTGAATGCAAAACCCTTTTAAGATGCAGAGATTGCTTCGTTCCTCGCAATGACGCATTTACTCTCTGTAAGTTATTTTGAAAGTCCTAACGTCATTGCGAGGAACGAAGCAATCTCTATAGCTATGAAAACCTTGGTTTTATTTATTTCATGAAGAAAGTCGGGCTGTTTTTTGGTTCTTTTAATCCGATTCATATCGGGCATTTGGTAATTGCCGAATACATGGCTGAGTTTACCGATTTAGACCAAATTTGGTTTGTTGTATCGCCCCACAACCCGCTAAAGATAAAGGAAACCCTGCTGCATGAAAACAAGCGAATCCGCATGGTACGGTTAGCTATTGAAGATGACACCCGTTTTAAAGCCAGCAATATCGAGTTTGATTTACCGCGCCCATCGTACACTATTAATACGCTTACACACTTAAATCAAAAATATCCTAAACTGGAGTTTTCATTAATACTTGGGCAGGATAACCTGGCTACCTTGCACAAATGGAAGAACTATGAGGCCCTTTTACGAAACTATAAGTTATACGTTTACCCTCGCGTAGACCCTAAGCCTGTCCCTGAAGCACTTGCCAAGCACCCTTCTGTTATAATTACCGAAGCTCCTATTGTAGAGCTATCCTCCACTTTTATACGCCAGGCTATTGCTGCCGGAAAAACCATTAAGCACATGGTGCCGCCTGCCGTTGCTGAATATATTGAAGAGATGAACTTCTATAAAAGCTTGTCTGCCCCAAACCTCCCGAAATGAATTTTTATTAAAAACATGGATTTTTTCTCAATTATTTTGTGATTTTTCTTGTTTGAAATGCAACACTTTTAACGAGGATTAAAGTATTGTGTTATACGTATTAATTACAGATAACCAACATCTTATGCCCATAAAACACATTTTTTCCAAGTGTTGCATTTCATTTTTTCCTGGCAAATGGGAGGCATTTGTAATACACAGGATTTCTTATATTTACGGGATGAAAAAGGTATCTTTATTACTATGTTTGCTTTTTAGCATCCTCTATTCAGTATCTGGGCAACATTATTATTTATATGGATTGAATGCCGAGGGAGGTCACAATCAAGGTACATTATATTCTTACGACCCAATTAATTTTAGGTATACATATTTGAATGACCTTGGCAACAGCTCAGGCCCATATGGGGGAACTCTTGTACAAGATACAATTAGTGAATATATGTACGGACTTACAGTAGGCGGAAACTCATTTGCTGGTACCTTGTTCAGATATGACCCAATTAATAATATAGATACTATTTTATTTGGATTTACAAGTTGTTACATTACCGGTGCCACACCTTATGGAAGCCCTCTTTTAGCCAAAAATGGTAAACTTTATGCAATGAACAACAATGCGTCAGTATGTCATTCTGCGTTCTTT
Organism: uncultured Bacteroidota bacterium; assembly: GCA_903916255.1. Lineage (GTDB taxonomy): Bacteria > Bacteroidota > Bacteroidia > JABEUT01 > JABEUT01 > JABEUT01. Next base: position 19,890 of record CAIWVW010000081.1, read on the forward strand.
AGTTTTGATCCAAGTACGGATGTGCTCACCCCTTTATTTTATTTCGATACTGCAAATGGTAATAATCCTATTTATTGCCAGTTAATCCAAGCTACTGATAGCATGATTTATGGAATGACGCTTGAAGGTGGAACAAAAAATATGGGGGTATTGTTTCGTTATAACCCATATACCAATAAAGATACAGTTCTTCTTAATTTTGATTCAACAAATGGAAGGTTACCATATAGCGGCTTAATTCAGGCTAATAATAGTTTATTATATGGTTTTGCTGTAGCAGGCGGGAAATATGACCAAGGGGTATTTTTTTCATACGACATTCAAACTTATAAAGATTCTGTTATCTATCAATTTAATGGTGTATCTGCCGGGTATCCAACAGGGGACGCTTATCAGGCAAGCAACGGTAAAATTTATGGGTTGGTGCCAAATAACGTGGGTAATGGGTATGCTACTGTATTCTCTTATGACCCTGTTTCAGGTAAGGATACAATAATTCAGTTGACACATGGAGAGGCATTCGGTTTTAACAATAATAATGATTTAGTGCAGGACCCTGAGAATGGACTTTTATATGGTACTACACCTTTAGGTGGTGATAGTGGAACAGGATGTTTGTTTAGCTTTGACCCCGTTACCTTAAAAGACACCGTTTTAGTAAACTTCCATATTTCAACTGGGTATAAGCCCGATGGAAGGCTTCTTGTTTCAAAAACAATTCCTAATGCTGTCCCACAAATTACTAACACAACAAATTTTAAATTATTTCCCAACCCAAATAAAGGTATTTTCACCTTTGAATTTGTAGGGGCGCAAAATTTTATGCCTGCTACTATTGAAATTTATAATGTGCTTGGGCAAAAAGTTGAAAGTGAAAAGTTGAAAGTTGAAAGTGAAGAAATTGATTTAAGCGGCCAACCCAACGGGGTTTATTTTTACAGGGTTGTAGCTGAAAACGGCAACCTGCTTGGGGAAGGGAAGGTGGTGGTGGAGAGATAAAGTTTCTCGCAATAGCTTATTCTTTCTCGCAAAGACGCAAAGCTCGCTAAGCTAAATCTGTATTTATTGCGGACATTGCGTCTTTGCGAGAAAAAATTGCAATAATAATTTACTTAATGGTATATCCTGGCCTATTCGGGTGCAATGGATTTGCCATAAGTTTTTGTTTAGCCGGATGAACAACTAAATCCATCTCTTCCATAGGTACGGCTCCCAGTAAGGCTTCGTCGCCAATAACCAAAGCACCTGTAAAACAAAACCGGTTTTCGAAATCAACCCTCAAGGGGCCAACACAAGGAACCTCATGTGTACTGCCATCGGCAATAGTTACAGGGCGCTTTTCTAATTCCTCCAGTTCTAATTGGTAAGCTACAGATTGAGATATACACATGGTTAAAGCGCCTGTATCTACAAATACATTTAATTCAATGGGTAATAATGCGGCATTTCGCGGATTACTAAGTTTTATTTTTGAATAAGTTAATCCCATATCTGTATTCCAAAGATAAGCATTTTAACCTACTTCTTTCGCTCGTTTACTTTCTCGTCGTTTCGTAAGACGCCGTTCAGGTCTTTCACATCAATTTTTTTGGCAATTATGTGTTTGTTTTCGTCCAGCACATATATCATCGGCGTGCTTATCACATCATATTCATGATGGAAATTGCTGGTATGGAATAAATCGCAAACATTCAGAAAATCGAGATTGTGTTTTATGATGTACTGCTTCCATTTATACACATCGTTATCGTTAATTTCAACAGCATACACCTGAATTCCTTCTCCTTTAATAGAGTCGTACCATTTTACCAGTTGGGGAATTTCTTTTTGGCAGAGGCCGCAATCATAATCCCAGAAACAAAGAACTGTATAACGCGCTTTCACATTATAGAGGTCTGTCATAACATTGGACGTATCGGGCAACACCAGCGCAGGGGCTTTTTTGCCAATCAGAATCGGGTCGAGCTGGTTGGCGCGCTCCTGCATTTTCTCCATGTGCGATGCACTTTCCCATGTTGCAATTTGTGGAGTATAATAGGTTTTCACCATGTGTACAAACACGGCATCCATACCCATAATGTTGGATGTTTCATATTCATAGGAAACATAGTTCACCAAAAACTTGAACATATCGGGGCTTTTGCGGGCCTTGGCAATTACATAATCGGCTGCCGCATTAATGGAATCGGGAATCTGGAAGGTTAACCTCGAGAAATATTCCTTTATCCGGTCGAAGAAAACCTGTGGCGGGGTATGCACCATGCGGTCATCGGAAAAATTAATATTATCGAAATAATGGGCTTTATAATAACGGAAAGCAAATGTGGAATCTTTTCGGCCATTAGGCAAGATTGGTGCATCCGGAACATCAGGGTATTCTGCCGCTTTAAATACTTCCGACACTAAATAATCAGGGTGTTTGGCTATGAAATCATCTTTATATTTTTTCACGGAAATATTCAAAGAATCCATTTTGCCTTTCACTTCTTTTTTCTGTGCAGGTGTTTTGGCTGAATCCTGCAGTTTTTGCAGTTTTTCATATTTAGCAGCCGCAAAATTCAGGTAATCATAAAATGCTTGGTTCTCGGGCGAGCCTTCCACTTTCATATACTTCACAAAGTTTGAAGTATCGGTACGCATGGTAAACTTTTGTTCCTTATCGATAATAAACTCGAAATATTTTTTATCTTTCAGCAGTACGAAATAAATGCCGCCGGGCATAATGCTGTCGCCCTCGAAATGAAAGTTTCCTTTTTCATCAACATTTGAAGAATCAAGCACATAACTCTTATCTCCATAATAAAAGCCCATATAGCACTTGGTGTTACTCAGCCCTTTCAGGTTAAACGAGAATTTATGCTTAACAGGGGCGGCAGAAAAAGCGGCAAAGGCAAAGGCTGCCGACAGGAAAACGGATAAAAAAATAGACTTTGTTTTCAATGTTTTTTGTTTTAAGTGGGGCAAATTTAATACTTTTGGCGGCATTTTGAATTAATCGGGGTGTAGCGTAGTCCGGTTAGCGCGCCACGTTCGGGACGTGGAGGTCGGCAGTTCGAATCTGCCTACCCCGACAGGCAAACATATTGGTTCCGTAGCTCAGTTGGATAGAGCAACAGATTTCTAATCTGTGGGTCGTGGGTTCGAATCCCGCCGGGACCACTGAATGGGGTTCATTTGAAACCTTTCTTGTTTTACCGGATACCATAGTTTATTTCTTTCATCGTTATCATTTATGCCTCTTTGCAAATCTATAACGCCTGAGTAGTTTGAATCGTTGGGCGAACTGTTTCATTTAACAGTTATTAACATTTCAGCCTGCTTTACGCATAAAGTGGTTAGATTTGCAGAAACAGCAAAATACCATGGATAAAGCGCTAAGAAATGCCATAATGGCATTACCGGAAATGAAGGAACGAATAAAGAAACTTCACGCCTTTTCAAATGAAAAATTTAAAATATCGGGCGAAAAAGTAACTGTAAGCATCCGCATGACAACCAAGACCCTGGCCAATGGCAAGGAAGACGAAACAAGCAAAGCCTTAAACAAAAAGTTTACTGATTTGATATCAAAGCCACTTTAGAGTTTTATTAGAATCCTCTTCCCGGCTAAACACATCACAAGCCTGCAATACCTGATTTAAATCATTTTTTTGCATCTTTTATGGTTTGTTTATTACAAATTCAACCTTCCGCCCTTAATTTTATTTAAAGAATCACAATTTATTTTTACAATTCAAGTTCGTAATTGTATTATTACAAATACACTATGCCTACTTATATATTTTTGAATAAAAAATTAAGCTTATAAAACATTCTAACGTTTTCGACTCCACCTCTTTTCAACTTTTAAAACAAATACAACCGCCCCTGAATGATAAAAATTACCAGACTCTTTATTGCCTTTTTCTCGCTGGTTTTCTTTACAGGAAATAAAAACCTGCATGCCCAATCTGCCACTTTTAACTGGAACGGCACAAATCAGGTTATAGCCGGATATAATAACCACTCCAGCGGAACTGTTCAAACATGGACTGTACCGCCATGTGTTACTAACATTACTATTACGGCCCAAGGCGGGGCAGGCGGGGCATGCCTTTCCGGCCCGGGAGGAGATGCAGCTATAATTACAGGCAGCCTTGCAGTAGTTCCCGGCCAGGTGCTCGACATTGTTGTGGCAGGCTTTGGCGGTTATGGCGAAGTAGATGGCGGCGGCGGCGGTGGCGCATCGTATGTATGGAACGCTACTACCAATACATTAATTATAGTAGCCGGAGGTGGCGGTGGCGAAGGCTATGTGGGGGCTGATGCAAACGGGCCCAATGGACAAACCACCAATACATCTGCCGCTGCGCTTGAAACGCCGACCCGTGATGGGGCTAATACGTGTGGCACAAACGGTGCCGGCGGAAATGGCGGTGGCCCGGGAGGAAATACAAGTGAAGGTGGCGCATGCGGCGGTGCAGGCTGGCTAAGCAATGGCGGACTTGTAGTGGCCGGTACATATTATTATGTTGGATATGGTTATTTCCCGAAAAGCATTGTTACTCCCGCCTATGGCGGAATTGCAGACCCTTTATTTACCAATCCGTATGAAGGAGCCGGAGGATTTGGCGGCGGCGCAGGCGGTGGATATAATGGCGGAGGCGGCGCGGGCGGATACAACGGCGGAGGTGGTGGCCTTGGAATTGGCGGTGCATCGGGAGATGCGGGCGGCGGCGGCGGCTCATATTTTATGGGCACTACGGCTACATCTACCTCTCTGGGCACCAGCGGACAGGATGGCTCGGTTACCATTACATGGGCACCTGCAGGAGTTACGGCTACCATAACAGCAAGTACTAATGACCCATGCAATGGAGAAGCAGTTGGAACTGCAACCGTTACAGGAGCGGGTGGAAATGCACCTTATACTTATTTATGGAACCCTTCGGGACAAACTAATCAAACAGCTACTGGATTATCTGCCGGAACTTATACCGTGACCGTAACCAGTAACAGCGGTTGCTCAGGAACAACTACCGTAACCATAACCCAGCCCACTGTTTTAACAGCCACTATGGGCGCACCTACCAATGTACTTTGCAACGGCGGTGCAACAGGTTCGGCAACCGTAACAGCGGCAGGAGGAACACCGGTTTATACATACGCATGGGCGCCAACAGGTGGAACCAATGCTACCGGAACAGGAATGAGTGCAGGAACCTACACGGTAACTGTTAAAGATAATAATGGCTGCACCGCAACAGCAACAGTCAATATTACACAACCTACACCTATCACTGCTACTGCCTCAAGTACCCCTGCAACCTGCGGAAATAATAATGGTTCGGCTACTGTGGTGGCCGGGGGCGGTACACCTGCTTATACTTATTCATGGGCACCTTCGGGAAATACGAATGCTGTTGCCACCGGACTAACAGCGGGCTCTTATACTGTGACCGTGAAAGATGCTAATGGCTGCACACAAACCGCCGCCGTTACGGTAAATTCTTCTACCGGAGTAACGGCAACTATGGGTGTTCCAACGAATGTTTTATGCAATGGAGGCGCAACCGGTTCTGCCACTGTAACTGCCACAGGCGGAACGCCCGCTTATACATACGCTTGGTCGCCAACAGGCGGAAACAATTCTACCGGAACAGGAATGACTGCCGGAACTTATACGGTTACAGTTACCGACCACAATGGATGCACAGCTACCGCAACAGTTACTATAACGCAACCTACCGCCATAACGGCAACCACTTCAACCACACCCGCCACATGCGGAAACAGTAATGGAACTGCTACGGTTACGGCCGGAGGTGGTACTCCGAATTATACTTATCTATGGACCCCTTCGGGAAATACGAATGCAAACGCTACCGGACTTAGTGCAGGAACTTACACCATTACTGTAACAGATAATAATGGTTGTACACAAACAAGCACGGCCACCGTTACCACTCCCGGAAATGTGACCGCAAGTATTACGGCAAGTACGAATGTATTGTGTAATGGCGGAACAACCGGCACAGCAACTGTAACTGCCGCAGGCGGAACAGCCCCATATACATATTCTTGGGCTCCAACAGGCGGAACAAATGCCATTGGCACAGGTTTAAGTGCAGCGACATATACGGTAACTATTAAGGATAATAATGGCTGCACCGCAACGGCAACTGTTACCATAACTCAACCCATCCTATTAACAGCAACTATGGGAGTTCCAACCAATGTATTATGCAATGGCGGCGCAACAGGTTCTGCTATAGTTACCGCGGGAGGCGGTACTCCAAATTATACCTATGCGTGGGCTCCCGCAGGCGGAACAAATGCAACCGGAACAGGGCTATCAGCAGGGATTTATACGGTTACGGTAACAGATGCAAATGGCTGTATAGCGACAGCTACAGCTACCATAACTCAACCCCCACTGTTAACCGCAACTATGGGAGTTCCAACCAATGTATTATGCAATGGCGGAAATATAGGCTCTGCAACAGTTACAGCCGGAGGCGGTACTCCAAATTATACATATGCATGGGTTCCGGCAGGCGGAACAAATGCTACCGGAACAGGGCTGAGTGCAGGTATCTACACCGTTACTTTAACAGACCATAATGGATGTACAGCAACGGCTACCGTTACTATAACTCAACCAACACCTATTACAGCGGCAACAACTACAACACAAGCTACTTGCGGAAACAGCAATGGTTCGGCTACAGTTACTCCGGGCGGAGGAACACCTGCATATACTTACTTATGGACACCTTCTAACAGCACAAATGCTACTGTTACTGGGCTAAGCGTTGGAACATACACCATTACAGTGACAGATAATAATGGTTGCACACAAACAAGTACTGCCACTATTACAACACCGGGGAATGTTACCGCTGTAATTTCTGCCAACACAAATGAATTATGCAACGGTGGCAACAATGCAACCGCAACGGTTACCGCCGCAGGCGGAACTGCGCCTTATACTTATGCATGGACTCCCGCAGGTGGAACGAATGCAATCGGGACAGGACTCAGTGCCGCTACTTATATTGTCACCGTTACAGATAACAATGGATGCTCTGCCACAGCTACTGTCACAATTACACAGCCTGCCTTGTTAACCGCAACCATGGGTGCTCCTACTAATGTATTATGCAATGGCGGAAATAATGGCTCTGCAACAGTTACCGCCGGAGGCGGTACTCCAAATTACACCTATGCGTGGGCTCCCGCAGGCGGAACAAATGCTACCGGAACAGGGCTATCAGCAGGAATATATACAGTTACGATAACAGATGCGAATGGCTGTTCAGCCACATCAGCAGTTACAATTACTG
>CAIWVW010000082.1 GCA_903916255.1 uncultured Bacteroidota bacterium
CTATACAAGTACCTGGCTTGGTTTATTATAGCCATGGGCTTTTGCGTGTTGCTCTGCGACGGATTACATGGCTTAATGCGTATGCACAATATGCGCGAAGACAGAATGATGCACCGTGAAGCCATGATGGACCGCAGAATGGGAGGGCCTATGTGCGGACACATGATGAACTGCAACGATGGAAATATGAGTTGCTGTAACGGCGGGAATTGCTGTAATAGTAATAATTGTTCCGATGGAATGATGAACTGCCACGATGGCGGAATGAATTCTGATTGCAAAAGCGGCATGCCTGCAAGTTGCCCTATGATGGGCGGCGACATGAAATGCTGCAAAAGCGACAGCGGAAAGGGGAAGAAATAAATTCACGCTATAAATATTGTTACTCCAAAAGCCCACGAATATTCGTGGGCTTTTTAGTTATAAAAGACACCGAAGTGCTTTTTTTCGCATCTTTGTAAGATACCCCATAGATTCAAAACTTGAAGGAACAAATCAGGATAACCCTTATTGCCTTATTTTCCCTGTGTACATTTTATGTCAGTGCATCGGGCCCTCTAGGCTTTAGTATAAATGGGCAATCGAATGTTTTATCCATCACATCTGCACTTCATGATAAAACAGATATTTCACCCTCAATTGAAACCTATATTGATTCCACCGGAGAGCTTTCGCTTAAGGATATATTAAATCGGAAAATAGCATTCAGCCCAAACGGAGACAAGTATATATCCCAAGCGGCAAACAAAATTATCTGGGCAAGGTTATTGCTGAAAAATGAATCGTCGCTAAACTCCGAATGGAAATTAATTCCGCATACTTCAACTGCAATTGAATATTGCATTTACCAAAACGGTGATACAATTTCCCAAACAACAGGAACTGACATTCCTATGGACGACCGCACGGAAAGCGCTCTTTCGCCTGTTATCAGTTTTTCGCTCCGTAAAGGGGAATCGGTTACCATTTACCTTAAAATCACCACCGGAACAAAACAAAAAAGTACCGGAAAAGTGCTAATAGACCTTAGCCCCGGGCAAGTATTTGAACAGGCCGAGAAAATAGATTTTTCTTTCCAGGGAATGTTTGGCGCGGTGATGCTTTTCACCAGCATTTTTGCCGTGTTGTTATGGCTTTTCTTGCGAGATAAAAGTATGCTCTATCTGGCATGCATAAGCTTTTTTGCTTTACTTTATACTTGGGAAGCAAGCGGCATGAACCGCATGGTTTTATTCCCAAATAGTTCTTTGTACTTCCTTGCTTTTATGTCGGTAATAAACCAGGCAGGCGGGTTCATCAGCGGTTATTTCTTTTACAACAGTATGCTACCCCTGAAGGAGGAAGCCCCGCGCCTGCGGAAAATATTTGCCACACTTACCTACCTGCAATGCCTGATGGCGCTGTTCAGGTTTATTACACAAAACAATTTATTGCCCTTGGACCTCTTGCATTTTGCAGGAATCCTTTGGTTTGTCTGCATGGTAACGGTAGTGGTTTATTTCCTGATAAAGAAAAACAGGCAGGCAAAATTCCTTGTTATAGCAACTGTTTTGCTGGCTGCATGTGCTACGTTATATGGGCTGGCGCTGGAGCACATAGTGCCCGCCATATTTCAGCGTTCATTTCAGGTTGGTATGGTTGTGTATCTTATTTTGCTGGGCGTGGGCGCGGTGGATAAGGTGCGGCAAATACGGCTGGAACGGGAAAGGCTAATCCGCGAACAGAATAGTATGCTGGAACAAAAGGTGGAAGAACGTACCCGTGAGTTAAATAGTGAAAAAGAAAAATCGGATGAACTGCTGCTGAATATTTTACCTTCGGATACAGCGCATGAATTAAAGAAACATGGCAAATCGAAAGCGAGGAGTTTTGAAAAGGTGAGTGTGTTATTTACCGATTTTAAAAACTTCACCAAGGTGAGTGAAACCATGAGTGCGGAGGAATTGGTGGAAATGATTCACCATATTTATAGTGAGTTCGACAACATCATACATAAGCATGGCGTTGAGAAAATTAAAACCATTGGCGACAGTTATATGGCAGCAGGAGGGCTACCGGTTATGAATGACACAAATCCTTTGGATACGGTGAATGCCGCTATCGAAATCCTCCATTTCATAGAACATGAAAAACAATTACGGATTGCCGCTAACCTCCCATTTTTAGAAATACGCATTGGGATAAATACGGGCCCGTTGGTGGCAGGGATAGTGGGTAAAAAGAAATTCGCGTATGATATTTGGGGCGATACTGTCAACATTGCTTCCCGCATGGAATCGAGCGGTGAGCCGGGTAAAATAAATATTTCAGGCTCTACTTATGAATTTATAAAGGACCAGTTTGAATGCACCTACCGTGGCAAGATACACGCCAAAAACAAAGGCGAAATAGATATGTATTTTGTGGAGGGGAGGAAATAGTTGGGGTTACAATATGTCGTCCGCCAGCTGGCGGACTTAAATTCGTTGCCTGTTATTTTGACGCAGGGTTTCACCCTGCGCTACCAAGATTACATCCCTGCGGGATTTAAATACATACCATGATATACAGACTGGAACTTATTAATGCCCTAAAGCCCCGTCGGGGCGGCATATTGGTAGCCCAGGGTGAAACCCTGGGTATAAAAGCAACCTACAATATTTAAGCCCTGTAGGGGCGACATATTAATAAGCACATATTTAATAAAGGTCATTGACCATTTCACAAAAGCAATTTTTTTGCATTATGTTTGTAGTATGCAAATGATAAGAGGATTTTATCTATTCTTTTTTAAAGTCTTCGCCAAAATAACTATAGTTAAAGTTAAAACTATTATACCTGAAATCGTTAATGGAATTATTGGAGTATCTTTATACTTTGTAAGAATTGGCAGTGAATCCCCCTCTTTATCGTACTCAACTCCTAACTTATCTAAAAACTCCTTCTCGAATTCATTTTTCACTTCCTTGTTCTCATTTCCTTGTAAAGCTGCATTGACAGATTTCCAGTTGCCATTATCTAAGAAAGGGGGTTCATCAACTCCATAAAAAACTACTGCAGACTCGCCTACAACATCTCTTGTATAAAACCGGAAAATATATTTTTTAGACTTGAAATAAATTAAAAAATGATGTTCTTTTATGAAATATGACGTGTCATAAACTTCATCTTTTCCATCAAACCCAAAAAATCCAGTACTATCAATAATTTCATTTGGAACAACAAATTCAGGATTTGCTTTTTTAAATTCATGTATTTTTTGAATTAGTTTAGGTTCACTTATATGGAACTGATAATTTTCCTCAGGACCACGATGTCCTAAAGGCATTGTACTATCTACAATTACAAATAATACAAACAACAGCAACAAGCCCAATAAGACTGACGCCAGTATAATACCGAAAATATATAGTTTGCGTTTATTTGCTTTTTTCATAAAAGAGCAAAAAATCAAATTAGCATAACAGTCCTACTTAACTATGCCCTCCTCTTATTAGCCCCGCTCCTGCGCGATTGCACATCAATAGGAGTAAGGGTAACATCTTTGGCTGCAACGCTGCCTGCTGTGAGAGCGCGTTTCTTCGCTTTGCGATAGAGATAATCGCCTTTCACTTTACGTGCAAAGCGGGATAAGTTGGTATCCGGGTGGGCAACAATGCGACGGATGTTGAAGATATCTTCATGAATGGCTAATGGGCCAACTACCGTAGCAATGCCATATTTAAAGCCTGCGCGTTTTACTAATTCTTTCACGGTTTCATTTACTGAACCATAAGGATATGCAAAGGCATTTACTTTTTTGCCGAGAATATTTTCCAATGCTTCACGTGAGCCTTCAATTTCCTGTTTGGCTTCTGAGACTTCCACCTTGGTAAGGTCCACGTGGTTCATTGTGTGGGCGCCAAATTCAATACCGTATTTGTTCATTTCCAATATCTGCGACCTTTCTAATAAGGGGAAAGTACGGCCTTCATCCAAATAATCCCAGGTGTTTTCCTTTTTGCCGGTAACCATAAAAATTACAGCTTTAAAGTTGAACTTTTTCAACATGGGAAAAAGAAGGGTGTAGTTATCTTCATAACCATCATCGAAGGTAAGAATTACATATTTTTTATCCTTATCGAAGCGGTTAATCATAGACAAGTCATCGAACGTAATAGGCGTGTAATTGTTTTTATGCAAATACTCCAAATGCGCTTCCAATTGCTTGGTGGTTACATACGTTCCATGTTTCCCTGCAAGCGATGGGTCATTGATTACACGGTGATAGAGGAGAACAGGAATTTCGTATTTCTCACGCGAGTAGATGCTTTGATAAATAGATTCGATGCGGTCGGTTACCTTATCTAAATTGAATGAATTTGTAATGGAAGTATAAAGTTGTTCGGGTATTTTCCCCATTTGCAATCCTGCCGAAATATCCTGCCCCAAATGGGATGTGTCCCATGAACCTGACTCGGCTATATCGCCAAAATTGCTCCGTAATACGGTTTGGTAATTCTCTGATGTAACTAACCCTTCATAGGTAGCTTCGCCAAAGGCAATAGTTGGTTTGCCCATCATAAGGCTTTCCATAGCAACACGGCCGCTTCCAATCACCACCGATGAATTGGCTATCTGGTCGCTCACCTTACCCACAAATCCCGACAGGGAAACCCGGTCCTGGAATTTTTTAAAGCGTTCAGGTATCACCATTCCACCGACTACATTAATCTTTATAGAAGGGTCTATTGGGGTTTTAATGCAAATTTCTTCAAGTACTTTATAAGCTACATCTCCTTTAGGCCCGGAAAGCCTGCCAATGATTGATACCATTGGAACTTCCGGTTTAATATGAACAGGGCTATAACGGCTGCTGTCTACACCATTCCGGAGGATTTCTATTTTATTTTCGTCCCAGTGGAGTTCTTTTATAATCTGGTCTCTTACATTTTCGCAAATAGCAAGTGTATACTCTCCGTATGCCGGGAAAAGTTTCTTACTTAAATGTACGTGATGATGCCCGTGTGCGGTATAAATCATCGGCACCCCTGTAAGCCTTGATGCAATATAACTCAACTTACACGACACCCGTGAATGCGAGTGTATCACCATGATATTATTATCGCGGATGATTTTTATAAGTTTGAAAAGATGCTTAGCCTGCAAATATATTTTCCGCTTGTTTAGTGGAAGCGGAATGTACTTGGCACGGGTGGGAACAGTGAGTGTATCTGAAACAATGAACACATTATGCCCTCTGTCAATAAGCTTATCGCTGATGGTAGCCGCATATACTTCGGCTCCCGTAACCTCGACTTGTGATAATACCATTAATATATTCATCCTCTCCTGCTTATAGACAATAACCCACTATCGGGGAAATTATTATATCCTGATTTATTTATTTGTTGCGGCCGTTAATTCGTTCCCGAAGAATAGCGTATGTCTCACCATACAATTGTTCAGCTATCCCTGAGAAGGCTCAAATTTATGAAATCCATCTAACTTACAAGTTAATTCGTGGGGAAAATTGCAAAAACACCTAAAAATAAGCTGGTTTATGGTAAATAATTGAATTATTCTGCATTAATGGCCCTTTACCATAATTTCCGTAAGTTTGTCTCAACGGTTTAAAAAAACACAATAGTATAATGTTTGAGAACAAAAATCAGCCTTTGGCAAGCCAGAAAGTCTTTATGAACAGGCTTTTTAAGATGGCCGCTATTGCATTTTTTGCAACTATGGTTTGCCTGCTGATTGGTATATTTGGCTATCATTATATTGGTCATCTTATTTGGATTGATGCCATACATAATGCAAGCATGATTTTATCGGGCATGGGGCCGGTGGCAAATGTGGAAAACGTATCGGGCAAACTATTTTCATCTGCCTATGCTTTATTCAGCGGAGTGGCTTTTATTACCAATATTAGTATATTTTTGGCACCTGTAATACATCGTTTCCTGCACAAAATTCATTTAGAAAAGAGTTCATAAAGTTTATAAAGTGGAAAGTTCATAAAGTAAAATTCGTGCTTTCAACTTTAAAAACTTTACGAACTTTACAAACTTTATAAACTCACATGAAATACACAAAGATTCCATCCAAGTTATTTATTGAAAACCGCAAGCGCTATGCCAAAGAATTAAAATCAGATTCATTGGCGGTTTTCAATTCCAATGATATTATGCCTACCAATGCTGATGGCAGCATGGCTTTCGTCCAAAACAGCGATTTATTCTGGCTAACGGGAATTGACCAGGAAGAAACCATACTTCTTTTATATCCCGATGCAAAAGATAATAGCATGAAGGAAATCCTTTTCTTGCGGGAAACCAACGAGCGTATTGCCGTTTGGGAAGGGCATAAATATACCAAAGAAGAAGCCCGTGATGCTTCCGGCATACAGGAAGTAAGGTGGCTGTCGGAGTTTGCTGCCACATTCAGGGGGCTGATGGGCCAGTGTAGAAGAGTGTATGTAGATACGAATGAACATGCCCGTGCTGTAGTGGAAGTTGAAACCCGCGAAGCACGATTTGTAAAGTGGTGCATGGAACATTACCCTGCGCATCGTTATGAACGGAGCGCACCGATTATGCACAAACTGCGCTCCATCAAATCAGAAATAGAAATTGACTTGATTAAACACGCTTGTTTTATTACCGAAATGGGCTTCCGCAGGTTGCTGCCATTTATTAAGCCGGGTGTTGCAGAATATGAAATTGAAGCGGAACTGATACATGAATTTGTGCGCAGGCGCTCGAAAGGGTTTGCTTACGGACCCATTATTGCGTCGGGGTTAGATAGCTGCGTGCTCCACTATGTGCTGAACAATAAACAATGCAAAGCAGGCGATGTAATTCTATTGGATGTTGCTGCGGAATATGCCAACTACGCTTCAGATATGACAAGGGTTGTGCCTGTGAGTGGAAAATTTACCAAGCGTCAGAAAGAAGTTTACAATGCTGTTCACAGGGTGATGAAAGCCGCGACTAAAATGCTTGTAAAGGGAAATACATTCCCGAAATATAATGCTGCCGTAGGTGACTTAATCACCGAGGAATTGATAAAATTGAAGGTGTTGAAATTAGCTGATGTGAAGAAACAGGACCCGAAAAATCCTTTGTATAAAAAGTATTTTATGCATGGCACCTCGCACTTTTTAGGGTTGGATGTGCATGATGTAGGCTTCTTCCAATCGCCTATGCAGGCAGGCAATGTGTTTACCTGCGAGCCGGGTATCTATATCCCTGCCGAGAAAATTGGTGTACGCCTGGAAAATAATATCCTTATTACCGAAAAAGGTAATATTGATTTGATGGGCAATATTCCGATTGAAGCGGAGGAAATTGAAGAATTGATGAATTCATAATATGGTCTTTTCTATAAACAACGTTGTTCGTCATTGCGAGGAACGAAGCAATCTCTGTCAAAACATTTATTTAGTAGAGATTGCTTCGCGGAGCCTCGCAATGACGATTGGGCTATTCATTTATTAGTTTATGATAGGGTTTACCACATTCCGCAAAGCAAAAATCCGCTACTCTGACGAAGGCAAAGGCAGAGCCCTTGTGTTGGTTCATGGTTTTCCGTTCAACTTAAATGTGTGGGAAGAATTTTCCGCTGAACTTGCCAAGCATTTCAGAATGATAACTATTGATTTACCAGGTTTCGGTGAGAGTGAAAATATAGGTTATGTCCACTCTATGGAACTGATGGCGCAATGCGTGAAAGAGGTAATGGACAATCTTGGTTTGCGTAGGTATATTTTAATCGGGCACTCGATGGGAGGCTATGCCGGATTGGCTTTTGGCGAGCTTTTCCCCGATAATTTAAGAGGACTTGTCATGTTTCATTCATCTTCTTATAAAGACTCGGACGAAAAGAAAATTGACCGTGAGCGCAGTATTGAAACCATTAAGAAAAAGAGGAAAAGTTTCATAAAGGTCTTTATTGGAAATTTGTTTGCAAGTGCTAAAGACCCTAACTTGAAGAAAGTGCAAGATATAGCCAACTCCGCTTCTGCCCGTGCGTTGGTAGCCGCTACCGAAGGAATGAAAAACCGCAAGGACCGTGAAATTATTTTACGTTTTGCACAATATCCCGTACTTTTTATCTATGGTAAAAAAGACAAAATTCTGAATTTGGAAACCATGCTCCCGCAGACAGAAACCCCAGCCGATAAGGAAGTTTTAATACTCGAAAACGCAGGACACATGGGCTTTTACGAAGCCAAAGAAGAAACACTGAATGCAATAATTAAGTTTGCGAATAGGTGTTTCAGGATGAAGGTGGAGTAGGAATTTTATGTTCGTACTTTTTTTATTTAGCCATAAACTATACTAGTTGGCAAAAAAATGGATACCTGAGGGAATAAACCCAAATGCAATAACAAATAGAATAATTTGAAATATATAATATACAACATTAGGAATGATTCTATTCCGATCTGTATACCTATATGGTAACTTATCATAAAACAGGGTTAGAATTAATATGATGACAAAAGATATTACCACAATCCAAAGGCCATTCAACAGAAAATTAACAAGTAAGCCGCAATAGAAAATTATATCTTCAATTCTCAGTACCGATTTCTTTTTTCGAGTATTTTCATGCAATGATACCCTTGTATTTTGTTCGGCATTTTTATTATCATGAAAAGCCGTTAAATTCTCATTCCATTGGTTAAGATTATGGACTTTCTCATGGTGTTTCCTACATAATACTTTAAAGTCTGATATTCGTTCATGGTATAGTCTTTCATATGTCAAATGATGGACTTGAAGATTTGTTGTAGCTCCACAGCCCGGTTCCTCACATTTATGTCCCCTTATATCCAATATTTCTTTCCTTTTCTTATGCCAAGCATTTGTTTTTAAATATTTAGCATAATCACTTTTTGAGATATATTTTCTATCTCCCCTATAAAGAGATTTTAAAAAATCATTGTATACAGTAATACGATTACTTTTAGCCATTAGAAAAATATACAAAGACAAAATTACTCACTTAGAGTAAAACACCTATAATTTTTCATATAAATAGTGCTCCATACCAGAATCAGTAATTATTCTTTTCCATCTTTTTTCTTTAGTCCAATATTGATTACCGGGTTGCACATATGCAAGTTGCAATAAATCGTTCCAATCATTATTTTTAAAAATAAGACCTGAATTAAGTTTTTTAGAGGACTCTTTCATTGTAGCTTCCAGCAACTCTAATTTAGTCCAATCGAAATGCATATCCATAACATTATCGTTCGCACTTAGGTTAACATTCTTAATAATAATTTCTCTGATTTCATGCGTATAGTCATGCTTCTTAAATTGGCACATAACTGATTTAATTTCTTTAGAGTAATTATTAATTTTACTAGATTCCATTTCTTGAAGTTCCCTTACCTTATCTCCTTTGGTAGAATACTCCGAACGGATTTCATCAGGCAATCCAACCCAAGATAGCAACTTTAGGTTCGTTAACATATTGCCAATAACAGATTCGCTATAGGAATATGATTCATTATAAAGATGATGTATATGATCAAAAACTGGAAACATATGTGAGTCCGAATATTTTCCATATGAAAAAAGAGAAGAAACTGCCTCTCTGTGGTCTTCTGGCGAATACAATAATTTTTCAGTAGATAATAACTCTCCGACAGTTAGATAATGGAAACATAATCTGTTTTCAAAAGGCTCAACATTTATACTTTTCCTTCCAATATTGTACCAAATATTAGTATCACAAATAATGTCAGTCATGTAAGAACTTTTATTTTCTACACCAACTCCGCCTGCTTCTCCGTCTTCTTGGCATTCGCAATAGCAACCTGTTGGGCTAAGTTTCCAGCCAGTTCGTTAAACGCTAATGCTTGGGGGGTGTCATTTTGCAATACGGCCGGCCTTCCGGCATCGCCTGCTTCGCATATACTTTGCACCAATGGTATTTGTCCAAGGAAAGGCACTTTTAATTCTTCTGCAAGGTGCTTAGCTCCGTCTTTCCCAAAGATGAAATATTTATTGTTGGGTAATTCAGCCGGGGTAAAGTATGCCATGTTTTCCACGATACCCAATATCGGCACATTAATTCCTTTTTGCTGGAACATCGCAATTGATTTACGAACATCTGTGAGCGCCACGTTTTGGGGAGTGCTTACAATCACCGCCCCTGTAATTTGTGCACCGGTAACTAATGAGATTTGTATGTCGCCTGTTCCGGGAGGCAAGTCAATAATCAGGTAATCGAGCTCGCCCCAAGATGCATCATTAATCAATTGCATCAAGGCCTTACTCGCCATAGGCCCGCGCCAAACCACAGCTTGTGTATCGCTTAAAAAGAAACCAATCGAAAGTAATTTAACTCCATAATGTTCCAACGGGAGCATCCATGTTTTGCCATCACGGTCTTCCAACAAAGGTTTTTCCTGTATCGCATCAAACATCATAGGTACGGAAGGCCCATAAATATCTGCATCCAACAATCCAACCTTAGCACCTTGTTTAGCCAATGCAACCGCGAGGTTTGATGCTACGGTAGACTTACCTACTCCACCTTTACCCGATGCTACTGCTATAATATTCCGCACTCCTGGAAGTACTCCTTCTTTTTTAATTTCCCGTTTGGAAGTCACCTTCGCACTCATGGTTACATTCGGCTCGGCTTCTTTATCCACATAATATATAATGGCGTTCACACAGGCTTTGTGAATCATCTCTTTCATAGGGCAGGCGGGCGTTGTAAGCATTACGGTAAAGCTGACTTTTTTACCGTCAATTTTCAAATCCTGCACCATTCCGAGCGTGACAATATCCTTATCGAAATCAGGGTCTATTACATTTTTTAGGGCTTCAATTACTTGTTCTTCGGTTATCATATCATTCAGTTTATAAAGTTCATAAAGTTTGTAAAGTTCGTAAAGTTTTCAATGATGCTATGGGTTTTACTTTATGAACTTTACAAACTTTACACTTTCAACTCCTTTTCCGGATCCCAGAACACCTTATCAAAGTGGACGATTGTCTCCTTCTTTACCTTTATTCCTTCCTTTTTCAGCATGGCTTCCATTCCCGGAGGCGGGAAATGATGCGCGCCTGAAAGTTGTCCCAAGCGGTTTACAACTCTATGCGCCGGCACATAAGGCTTTTGAGAATGCGAGTTATTCATGGCCCAACCCACCATCCGCGATGATTGCGCCGAACCAAGATACTTTGCTATTGCTCCATAGGAAGTTACTCGCCCTTTTGGTATCTGGCGGACCACCTCATAAATCATATCGTAAAAGTCGTTCATGATGTAATAAGTTTTTCGTCAGCCTCTCTAGTTCTGTAGCCTATATAATCAGAGACTTTAACCCAGAGGTTAAATTTGTTATTTGCTATCCGCTTAATTTCTTCCAGCCAAAATTGGGAAACCTTATCTCCATACTCGGCGAATGCGACCAATTGATAGACTCCAAAGCCACGTCCATTATGACCATTTACTGTATCTTGTGGAAGTAGACCAGTATACTCGAAGAACCCCGCATTAATTAGAGTAAGATTAAATAATTTATCCTCCTTAATTAAGCTAGTTAACTCAAATAGTCGAGACCTATTATAAAAATGCAAGTCAGATAGATTAAACACTAAATCTTCGGGCTTAAGATATTTCTTTTTCGGTATGTCGGAAATACCACCACCAATTAAAAATCTTGAATTTGACAATTCAACTTGCTTGTCATTATATGAGAGGCGAAATACATTTTTTTCAAATGAATTATCCAATGGATATGGGTTCCCAATTTTGATAAAGGCATATTCAAAGGAAGGTATTTTGACAACAAAGTATCCATAATCCCCACTTCCGTATATTATTGTAGCTACTGCAAAGTACTTGGAATCACTTGTCCAACAGCAGTGATAAGCAGCAATTCCAACCAAAGGTTCGAAAAGGTCTATTATATTATCATCTTTATCTAGTAAGCTGAAAAGACGATGGCAATCACCCATTCTAGGCTCACGATAATGAGAAAAAACTATTTTCCACTTATCATCTGGCGACTTAACAACATCATATTTATCATCTTGAATATTACCTTTTTCAGTAAATGGTTTTCTAAGAAGTTTTGATGGGTCAATTGCCATAGACAGAAGGTTTAATAAGGCTACTCATATCTGTGTTGAATTTATAATAACAAAAAGTCGTTCATACCCTAAAAGTACGCAATTTATGTGTTTATCCTTTTGGTAACATATTCTTAAAACGGCTATTTACCGAATTTTCCGTATGTTTGTTGAGTTATAGGAACAAACATACAGTATGAAAATTGCGATATTATCCAGGAGCCCTGCCTCCTACTCCACCAAAAGACTTGTAGAAGCGGGTGTAAAAAGAGAACATGAAATGGTGGTGCTCGACCATTTAAAATGTGTATTGGTTATTGAGCAAGGCAAACCCCACGTCTTTTATAAAGGTATGGAAGTGGAAGGTGTGGATGCTATCATCCCCCGTATTGGCGCATCGGTTACGTTCTATGGAGCTGCGGTGGTGCGCCAGTTTGAAATGATGAAAATATTTTCGGCTGTGGAATCACAGGCTTTGGTGCGCTCGAGGGATAAACTGCGTTGCCTGCAATTGTTGGCAAAAGCAGGTATTCCGATACCGAAATCGGCATTTGCATATTCTCCAAAAAATGTAGACAATGTGATTGACCAGGTGGGCGGAATACCTGTAATCATTAAGCTTTTGGAAGGAACACAGGGGTTGGGAGTAATTTTAGCGGAGACCAGAATCTCTGCCAAATCAGTTATTGAAGCCTTTTTGGATGTGCAGGTAAATATATTGGTGCAGGAATTTGTGAAAGAAGCCGATGGTGCCGATGTCCGCGCATTTGTAGTAGACGGACAAGTGGTAGGAGCTATGCGGCGTAAAGGCGCTGAAGGCGATTTCCGCTCGAACTTGCACAGAGGCGGCACTTCAGAGGTTGTTAAATTAACCACACAAGAAAAAGCCCTGGCGGTAAAATCAGTCAAGCATCTTGGCTTGGGAATTGCTGGAGTAGATATGTTACCTACCAAACGCGGTTATATTGTCAACGAGGTAAACTCCTCTCCAGGCTTGGAAGGTATTGAAAAAGCCACTGGCAATGATATTGCGGGGAAGATTATTGAGTACATAGAAAGAAACGAGCACACGAACTAATAGAGATAAGATATAAGTGATGAGATATAAGCAAATGCTGTAATTTCGCTCATTACTTATCTCTTATAACTCATCTCTAATTACATGGACTTCTTATCACCTGCTAACTTCCCCGATTACGAACTTATTGATTGCGGCAACTTCGAAAAGCTTGAACGCTTCGGGCAATATATAACTATCCGTCCCGAGCCACAGGCAGTTTGGGATAGTGCATTAAACCAAAGCGACTGGCTAAAAAAAGCGCATGTACGTTTTATGCCTCATTCAAGCTATGCAGGCAATTGGGAGAAACTGAAAACTATGCCCGATAATTGGGAGGTGGCTTATAATCTTCCAAATGGCCCTACTATCCGTTTTAAATTATCGCTTACATCTTTCAAACATGTTGGTATTTTTCCTGAACAGGCAGTGCATTGGGATTATATTTATCAAAACATGTTATCGTTTTCGCCCCAAACCCCTAAAGGGGCTTCAAAGGCAAATGACTCTACTCAAAGCCCCTTTAGGGGTTTGGGGCAAGAAAAGCCCCGCTTTTTAAACCTGTTTGCATATACCGGAGGAGCGTCATTAGCCGCGAAAGCAGCCGGAGCAGATGTTACGCACCTTGATTCCGTAAGGCAAGTTGTAAGTTGGGCAAAGAACAATATGGAATTATCTAAGCTTGATAATATCCGTTGGCTGATTGAAGATGCCATGAAATATGTGAAACGGGAAATAAAAAGAGGCAGCAAATACCAGGGTATTATATTGGATCCACCAGCGTATGGACATGGGCCTGATAAAGAGCAATGGAAATTAGAAGATAATCTGAATGAAATGGTAAATTCTGTACTTCAAATTTTGGCTCCCGAAAAACATATCCTCATTCTTAACACATACTCCCTCGGATTTTCATCTTTAATTATTGAAAACCTCTTGAAGAAACAGTACAAAAACCTTCAAACGGGAGAACTCTTTTTAGCCTCCACTTCGGGGTATAAATTACCCCTCGGGGTGTTTGGAAGGGTTGTAGTTGGGATTTAAAATATTGTATATTTGCTTTGATAGTATAAATTACTATTAATATTACTTTGTTGCAATGGAGGTTACCGACGAGAGACCATTCTATACTTCTACTCCACCATACTACATGACAGGTTTTTGGATAATTATCTGCTTTTTCCCTTATATATATTATAAAGATAAAAATAACATACTCTTTCTAACACCTATTATTCCAATCTTAGTATACCATCTATTTTTTTGGTGGAAAAGAGTAAGGTTTTATGATAATTACGTAGAGTTTTCATATCCATTCAGGCCTTTCAAACGAAAAATAATAATTCATTATGAAAATATTCAATCAATTTTCATTGCTAGTTCAGATATTGCCGGAGCACCCTTTAAGATTAATGTAATTGAAAAGGAAGATATTACTGATGGGAACCAAAAGAAGAGATACACTTTCCCCCTTACAGGACTATACAAAACTAAAGAGTGGCAACTAATTGTAAAATTAAGAAGTAAAGGAATTATCATTACAGACAATTACTTCAATAATCATCCCCCCAATCCGAAAAGGACTGCAAGAATTCTTTGGATTTTGAGTATTGTATATTTCATTGTTTGTCTTTGCCTGATTTTTTTGATGAAGAGAGGTAAATTGGGATTCTAATTCCCTAACTCTGAAGTTGCATTTAGGGGTAATTAACTAATAAGTTGTACTTCCCTATTCTATCGTGAATTAAACCCCTAAAGTTCCTTTTAAGGGCTTTCCGTATTTTATAAACATCTGATTTTGTGTCATTTTTCAAGAAAGTTTGGTTATTCCGAAATAGATACTCAATTTTGCAAACCGATTCGAAGAATTAACACCGTATATATATAGTATAGATTCCATGGTAAAAAACTTATTGATTGTAGAGTCTCCTGCCAAAGCAAAAACGATTGAAAAATACCTTGGGAAGGATTTTATAGTCAAGTCGAGCATAGGACATATTCGTGACCTTCCGGAAAAAGGAATTGGGATAGATATTGAACATGACTTTGCCCCTGCCTATGAAGTTTCTGCCGATAAAAAGAAAGTAGTAGCCGAACTTAAAAAGCTTGCCAAAGAAGCAGATACTATTTGGTTAGCGACAGATGAGGACAGAGAAGGAGAAGCTATTGCATGGCATTTACTGGAGGCGCTCGGAATTAAGGAAAGCAAAACCAAAAGGGTTGTTTACCATGAAATTACCAAGAGTGCTATTTTAAAAGCAATTGAAAACCCTCGGAGTATTGATAAGGCTTTAGTGGATGCGCAACAGGCACGCCGCATACTGGATAGATTGGTTGGATATGAACTCTCTCCTGTATTATGGAGAAAGGTAAAACCTTCACTTTCTGCCGGAAGGGTGCAATCAGTTGCAGTTCGATTAATTGTAGAACGGGAAAGGGAAGTAAACAGTTTTGTATCTGTTTCTTATTTTAAAGTGGATGGTTTGTTCAACGCGAACAACACCAATTTCCATGCGGAATTAGATAAAAGATATGAAAACGAAAGTCAGGCAAATGATTTTCTTGCCCGAATAAAAGGCGCAGAGTTCAAGGTTAAAGATTTAGAAAAGAAACCTGCGAAACGCTCTCCATCGGCACCATTTACTACTTCTACCTTGCAACAGGAGGCAAGCAGGAAATTAAGTTTTTCTGTTTTGCAGACCATGCGTGTAGCACAGAGTTTGTATGAGAAAGGGGATATAACTTATATGCGTACTGACTCCGTAAACCTTTCACAGCAGGCTATTGACGGGGCAAAAGCGGAGATTGAAAAATCATTTGGTGCAAAATACGCACAAACAAGGCAATATAAAACCAAGTCATCGGGAGCGCAAGAGGCCCACGAAGCTATCCGCCCTACTGATTTTTCAGCCAAGGAAATTGCAGGGCATGATAGTAATGAAGCCCGTTTGTATGATTTGATTCGCAAGCGTACCATTGCTTCGCAAATGGCGAATGCTGAAATTGAAAAAACGGTTATTACCATAGCACAGAATAAAACAGATGATAACTTCATCGCAACCGGGGAAGTAATTACGTTTGATGGATTTTTGCGTGTTTATTCCGAATCGGATGATGATGCGGAAGAACAGGATAATTCGGAAACACTTCCAATGGTGAAAGCAGGGGATAATTTGAACTTTTTGGAAGCAAACGCTACCCAACGGTTCCCCTCTCCTCCACCCAGATATACAGAAGCAAGTCTGGTGAAAAAGCTGGAAGCACTTGGTATCGGAAGGCCTTCTACCTATGCGCCTACCATTTCAACAGTGCAGAAAAGAGGCTATGTAGTGAAGGAAAATAGGGAAGGTACCCCAAGGCCATATAAAGTGCTTACGCTTAAAAACGGAGAGATTAAATCAGCTACTAAAACTGAAAATACCGGTGCAGAAAAATCAAAACTTTTCCCTACGGATATTGGTTCAGTGGTAACTGATTTCCTGATAGAAAATTTTGGGGAAATCCTCGATTATAACTTCACTGCTCACGTAGAGGAAGAGTTCGATATTATTGCCGAAGGTAAATTGTCGTGGACCAAAATGCTACATCAGTTCTACGACCCTTTCCATGCTACTGTAACAAAGGCCACTGATGTAAAAAAGAAAACATCGGGTGAGAAATTATTGGGTCAGGATGCCAATGGCAAAAACGTATATGCTAAAATAGGCCGCTACGGACCGATGATTCAGATTGGTGATTTTGCTGAAGGGGAAGAAGAAACCAAAGCGGAAGACAAGCCAAAATACTCCAAAATGCGTGCGGACCAACGTATGGAAACCATTACCTTGGAAGAAGCATTGGATTTATTTAAGATGCCAAGAAACATTGGCAAATTTGAAGATAAGGACATGGTAGTAGGTATTGGAAGGTTTGGCCCTTACATCCGGCATGATGGGCTTTTCGTTTCCATTCCTAAAACAGATGATGCTTTTACGATTGGTGAAGAAAGAGCCATTGAGTTAATTAAAGAAAAAAGGCAAAAAGAAATAGAAAAAAATATTAAGACCTTTGCCCATGACCCTGAAATAAGAGTGTTGAAAGGAAGATTCGGCCCATATATTACAATGGATAAGAATAATTATAAAATACCAAAAGGAAAAGAAGCTGCTGACCTTACATTAGAGGAATGTCTGGAGATAATTAAGGCAGAAGATGCCGCGCCAAAGAAGAAAGGAAGATTTGCTCCCCGAAAAAAAACAAAATAGTAATTAAGACATAATTGTATTTGCAATTTATGCCACAAAATCCCGAAAACACCAAATCCCACGAAAAAAACTTTGAGGCCATACCAAACGATTTAGAAGTGATTGGGAAAAAGATTGTTGATTCGGCATATACAGTGCATAAAAGATTGGGACCCGGGCTTTTAGAAAAAGTTTATGAAATTTGTTTATGCCATGAATTGGAAAAGCGCGGATTAAATTACATACGTCAAATGGATATTCCAATAAAATATGATGGAATCACATTTGAAGAAGGGTTACGTTTAGACATTTTAGTGGAAAATGAAATAATCTGTGAAATTAAAGCTGTTGATTTGATAAACCCTGTCTGGGATGCCCAAGTTCTTAGTCATTTGAAATTAACAAATAAGCGATTAGGTTATTTAATTAATTTTAACGTTGCAAATATTGGTCAAGGTATTAAACGATTTGTTTTGTGATTTTTTTGTGGGATTTGGTGCTTTAGTGTTTTAGTGGCTACGTTGTAATTATTGAAAAAATGGAAATAAAAAATTACCTCACACCGGCAGATATATATGAACGCCTTCCAACCGAAGAAGTTCAGGACTGGGAACAATATCAATGGGGTAACCATATCAGGAAATATACGGAATCCGGTTTCCCAAATTTAGATGGGGTAAAAGTTGCACTTATCGGTATTGGGGAATCTCGCCATTCGCTTGGCAACGAAGGTTGCAATGCCGCACCGGACAAAGTGCGTGAGCATTTTCTAAAATTATCTGCAATCAATGGAGTGAGCATTGCTGATATTGGTAACCTGATACTTGGACAAACGCCGATAGACACCTATCATGCAGTAGAATTTGTTTGTTCGGAATTATTAGAGCGGAATATTATTCCTATTATTATTGGCGGCAGCCAGGATATTACATTCGCTAATTATTTAGCTTATCAAAAATTACAACAAACAGTAAACCTTGTTTGTGTTGACCGCAAAGTTGACCTTGGCGTTTCGGAAGATACCGTTGACAACAACTCCTATTTAAGCAATATAATCCAGCACCCTTCGGGTTTGCTTTTCAATTTGAGCCTTGTAGGTTACCAAAGCTACTTTGTAAACGAAGAAGAAATTGAAACATTGAAAAAAATGTATTTTGATGTTTACAGGCTTGGAGTTATACAATCAAAAAAGGAAGAAGCAGAGCCTATAGTACGAAGCGCCGATATATTAAGCTTTGATATTTCTGCCATACGCATGTCGGATGCACCTGCCTGTGCAAACACTACTCCTAATGGGCTTTATGGAGAAGAAGCCTGCCAGATTATGCGCTATGCCGGTATGAGCGATAAACTTTCGTCAGTTGGGATTTATGAATTGAATCCTTCATTTGATAACCGCGGACAAACGGCCCATTTGGCAGCACAGATGATTTGGTATTTCCTGGAAGGATTTTCCAATCGTAAAAATGACATACCTGATTTATCAGGGAAAGATTACATGAAATACAGGGTAGCCATTAAAGCACCCGAACATGAATTGGTGTTTTATAAAAGTTTGAAAACCGACCGTTGGTGGATGGAAGTTCCATTTAAAGTGGATTCCAAATTGAAATTTGAAAGGCACCATTTAGTCGCTTGCTCATACGATGATTATTTGCTTGCCTGTGCCGAAGAAATGCCCGACCGCTGGTGGCAGGCTTTCCAAAAGTTGAATTAGAAATTATTTCTCTTCCCTATTATTGTATCTGTGTCTGAAAAAACGCTTATAGCAATTGTCGGGCCTACAGCAGTGGGCAAAACGGCATTGTCTATTAAATTAGCGGAGATGCTTAAAACAGAAATTGTTTCAGCAGACTCGAGGCAGTTTTATAAAGAAATGAAAATAGGAACTGCTAAACCTGCTGCCGAAGAACTCAAAAAAGTAAAGCATCATTTTATTGATTCGCTTTCTATACTGGATGAATACTCTGTTGGAGATTATGAAAAAGAGGCTTTGAAACGGTTAGATGAATTATTTAAAAAGCACGATACTTTAATTCTTGTTGGAGGCTCCGGTTTATTTGTGAATGCGGTTTGTGAAGGGTTAGATACCTTGCCCTCCGGCAATAAAGAAATACGAGAACATTATGAAAAACTATTTTCAGAAGAAGGGTTAGGGCCAATTCAAACGGAGTTAAAAGAAAAGGACCCTGCCTATTTTGAAACCGTTGACAGGCAAAACCCGAGAAGGCTCATCCGCGCATTGGAAGTAATAAGCCTGACAGGAAAACCCTATTCCGATTTTAGGAAAAAGACGCCTGCCAAACGAAATTTCTCGGTTATTAAAATAGGATTGAATCTGGATAAAGAAGTTTTACGCCAACGAATAGACCAACGGGTGGATGATATGCTTGCCAATGGATGGTTGGAAGAATGTAAAAAGCTTTATCCACTGCGAAATTTAAATGCACTAAAGACAGTGGGCTATTCAGAATTGTTTGATTTTATAGAAGGCAAAACAAATTGGGAGACTACAGTGAAAAACATAAAAACCAATACCTGGCACTATGCCAAAAGGCAACTAACATGGTTTAAAAAGGATAAGGAGATACGGTGGTTTTTACCAACAGAAGAAGCGGAAATTATAAAATATCTGCAATCTGGTTCTTAAAAATACAACCAATAAAACTTGAATTTCTTCCGGCTGAAACGAATGGTAGGCATTGGTACCTTTATAAATGAAACCGCACCGAAAGCAGCCTTTAACGGAGCCGACTTAGTGGGGATTTTTGTCAAGTCAACATCGAGTGAAACATAATATTTCCTGTAACGGTCAAAAAACAATTCATTTCCGTTAGCATCATATACAGGCGGGTTGGTTACAGCGCTCACCATTCCTTCGGCACCATAGCCAAAATCGAGGCATGCCCAGCCGGGGATTTTGTAGCCTTTGGGTAGAAATGAAGCGACTGCTATGGATACCCAATAAGTTTGCCCGTTATAATCCTTAAGCATTTCTTGCCAGATATTATCGCCCAATTCTTCCGGATGGTACTTGCTATATTCCGAAGGATGGAAGGAAATTTTAAGCCCTATGCGTTGTTCACCCCAGCCTGTTTCCTGAGATAAAAACAAACTGGCACCGGTGGTATTGGCAATCATATCGCCATACGAAAACCCCCATTCCGATGAAAACCCGTCAAATACTTCGATATTAGTTTGAAAGGCCATACCCAAACTTGTGCCATAAACCGCCGCGGGAAGTTGACGAACACCACACCATTGGTATAATGCAGCTGTAAGTCGGCTTATAGTATATGCTGTTAGGCAATGCCCAAACTTATCCATTTGTTTCCATTCCTTATTATCATCGAAAAAGTGGAAAGAAGATTGGGGGTAGTTTTTATACCACAATATATTCAAACCTGCCATCGAAGTTGCATAAAAAGTACCCTCTCCGGCAAGCAAAGGAATTAAGCGGCTATTGTTTACATTTGGCGAATTAGCAAAAAAATTACCTCCATTTTGACCAATGCAAGTTGATGAAAATAAGCACATTAATGCTATTCCATGAAAAAATGACGGAGAACATATAGTAGAAATGAAATATTTTATACTTTTGCGACCCATTATTAACCAACAAAAATCATTTAAAATGAAAAAGTTATCTATCGTTGCTGCTATTTTGTTCGCTTTCGGAACAGTTACTTTCGCTCAAAACGCAGCTCCTGCTGCTAAGCCAGCTGACAAGAAAGCTGCTCCTGCTAAGACCGACAAGAAGATGGACAAGAAAGCTGACAAGAAAGCTTCTGACAAGAAGATGGACAAGAAAGCTGCTCCTGCTGACAAGAAATAATCTTTCTTTACGCATTAAGAAAAGTCCCGTTTCGCTTAAGGCGATACGGGGCTTTTTTATTTGTGCTATTCTCATCATAAAGGCGTATAGTGTTTTGGCGCAACAATTAATGTGCATCAAAACTATATATAAATTGGACAAGCTAACGAAGTACGGTAAGGAATTTTCAAATTCTAATGATAATCTAATGTTTCCCGCTACAATCTATCTGCCGTTAGGCTGTTTATAGCATTGCGCCAATTTCATTAAAATGTATACAGTAGTTGAATCGATAGGCCTGCTCCTCCAAAATCAGTCGGCAATATCATCCCTTGCAAATGGTTTATCCACAACTTGATTTCAGTGTTTTTCATTTGCTTTGTTATTCCCACAGAGGCATTGTAAGTTGCATACCCGCCATAGCCAAGTTGTAAATCTGCAGACCAGTCATGGGTAAATTTCTTATCGCCCTGAACATAAAAATAACCCATTGAATTTCCATTGAAGATGTACCAGAAGCCAACCTCCAGATGCATTTTGCCTAAATCGGTGTTTGTGTTTACACTTAATGTGGTAGGAATATTGGTATAGAATGATTTACGTGCAAGTGGGAAATATTTGTTTTGCAAACTATCTTTCGAAAGATTATTAATGGCTGCATTCTGCAAATCGTTCAGGTTGCTTATAGTGATGCCATTATAGGTATAAACAGTATCCTTATTATAGGTAAGCGAATGCGAGTTCCAACCGATAAAGCCAAGGTCGGTAATACCTACCGTAATTATTCCATCTTTTTTTCCAAGTTTATAGGGTGCGCTGAAATAAAAATCGAGCGAAGCGCCATAACCATTCAGATAGTTGTGCCCGGGTGTGCTGTCGCTTTCATTAAAGCGTGTATTGGATGTTAACTGAATATATTGCCCATATAGGTCGGTATACAATGAACCATTCGACATATTAACAGTTTGCACTTGCTGTCCGGCCAAAAAAGAGATGCCTAATCCGAATTTGGCTTTCCCCCCGAAATTGGTACAAACAGAACCAATTTCAAGTTGCTGGTAACTCATATTATTTAAACTGAAAGGCGACAATTGGGCGGATTTTCCGGCATACATTGCATTACCATAAAATGCAAGGTTAAAAACATCGGGCGGAAAAGCGATATTCAAATAATCTTTATGCTTTAAAGCGACGAAAAAATTAAATGCACGCTTGCCTTTTATGGTATCATTATATAGCACCCCGAAGATTCCATAGTTTAATGAATAGCCCAAACGGTTTGCTCCTTTCAAATGAGAAGATACTTGTTGTTTGTGTGTACTGTCGATATAATTTCCCTGTATAAAATTTGCGGCAAAAGAACTTGTGATGGCGCCTGAACTATAGTCGGCATTGCCATATAACCCCACCAGGTATTTTCCGGTTCCAGGATTATTTACAATTGCATCATCCCACTGTGCCTGCGTTGAAAGAAACATCAACATCATACATATAACAAGGGGAATTATTCTACTGCACTTCACTATTCTATACTTGTATTATCAGTTCACCAGGTAATCAAAATTTCCTACAACCTTTATGCCCAGTTGGTAATAACTGTATAATTGACTATAGGTTGAAGGCGAAGAACCCATATTGAACCGGGCATATAAAATTACATTTTTGGTATTGAACAATTCCTGTGTGCGGGCAGCATCCAGCGAAATAGTGAGTACCGAATTTACTGGGCTGGTAACTTTTCCGCTTACGGGATTAACCATTCCGCCGGCAATGGTTTGAGACGGGATAAATATAGAATCGTACACTGCATCATTCTGATTAAGCAAATACATTTGAAGCCCTGCGCTGAATGGGAACCCGTTGCTGGCATATATCGTCAGCTTTCCGCTTTTCACTTGTTTTGTGGGGCTGCCTGAACCGGAAAAATTTACAGCCAATGTATCGGCAAGTGTAAGGTTATTGGCAATAAGCGAAAGTGGAATAGTTACATTAATTGCAGAGTTAATTCCATAGCCATAATAGGCAAAATCATTAAAGCCTGAAACATTGCCAAGCGGGTCGGTAGTTACTTTAAGGGCATACCCAATTGTTGTAGGCAAATTATCGAGCCATGCAAGAATATTGGAATTGGTTGGATTGAGTGAAAAATTCATCACAAAAGGATTCACGGGAGCTGCCGGATTATTCGTTTCAGTGGCCCGGTTAACATTTATAGTGGTGTTAATCAACCCCGCATCTGTAAGGTTAACTGTTGTATTTGTATGGCTGTTATACGATGACAATTGGGAAAGAATAAGGCTTGCATCTACCCCGAAACCATTGGAAAGAGTGAGATTAACACTAACATTCTGAAGGCTGAGGCTGCCTGCCACAATTTTATTGAAAATAGGGAATGCCTCATTGGTGGGCCCGTATGCTTTGGTGGCGGTGCCGAAATAGCCTTTGGCATAATAGGGAATAACATGGGTGAACGATATACTGGCATTAACAAGTGTATCGAATGTGGCTACTGTTAATGCGCTTGCCGAAGAGTCAAGGCTCACTTCTATACTTGTGGTAATATCATTATATCCATTATGCATGGGGCCCGTGAAGTCAACATTGTATCCTCCAAGGAAAATAGAATCTTTCACCGTAGTTTTCGGGCCCAATACCTTATAAATTCCGAGCACCTTCGAACCGTTGGTAATGTTATACACTTTGTATAAATAATCGACAGGTTGCGATAAAGGGTTTCTCAGCCTGTATACCATATATCCGGATTGCAGTATTCCTTTCACCAGTTCAACGCCCCCTAAATTGTACTGTGTAGTGGTGGGGTTTGTCAGAAACAAAGGGCTTCCGGGTTGAGCAGTTACTTGTGGCAATGGCCATACAGTATCATATCTGAACACTGTATCAGGTATGCTCAATAATGTATCCAAATTTAAATTATACAGCGAATCGATATACACCAATGAAACAGTACTGTCAGCATTGGCTGTTATATATTTGGAAGTGATAATATCGTTTATGGAAAGGTTTGCATTTACAAACGGGGCAAGAATTTGGGTGTTCCAGGAAGCCTGAGCATTCTTCCGGCAGGAAAGAAATATTCCCGCTGAAATAACAAGACAAAAAAATACTGCACTTATTTTAGCCCGTTTCAAATTCATTTACTTGCCTTTTTATCCGCCACCAATTCAGGTGAATGCATACAAACTTACTGTTTTTTGTCTTATCATGGCTATCTCTGATTATTATTCCTATTTCAGGTGAAAATCTGCTAGCCTGCGCTATGTAATACTGTTCACCAATTCAGTCATCGCTTTTTCATTGGTGCTTACGAACTCCAAACCTGCCTTATAAAGCGCATGAACATTTTCATGGGATACATTATCCATCTCTTTATTTAATCCCAATAAAGATGGTTGCAGGCGGATATATTCAGAACCTGTCTTTCCTTTAAATATTTCTTCCAATTGAAAGTGGACCATATCGCTATGCGCGGAAAAGCTAATATCAGCGAGTAAACGGGCCCAGTTCTTCTCACTTGTATCTTCCAGTTGTTCCGGAGTATAAGAAGTTGCCGGCAATCCCGTGCCTAATGATAGCAACATAAATTTTTCAGCATTCGGAAAAATACTTTTTGCCCGGATGTATGCCTGCAAAGAAGGATTATAAGCGAATATACTTCCATCTATAAAAGTTCTTTTTCTGCCGGATAAAGAAGAAACAGTGGCAGGCGGAAATATGCCCGGCAATGCGGAAGTGGCCCTTGCCACATCCTTAACATAAAAATTAGCGCGGGGGTCGCTTATAGCAACATGCGAGAAAAACAAATAGGGTTCACACTGCAGCATATCATACGCCGTAATGCAAGTGGGCTTTATCAACTGGCTAAGTTTAAGGCTTCCGAAAAAACTATTCAGCCCTGCTTCTAACCCGGCCGGTGAGTATTTGTGAAAACCTGTTTCAGTATTCGGTGTAAATGCCGAATCCCCATACCCGAAATAAAACTCTAACGCTTGCCGTGCCGTATATTTGGGTACTAACGCATTATTATCTTCAGGTATAAGATACAAGCATGTCAACAATCCGCCGGTACTGGTTCCGGCAATTAAATCGAAATAATTGGCCAATCGGAAATCACTCTTGCCTGAAACTTCCTGCAATTTTTCTTCAAGCGCACTCAAAAAAGTTGCCGGCAATATCCCGCGAATACCTCCACCGTCAATCGATAATATCCTTATCACTTTACTCATTCGTTGTTTTCGGCCGGAAGCCGGAAGCTGTTAATAGCCCTATAAAGGTAAGCAAAGCATTTATGATTAGCATTTCAAACCCGAACTTGTAGCCATTAAACCACTCCACGGAATAGCTATTTATCACGTAACACACTATTGGTGAAATAATACAAATTGCAGGAATCCAATTGTCGTTTGTTTTCACTTTGGTAAGCATTCCGAAAGCATATAAACCAAGCAGGGGGCCATAGGTATATCCCGCCACTTTAAACACTGCATTGATAATTATAGGATTATCAATCATCTTATAAATTACGATTACAACAATTAAACTCACCGCCATCAGTATATGTACATACTTACGCATTTTCAGCTGTGAAGGTTGGTCTTTTTCCGAAATATTTAAAATATCAACACAGAAAGAAGTAGTTAATGCCGTTAATGCGGAATCGGCGCTGGCGAATGAAGCCGCTATTAAACCCATTACAAATAAAAATGCGACCGGAGTTCCGAAAGAGCCTTGAGTTGCTAACGTAGGATATAAATCATCAGGCTTTGCAGGCATTGCAATATGATTTGCTGCCGTAAACGTATATAATAATGAGCCCAATACAAGAAACATAAATACCACTATTGCCTGAATAATACTGAACGAAAACATATTTTTTTGTGCTTCGCCGATAGATTTGCAGGTAAGGTTTTTTTGCATCATATCCTGGTCAAGGCCTGTCATTGCAATGGCGATAAATATTCCACTGGCAAATTGCTTGTAAAAAGATTGCGGACTTTTAAAATCCCAAAAGAAAACTTGCGAATGCGGTGAATTCTGAACACTTGCCACAAGCCCGCTGACATTGAGATGCAACGATTGGCAAATAAGATAAATAGTGCCGATTAAGGCAGCGATTAAAAAAGTGGTTTGTAACGCATCCGTCCAGATGATGGTTTTCATTCCGCCTTTGCGGGTATATAGCCAAATAAGTGCAACCATGCCCGAAGCATTCACCAGGAAAGGAACTCCCCAATGGCTGAATATGCAAATTTGCAATACTTCTACTGCTACATATAATCGGAATGCTGCTCCAATAATTCGTGACAATAGAAAAAAAGATGCTCCTGTTTTATATCCGAAAAATCCGTAGCGTTCTTTTAAATAAGTATAGATGGACGTTAACTGTAAACGATAAAATAACGGGAGCAGCACTCCACCTATCACCCAATAGCCAACCATATAACCCAGCACCACTTCAAAATAAGAAAAGCTGCCACTGCCCACAGCTCCGGGGACAGAAATAAATGTAACACCCGAAATAGAAGACCCTATCATACCAAATGCAATAAGATACCAGGGCGATTTTCGGTTGGCAAGAAAAAAACTGTCGTTTGTATGTATGCGACCTGTAAGCCATGAAACGCCCATCAATACAGCGAAATAAATAACCAAACAAATAAATATGGCTGCTGCTGACACCTGTTAATCCTTTTTATCTGAATACATTTTCCGAATAGCAACCTTCAAAATAATCCGTTTCATAATCATCTCCGAAAGGCATCGGTAATAAATATCATCGGGCACATTTTTCAAGGATGTTACTTGCGCTTCGGGGACATCAATACGATAAAGTATTTCCGAAAGTCGTGGAGTAAAAGTGGGTAATTCCTTTTCAAGTTCTTTTACAAATGTTTCAGCAATGTGGTCGCCTTGCAAATCGGTTTCCTCGTCCAATTTTACAGAGAACTCATTATTAAAATCCTTTGTCAGTTGCTCACTTACAGCCAACCAAAATTCTTTTCGCGAAACGAATTCTTTGTACTTATCTAAATAGGTAAAGTCATTTAAAACAATATCGGGCATGGAGAAGGATTTTGATTATTCAAAGGTAGAAATCTTTTACTTCTCCTTCGAATCTATGTTAGCCAAATTAATTAGGAGATTGTAATAGAATGAACCGTCAATATTTTTAAATAATTGTGGCTTAGCTGATGCACTGTCCTTTTCAAATCCAATTGCATCACTATAAGGATGAAATGCTACAATTTTATCAATTTTTATCCTGAAGGTTTTTGAAGGAGAAGTATAATAAATGTATTTATCTGTAATTGCAATTGTGCCTGTTCCATAGCTTACTATTGCAGTAGTTTGCACGGGATACCCCCTAAAAGAACTTGTTCTATAATAAAGACCTTTCGCAATTCTTACACTGATACCACTCGAACCCCCTTGATAGTGCGTCCTTGTTTTTTGTTCGCAATAGACAATATCCTTTTCAGTCCATATTAGTTTCTCATCTTTTAGGAAATTGAAAGAGAGGCTTTGCTTTAGACTATCAACTTTAGTAGGAATAGCTCCATGTAATAATTCCCGCAATATTATAGATTTTAACATCTTTGAATAGGATTCACCCACCGTAATCGTCCCGCCTAATGACTTATTCCAAAACCTAAAAAAATCATTTATTTTATTCTCTGCATCTTCTGAAATCACACCGTCCATTGTCAATCTTGCTATTGCCGTATCAAATCCTTGACCAAAAAGTTGGCTTAAATTATCTTTAGTAATATATGTCTTATCTGCTAATTCATTAATATTATTTTCTACAGAACCTGAATCTCCTCCAACAATAATAAAATCCGAAATTTTTTGAATTATTTGCGACTGACCAACCTCATGCTTTTGTTCACATTCCTTGTGCACATGTGAGAAAAAGCCTGCTTTCTGACCGCAATATTTACAAACTCCCATAGTA
This sequence comes from uncultured Bacteroidota bacterium, assembly GCA_903916255.1. GTDB lineage: Bacteria > Bacteroidota > Bacteroidia > JABEUT01 > JABEUT01 > JABEUT01. The sequence goes on from CAIWVW010000082.1 coordinate 28,133, forward strand.
TTATATTTATTTTAGAAACAAATATAATATTATTTGAACTCAAAATAGCTCTTCTATCAACTTATCCTCCACCATATTCGGCAAAGTAATCTGCAAATTCCCAGAAAAATTTACACTTATTTAGCTTCGGTTTTTGCTTTTGTGCGCGAACGGGTTCTTTTTAATGCAAGTCTTTTTTTCTTTTTACAATTCTGTATATATGCGGATATTTCTTTCCTGTCTTTATCAGTTAGTGGCCTGTCAATAACATAGAAGTCAACATCTAACGGTTCCCTGATTAATCCCATAAATTTATGATTTAAAGTATTGGTTTATCAATTTATTTGCCTGTTCGTCTTCAATAATCATACGTTGTGAACTGATTAATTTAGCTCCTAACGTTTCTTTATAATGTTCTATGAGCTTAGTTTTAGCAATAAAAACAACAAAACCATCGTAGCCCACTTCCCTGGATTTTTTACAAGCGAATGCAAACATATTTCCTGCAACGCCTATAAATGCTTTATCTTTCCCTATGTTAAATTTTGCGCTTTCTATTAAATGAATTAATATGTGGTCAGTTCCTATGCTTAGTGATATTAATCCCTGTATAATATTTGCGTTGCCTTTTATTGTCAGTTTATATATTTCCCTATCAGGGTAGCCTATTTCTTTATGCCAATCAAAGAGCCAATCTTTGCTCTTTATTTCTTTCTTATCCTTTTTTAATAACCTGTAAAACTCCGTATCGAAAATATCACCTGAATACCTGCTTTCAATCGAATTGGTAAGTTTATCTACCTCAATAGAAACTTCTTTAGATGCTTGTTTCCGTCCCAAAGTAATGGTATTTTCTTATATTACAAATATACGAATTTTCAGGAAGCAACAGGTTAAAACAACCCCTCTAGCAATTTATCCTCCACCCTATTCGGCAAAGTAATTTGCAAATTCTTGGAGCGTTTTACTTCCCGTTTTGCGGTAAATACAGCACCCTCATTCCTTGCCCAGGCGCGGCGGGCAATGCCGTTGTTCACATCCCAGAATAACATGGATTCTAAATTTTTGTCAGCATCGGCAGAGCCATCCAATACCATGCCAAAACCTCCGTTCATCACTTCGCCCCAACCTACTCCGCCACCATTATGAATGGAAACCCATGTCGCACCACGGAAAGAATCACCAATCACATTTTGTATGGCCATATCGGCTGTGTAGCGTGAACCGTCATATATATTGGCTGTTTCCCGATAGGGTGAATCAGTTCCTGAAACATCGTGATGGTCGCGACCAAGCACAACAGGTGCGGATAATTTTTTATCGCGCACCGCTTTGTTAAATGCCTTTGCAATGGCAATCCGCCCATCGGAATCTGCATACAATATGCGGGCTTGCGAGCCGACCACTAATTTATTTTTCTGCGCTTCTTTTATCCAATGTATGTTGTCGCGCAACTGCTGTTTTATTTCATTAGGCGCTTTTTTGTAAAGTCCCTCTAACACATTTGCAGCAATAGTATCTGTTAATTGTAAGTCTTTCGGATTGCCCGAAGTACACACCCAACGGAATGGCCCGAAGCCATAATCAAAACATATAGGGCCCATAATATCTTCCACATAGGAAGGATAGATAAATGTTCCGTCTTTCTTAAATATATTGGCCCCTGCCCTACCTGCTTCCAATAAAAATGCATTTCCATAATCAAAGAAATACATTCCTGCATCCGTCAGTCTAAGAATAGCATTCACCTGTCTTTTCAATGATTCATAGACTTTCTTTTTAAATTCTTCGGGATTGGAAGACATCATTTTGTTTGACTCTTCCAACGATAAGCCGACCGGATAATAGCCACCCGCAAAAGGATTATGCAGTGAGGTTTGGTCTGAACCCAATTCAATTTTCAAGTTATCTTTTGCAAACTTTTCCCAGAGTTCAACAATGTTACCCTGATAAGCCAATGAAATAGCCACCTTGCCTTTAACTGCTTTCTTAATTCGTTCAATCAGTTTATCCAGGTCGGTAAAAACTTCATCTACCCAGCCTTGCTTGTGGCGTTTCTCCACAACTTTGGGATTTATTTCTGCAATAACACCTATTGCACCAGCAATTACAGCAGCCTTCGGTTGAGCGCCACTCATACCACCCAATCCTGATGAGACAAATATTTTTCCTGCTAAACTTCCATCTTTTCCAGCGGATTTTATCTTACGACCTGCATTCAATAATGTAATAGTAGTACCGTGCACGATACCCTGCGAACCTATATACATATAGGAGCCGGCAGTCATTTGTCCATATTGGGTTACACCCAGCGCATTAAATTTCTCCCAGTCATCGGGTTTGGAATAATTCGGAATCATCATACCATTTGTAACCACTACCCGAGGCGCATTTTTTGAGGAAGGAAATAATCCCATCGGGTGGCCGGAATACATAACCAGAGTTTGCTCATCTGTCATCTCCAACAAATATTTCATCGTGAGTAAATATTGCGCCCAATTTTGAAACACTGCTCCATTTCCGCCATAGGTAATCAATTCATGCGGATGCTGCGCTACCGCTTCATCTAAATTATTTTGAATCATGAGCATAATGGCGGCCGCCTTCTTCGATTTATGCGGATATTCTTTTATCGGACGGGCATACATTTTATATTGTGGACGAAAACGGTGCATATAAATACGTCCGTATGTTTTCAATTCATCGGCAAATTCTTTGGCCAGTTTGGCATGGTGCTTGGCAGGAAAATAGCGTAGCGCATTCCGGATAGCGAGTTTTTTCTCCTCTTTTGACAGAATATCCTTGCGTTTGGGGGCATGGTTAATATTTTTGTCGTAAGCGGGCATTTCGGGTAACTTATCCGGAATACCTTTTATTATAGCCTTCTTGAATGCTTTTGAGTCCATAGAAATTTTTATTTAATTCAGCCGATAAAGGTAGCTGTTTCAGTAATTCTGCCTAACTTTGACCTGCAAATATCTATAATTACCTTAATGGCATCCCGAAGCGATTGTTCGGGATAACAAAACTACGTTATACAGAACATAAAACATGACTTGTTTTGTATAATTTTGCAATATGGCAAAAAAAATAATCATAGGGTCGCGGGGAAGTGAATTGGCGCTTTGGCAAGCTCATTTCATTACGAAAGAATTAGAAAAAACAGGCACAAAAGTTGAGTTAAAAATCATCAAGACTCGTGGCGATAAGCAGCAGGAAGAACGATTTTCAGAAATGCCCGGCCAGGGGTTTTTCACAAAGGAAATTGAAGATGCACTGTTAAAAAAAGAAATTGATTTGGCGGTTCACTCCTATAAAGATTTGCCCACCACAACTGTTGAAGGGTTAACAGTTGGAGCCGTATCTTACAGGGAAGACCCATCAGAGTTGCTTTTAATCAACAAGGACGCCGTAGATGAAAAGCGAAAGTTTTCGTTAAAGAAAAATGCCATATTGGGAACTTCCGCAACACGGCGAAAAGTCCAGATAATGGCTATGCGACCGGATTTGACCGTAAAGGAATTACGCGGAAATGTACCCACACGAATCAAAAAATTGAAGGATGGATTGTATGATGCCATTTTTGTAGCATCGGCAGGGGTAGAACGTTTAGGGCTGGACATTTCAGGTTTTCATAGTGAAAAAATAAGCCCGCAGGAGTTTGTACCTGCTCCCGCACAGGGGGTTTTAGCCTTACAGATAAGGGAGGGAGATAAAAACATGCAAGCTGTTGTTGGAAAAATAAATCACCCTGAAGTAGAAGAAGTGGTAAAGATTGAACGCAAAATTTTCAACCTGTTCAGGGGGGGATGTAATTTGCCATTGGGCATTTATTGTGAAAAGCACAGTGACGAAAGCGATAAGCCATTTTTTAAAGCGTGGGCTGCATTTGCGCCTGAAGAAAAGGCAATACCACGCTATTATCATTTTCATACTTATATGCCTGAGGGATGGGCGGAAAAAGTGGCAGAAAAAATAAAATCGGAAAAGCCTGCATCGGTTTTTATAACCCGGGATATTAAAGAAGATGATTTCTTCAGCCGTGTGCTAAAAGCCAATAAATATAAGGTCTCCGGCCGGGCGTTCATTGAATTTAAAAGTATTCCTATTTCACATATGCCGTTCGGCGATTGGTTATTCTTCTCCAGTAAACATGCGGTAAAATATTTCTTCGAACAGAAACGCGACATCGGAAATATGAAAATAGGAGCCATTGGAAAATCTACCGCTGCGGCGATACGTACATATGGTAAAAGAGCTGATTTTATTGGTTATTCCACAGATACACGACTTACCGGCAAACAATTTGCAAGCCTTGTAAAATCGGCTAATGTTGTTTTTCCACAAGCAAAAGACAGCATGCGAACTGTGCAGCAACAATTTGTAAATAAGAGCCAGACACGCGATGTTATCGTTTATGAAACCATACAAAAACCGGTGGAGGATACTCCTGATGCGGACATTATGTTATTTACAAGCCCTTCGAATGTGGAAGCCTTTTTTGAAAAGAAAAAAATTAGCTCAAACCAAAAAGTAATAGCCATGGGCGATGCCACTTCTCATACCTTAAAACAATTTGGGGTGAAATCGGTTTACCTGGTTCCCTCCTTTGATGAAGTGGGATTGTTGCAGGCGATATTTAGTGTTTAACAATAAAGAAAAATCTATTATGATACACCGTCCGCGCCGATTAAGAAAAAATGCCATTATAAGGGAACTTGTTGCAGAAACCCGTTTCCATAAGGATATGCTTATATATCCCTATTTTGTGGAGAAAGGCAAAAACATTAAATCGCCTATCAGTTCTATGCCGGGCATCAATCACTTTTCGCCCGACACATTAATAAAAGATGTGGAGAAAGGATTGAAAAACGGAATCAATAAGATTTTGCTTTTTGGCAGCGGTGAAGAAAAAACCGAAGAGGGAAAATCTGCTTACAAAAAAGATACGGTTGTTGCCAATGCAATAAAACTATTGAAGAAAAATTTTGCCGATGATTTATACGTCATCACCGATGTATGTCTTTGTGCATATACCTCTCACGGACATTGCGGAATTATTCACGATAAATATGTGGACAATGATTCTTCAGTGGAAGCGATTGCGAAAATGGCGCTCACACATGCCGAAGCCGGTGCCGATATGGTGGCCCCATCGGATATGATGGATGGCAGGGTTGGAGCGATTCGCACTTTGCTGGATAAAAATCATTTTGAGAATACCGCACTCATGTCGTATTCTATAAAATTCGCTTCCTCTTACTATGGCCCATTTAGAGAGGCTGCTGATTCCGCTCCGCAATTTGGCGACCGCAAATCATACCAGATGGATTACCGCAATCCGAATGAAGCCATGAATGAGGCTTTTCTGGATGAGGAAGAAGGTGCCGATGTGCTTATGGTGAAACCTGCATTAGCCTATTTGGATATTATAAATCGTATCCGGGCAAATACAAATCTCCCGATTGCATGCTATAATGTATCGGGTGAATATTCTATGGTGAAAGCTGCCGTTGCTAAGGGTTGGGTTGATGAAAAAGCGGTAGTGATGGAAAACATGAATGCCTTTGTTAGAGCAGGTTCGGGACTTATCATTACTTATCACGCAAGGGATATTGTTGAGAAAGGCTGGATTTAGTTCATAAAGTTCAAAAGTTTTTAAAGTTCATAAAGTCGAAATTCCGTCTTACTTTTTAACTTTACAAACTTTATGAACTTTCTACTGTAATGGCGCTAGTAACTAAATCCACAACACTATTAGAAAGCCCTATTGAATACCTCAAAGGGGTAGGTTCGCTTCGTGCAGATGCGCTGAAAAAAGAGTTGAACATTCATACCTTTAAAGACCTGCTTTATTTCTACCCATTCCGCTACGTGGACCGCACACGCATTTACAAAATAAAAGAAGTGAATGCGGAAATGCCATTCATTCAAATCTGCGGAAAAATTACACACGTTGAAATTACAGGACCGAAACGCCAGCAGAGAATGATGGTGGATTTTGCCGATGACACGGGCAGAATAGAATTGATTTGGTTTCAGGGAATAACATGGGTGAGCAAGAATTTACGCCCGAATGTGGAATATATTGTATTCGGTAAACCCTCTGTATTTAGGGGAATTCTTACTATCTCACATCCATCCATGGAAGAGATGACCCCGGAAAATTTAGAGATGGTGAAAGGTTTACAACCCGTGTATAGCAGCACGGAAACACTCAAATCAAAGAGTCTTGATTCAACCGGCATCATGAAGTTGGAGCGCACACTACTTTCAAAACTGGAAGATGAGATAAAGGAAACGATGCCAACTTATATGTTGGAAAAACTGCGATTGATGCCGAGAAAGGAGGCTTTGAAAAATATTCATCTTCCTTCAAGTATCGAGAAATTGAATCAGGCGCGGTTCCGGTTGAAGTTTGAGGAATTGTTTTACATGCAATTGCGGTTGCTCCGAAATAAATCGGAAAGGGAAGTAACTATCAAAGGATTTGTTTTTTCTAAAGTAGATAAATATGTAAATGATTTTTACCGCAGCTATCTTCCTTTTCCATTGACTAAAGCCCAAAAGCGGGTTATCCGAGAAATACGTACTGATATGGGTTCGGGCAAACAAATGAACCGTTTGTTACAAGGAGACGTTGGAAGTGGAAAAACACTGGTCGCTTTGCTTTGTATGCTTATTGCACTCGATAACGGATTTCAATGCTGTATGATGGCACCTACCGAAATCCTCGCTACGCAACACTTTGCAACCCTGAAAGAGTTTGTGAAAGATATGCCTGTGAACGTTAAATTAATAACAGGCTCCACAAAAGAATCGGAAAGAAAAATATTACATGAAGAACTCGAAAACGGAACCTTGCAAATTATTGTCGGCACCCATGCATTGATTGAAGACCGTGTAAAATTTAAAAATTTAGGACTGGTCGTTATTGATGAGCAACACCGTTTTGGTGTGAATCAACGAGCAAGGCTTTGGGCAAAAAGTGAATTGCCGCCACATATTCTTGTTATGACTGCAACGCCCATCCCTCGCACACTTGCCATGACGTTATATTGTGATTTGGATGTTTCTGTGATTGATGAAATGCCCCCGGGAAGGATTCCGATTAAAACAATGCACAAATTTGACACAAAACGCAGCGAGGTTTTTTCGTTTATAAAAAAAGAATTGGAAAAAGGAAGGCAGGCATATGTTATCTATCCGTTTATTGAAGAATCAGAAAATTCAGATATTGAGAATTTGATTCATGGCTATGAAGAAATCCAAAAAGCCTTTCCGGGCAATACAATCGGAATGATGCACGGACGAATGAAATTTGCTGACAGGGAGAAAACCATGAAAGCATTTGCAGCAAATCAGATACAGATTTTGGTTGCGACAACCGTGATTGAAGTAGGTGTGAATGTTCCAAATGCAAGTATCATCTTAATTGAGAGCGCACAAAAATTTGGATTATCGCAACTGCACCAACTCCGCGGCAGGGTTGGCCGGAGCGTACATCAAAGCTATTGCATTCTGATGACACCACATGAACGCGGTGCAGATGCACGGGCAAGAATAAATAGTATGGTTGCAACAAATGACGGCTTTGAAATTTCGGAGGAGGATTTGCGTTTGCGCGGACCAGGTGACATGATGGGCACCCAACAAAGTGGAATATTAGATTTGAAAATTGCCAACCTTGCAAAAGACAGCACCATACTCAGGCAAGTAAGAATAATTGCTTCGGAGATATTGAATGAAGATAAAAATTTAGGATTGGAAAAACACCGCTTGCTTGCAGAACAGCTTAAGCAGATGGACAAGGAAAGAGGCGACTGGAGCAGGATTTCATAGTAACAATACAAAAAAGCAAAAATAAAAAAGGCCCCTTTCGGAGCCTTCTTAAACCTATTTCTTTTTGGTAGCTTTTTTCTTTGCTACTGGTTTCTTTGCAGCTGCTTTTTTCTTAGGAGCTGCTTTCTTTGCTTTTTTTGTTGCCATGTTGTTGATTTTTTAAATTATGATACGAAATACGACATAATTTTAATGAAAAGAAATCAACACATAGAGTATTTTTTAACATTGGAATGTTCATAAGCATAAAATAAATTTTAAAATGTTCACTTCTTATTAATGTAAAATTCTTTGAGAATCCCGCCTGAAGCCTAAACTGAAAGCATTGCATTCGCACAAAACATTTTTTTCAGAGAAGATTGAAGACCGAACATCATGAAAAAATATTTCAGGTCTTTTTGATTTTTTCTTCAGAATGGCTCTATCGTAATTTCAAAAATGCCGAAAGAAACATTATACACTGTAGCTGTAAGCCACGCCAATAAAGAAAAAGAGAGGGCGATTAACCGCACCTCTCTAAATTAAGTCATCATTTCAAAAAAACAGGATTAGTCCTGCTTAATCATTTCCACTCCAATTACTAATCTTACTTCGTCACTAACAACTACATTTCCTGCTTCGGTTGTGAAACTCCATTTCAATCCGAAATCCTTCCGGTTGATTTTTCCGTTCAGCTCAAATCCCGCGATAGTCTTTCCATAGGCGTTAAGTGTAGTTCCACCATATATAACATCTAATGTTACCGGAAGTGTTTTATCGCGGATGGTAAGGTTGCCCGTGAGTTTGTAATTTTCCGTATCCGATTTTTTAATGCTTGTCGAAACGAATGTCAGTTTAGGATATGAAGCGGCATTAAAAAAATCATCTGACTTAAGGTGTCCGTCTCGTTGCTCGTTTCCGGTAGTAATACTATTCACATCCGCTTCGAAAGAAATATTAGCATCCGTGAAGTCATCGTTATGGCATTCCATAGTTGCATCAAAGGTATTGAAGTGTCCGCCAAGCGTAGTTACTACAAGGTGCTTTACTTTGAATTGGATGTGGCTGTGTGCGTGGTCAATTTTCCAGGTACTCATTGTTTTTTTAAAATTAAAGGTTATTGTTAAAATGAACTATTTCGCGTTTAAAATTCGACACTGCAAAACTACTGCGGCTTTTCCGCAACCATCTTAACCTACATTAAGAAATTCAATCGTGGGCTATCTTGCTTCTTATTTTGCTTAGAAATTCGGGAGATATTCCCAGATAGGAAGCAATATGTTTTAGAGGTATGTTGAGATAGATATCGGGATATTGCTTTATGAAAACCTTATAGCGTTCTTCCGCCGGAACCGACATTACCTGGCGAATGCGGCGCATTTGATTCACCATGGAATTTTGAAAAAGAATTCGGAAGAAGCGCTCGAATTTCGGAATTCGCTCAAACACTTTTTCCATATCCCATTTCATAATTTCAAATACTTCGGCAGGTACAAGCGCATCGATAGTATGTTCGGCAGGTGTTTCGGTTATATAGCTGTACAAATCCGAAATCCACCAGTCTTTACAGGCAAAAGCTATTACATGTTCCTTGCCCTGTTCATCAATGGAATAATTACGCAGGCAGCCATCTATAACAAAAAACTGGCTTTTACTTATTTCCCCATACTTGAGAAGAATCTCCCCTTTCTCCAGTTTTTTATAATGAAGAATGCTAAGAAAATATTTTTTCTCTTCTTCATCTAATGAAATGTGTTTCGAAATGTTCTTAATGATAGTTTCTTCTTTCATACTTAAAATAGAAATCAGAATTTATTTATGAAACTATATATATTAAAGGCAGCATTATTTTTCAGTTCCTCCTCTATCTTATTCTTTAAATCTGTCTTGCTGACATCAGCCATTCTTTTTTTCAAAATCAGGCGGTAGGCTTTTTCCGCCCATAAACTACTCTTATCTGAAATGGATTTATTCTGCAAGTGTTTATTTATGGCTTCTGCCACTTGCTCCGCACCCTGATTTTGCGTGGCAATAGTTTTTACAACTTCTATATCCGAATTTTTGCCAGCCTTCAATGGCATTGCCTGATAAAGGTTTTTAGAAAATTCATCGGCTCCATCTCTGTCTGCTTTATTTACTACAAATATGTCGGCTATTTCCATTATACCCGATTTCATGGCTTGTATTTCGTCACCCGCTTCTGGTGTAAGTACCAATAAAGTTACATCGGCCAACCCTGCAATTTCAACTTCCGATTGCCCCACGCCGGCTGTTTCCACTATTATATAATCGAAACCTGCGCAGCGCATCAGCTCTGTAACTTCGATGGCTTTGGCAGATAATCCTCCTAACGCCCCGCGCGTTGCAAGCGAACGGATAAACACTTGTTTATTATTAAAATGCTCGTTCATACGAAGCCGGTCGCCAAGAATAGCCCCGTTATGAATTGGAGAACTGGGGTCAACACTTATAACGGCTATTCCCTGAACTGCAGTTTTTAACAATACCGAAATAAGGCTGTTCACAAGTGTACTTTTCCCCGCACCTGGCGGGCCGGTAACCCCAATTACAGGAACATATCCATCTTGTTTAAGGCCGGAAAGAATTTCTTCGTACCCAGAGATTTCATTCTCCACAAGGGTTATTGCCCTTGCAAGCGATTTGCGGTCTCCGTCAGCTACTCCTGATAATATTTCTTGTATTATTGTTCGCATTCATCTACAAAGATAAATTAAAGAGCTGTTCCATGCCAATTTGGTACATTTGTTGAAGAAATAAATTTGTAATGCCTAAACTTTCCGTAGTAATTATTACCCACAACGAGGAAAAGAATATCGTTAGGTGCCTTGACTCTGTAAGGGATATTGCTGACGATATTGTTGTAGTCGACTCCTTTTCTACAGATAAGACCGTAGAAATTTGCAGAAGCAAAGGAGCCCGGTTTTTCCAACATGCTTTTGAAGGGCATATAGAACAGAAAAATTTTGCAGTTACACTTACCCAATTTCCGAATGTGCTTTCGCTTGATGCAGACGAAGCATTAGATGATACGTTGAAAAAAAGCATCGCAGCTGCAAAAGAAAATTGGAAATATGATGCCTATGAAATGAACCGGCTCACCAATTATTGCGGTACATGGATAAGGCATTGCGGCTGGTATCCGGATACAAAGCTGAGAATGTTCGATAAACGCAAAGGCAAATGGGGCGGCACCAATCCGCATGATAAATATGAAATGCAGGCCGGCAGTACAATTGGAAAATTAAATGGCGATATTTTACATTACAGCTATTATACCATAGAGGACCATTACAAGCAAATAGAATATTTTACAACCATCAATGCCAAAGCATCGTTCGATAATGGTAAAAAAGCTCCGCTTTTGAAATTAGTGTTTGCGCCTGCAATTAAGTTTATTAAAGATTATTTTGTTCGCCTCGGATTTTTAGACGGACAGGCAGGTTGGCAAATTTGCAGGCTATCGGCATGGGCAACGTATGTAAAATATAAGAAGCTGCGAGCCTTATACCGAACCCTAGCTACTCGCAAGGTTCAATAGTATCTTTCAAAAGCATTACCGATTTATCATTGTTCAGATAATCGGGCAGTTTATTATCAGGCGGCATAAAAAGAGCTATCCTTTTTCCTTTGCCTACTAATTCGTTATATTGGCTTTCTGAAGGAATAAAACCATAGGCCGTTAACTTTGTATAGAACATAGCTTCTACAAAATGCCTGCCCGGAACATTGCATATTACTGTATTATCGGGTAGTTTTAATGCCTGAAATATTTTTTTGTTTTTTACCAACCGGTTATAACATTCGACATCCTGGCCCCAAAATCCATAGTCCGGTTTAAGGGAATTAAAATCAAACCGGAAAAAGGCAACAGAGACAAATACGATTACCATTGCTACCCCATTTAGTTTTACCGGTAATTTTATTTTTCCAATAATCCATTCAAATAATGCGGTGATTAAAAATGCTAATGCAAGATACATGGGCACTTCGGCAATGGTAGTAAAGGATTGCATTTTTGTCTTCGCTAATGAGAAGAACAAGTATACAAACGCTAATGAGATGATAATAGATAGCGCTAATTTCTTGTCTGTTGCTTTCCAATAAAAAACCAACAAAGCCGGAACAATTAAATAAGGGGCAAGAGAACCGAAAATCAATCCTATATATTTGAAATGATAACTGAATGGGCCTCCCTGTCCATCTATCACTTGTGTAAAATGGTGCAGGTTAAATTGATATTCCGTTTTTGCCTCAAACGGATACCTGCTGAAAATAAATAACTGCCAGGGTATAAAAATAACCAGCGAGATAATAAGTGCAATAAGAATAGGTTTATATTCCTTACGTTTCGATTTATGCTTTTGAAGCGTGTATAAAAACCAAATTAAATAAACCAGCAATCCGACAGCTTCTTTTGTAAGTAAAGCACAGCCGGAAAAAATTCCGGTTATAATAATCCAATAAAACTTATCAGAATATACATGCTCTACCATGGCCCAGATGCTTAATGATATATACGCCATAAACACAAGGTCATTTTGGTCGACCGGTGCAAAGCCCGATATTAACTTCTCCAAATAAAGAGAGGTTGCAATAAGAAAAGCAGTGGTGTATCCCGTTTCATTGCTGCCTAAAAGTTTACCGGTTCTGTATGCGGCATATATTACAAATGTGCACAGCAATACCCCCGGAAGCCGGAAAGCAAGTTCGTTCACTCCAAATAATTTATAACTCAACGCGGATTGCCACATAAAAAGAGGTTGCTTATGCAGCCAAATATGCGCCTGGTCCCAGCGGTAAGGCAAATTCAATAACGCATCATTATATAAGGTAGGCATAAGAGGATGCTGCATTAAATTCTTAGCCACCAATGCATGAAAACGCTCGTCCCAAACATTAAGGAATGGAATAATTACGGCCGCATAAAGAAAAAACAGGAATGATGCAACCATGAGAAATAACAGGGCAGGCTTTGCTTTTTTAGAAGCGTGAAACAAAATGCTTACAAATAGAATACCAAATCCTACCCAGAAGATTTCCTTTCGCGCATCGAATAGTATTTCCATCATGAAACAAATATACTATCTTATACTAAAGCGTATTAATCTTCGTTCTATCTTTACTTCGTGGCAATAACTCTTCCTTTAAAAATGAAATTCCTAAAAAGAATTTATTTACTTGTCCTTTTGTTGTTTGGTTATTTTCAATCTATCGGACAAACACCTTCCAATGATTTGAACTGGGTTTTAGATACTGCTAAAAGCGATGAATTCAACAGCACAACCATTAATTCATCCAAGTGGCATATTCTGGATTGCCCAAGTGGCGACTGCTGCAACTGGGGAGGAGGCACTGCCTTTGAAAGAGGAAACACAACCGATTCGGGCGGGATTTTACAATTACGCACAGATGGGCCCGGGTTTGCACCTATTCCATGCAACCGGGGTCAATTTGCCACCGGAGGAATAGCATCCGATTCGGCAAATTATTCTTACGGCTATTATGAAATGTATGCCCAGCTGCCCGGTTTTTATAGCAACGGAAGCCCTTGCTGCGGCAAAATCCAACCCAGTTTGTGGATGGCATACCAGGTAAACGATACCTCCTGCATTGAAATACATAATGAAATCGACCCTGTAATTCCGGGTCCTCTTTATACGAATGCCAGCACTATTGTATCGGGCTGGAGCTACCAGAACGGAAATTGCAATTTCAATACGATAGGCGAAGCCCAGTTTAATAGCCCGGTTCCGTTATTTTCAGGCTATCATAAATATGGCCTTGAATGGAACACGAATAAAATAATTTTTCTTTTTGATGATGCGGCTTATTCCGAAAATTACAACAGCCCCACCATGACTATGCATCCGTTATTTCTTTATATAGAGGATGGGCTTGCTGACACAACCTATTCCTTTTGCCCCAACACAACCTTTCCGCAATATATGAATATCGATTATTTCAGGTATTACAAATTAAACCTTGATTGCGGAACAAGCACTACTATTCTTACTAATGCAGACCTTGCAGCGTATATTTATTCCGTAAAATCGGACATTACATTTGGCAATGGCAGCAGTTCCGTTACCTTAAATAACACTGACGTAAAATATTTCAGGGCCGTAAATACTATAACCATCAATGGCACATTCACCGCTCCTTTGGGAAGCGAGTTTGGCTTGATACCTACGGCATGTCACTAACTATAATTTTAACCGGACAAAAATGAAAACATTAAATTCACTTTTATTATTAGCAACATCGTTTTGCATTTGTCAGCCGATTTTTTCACAACTAAAGCTCTATTCCAATGGGAACCTATCTATTGGCAGCATTACCCAACCTCCGCCCAATGCCGAATTACAAGTTATTGGCAATACAGTATTTTCACAAAACATTGGAGCTATTGCATCATCAGCCTATATAAAAGGCCTGAATAATTTTTCTACCGATAGCTTGCCTGATTATTCATGGAGAGGAGATACGCTTACAGGTATTTTTCATCCGGCGCTTAACATACTTGCATTTTCAAATACAGGCAGGGAAAGTATGCGGCTCAGTTCCTCCAATAATTTGCTTATCGGCTCCATAGCTGATAATGGTGACAGGCTACAGATAACAGGTGGCTTAAATACAAACCCCCTGGACATTTATTCAAATAGTACAATCGCAACAGGATACTCGGGTATAAACTGGCTGAATGATACCAACACGAAAGCCTGGGATGTAAAGTATAACAATGCAGATAAATTTTACGTTTATGGAAACGGGCAGGCATATAGTTTCGGTTGGAACACCATGAGCGACTCCACACTAAAAGAAAACATACATGCCATACCCAACGCATTGAATAAAGTATTGAAACTGCAGGGTGTTACCTATAATTTAAAGCAATCAACAGAAACAGCCGATATTTCAAATAAAATAATAACCCATCCCTCGCCTGTAAAAATGGGATTGGTGGCACAATCTGTAGAAAGAGTAGTTCCGGAAGTAGTTACAACTACCGGCGATGGATTAAAAACTGTGGCCTATGGTAATTTAGTTGGCTTATTAATTGAAGCAATCAAAGAGGAAGATGCTAAAGTGAATTATTTGCAACACCGGTTAGACAGTTGTATTTCAGCAAACAACTTCCACAAAGAACTTTCGCCAAATACAATCAATAAATAACCAGCTTCCCTGCTCCATACAAACTGTTGGAGGTTGAAATAATCCGGTAGAGGTAAACTCCTGCCGAACATGCGCTTAAATTTATTTGTGTTTCCGCCGTATTAAGCGCTACGTAAGCAATTTTTTGACCCAAAACATTATATACCTCCAATTGCAATGAAGGAAAAATATCCTCTATCTTAATTGTAAATGTTCCTTGGTTCGGATTGGGATAAACAGAAATTTTTGGCAGATTGGCTCCCACCGGAAGCGCGCTTAATTTTTCAATCGTATTATTAAATGCATTTGCAAAATATAAATTATCGGATGCATCTGCCGAAATACTTACCGGGTCGAATATAGATGCCAATGTTGCAGTATCGCCAAGCCCTGTATATCCTGCAATTCCATTACCTGCAATAGTAGAAATTATTCCATCCCGGTTAATTTTCCGGATGCGGTTATTGAAACCGTCGGTGATATATATATTCCCTCCATTATCTATTCCGACTCCGGCAGCATTATATAATTCAGATAAAATGGATTGGCCGCCATCACCCGAAAATCCGGGTAATCCATTTCCCGCAATGGTCGATATAATGCCTTTCTGGTTTACTTTGCGGATACAGTTATTGCTTTCGTCGGCAATATATAAATTGCCTGCACCGTCAACTGCCACACCCGACGGGTAATAGAGTGCAGCCTGTATTGCAGCGCCGCCATCACCGGCATATCCTCTTGCACCGCTACCTGCAATGGTCGAAATAATTCCATTGGGATTTATTTTGCGCACCCGGTTATTAAATTCGTCGGCTACATACATATTACCCAAATCATCTCCGCAAATTCCGGCAGGGTCTTCAAAAGTGGCAGCTATGGCAAGGCCTCCATCGCCAGAAAAACCGTAATTTCCGTTCCCGGCAAAGGTGCTTATGATGCCGTTAACATCAATTTTCCGTATGCGTTCATTGCCAATATCGGCAACATAAATATTACCCGAAGCATCTTCATAAATTCCCATTGGCCCGTTTAGTTCAGCTGCTGTAGAAGGACCGCCATCGCCGGAATACCCATAAATTCCATTACCTGCAATGGTGGTTATTTCACCCAATACATCTACTTCTCTAAGCCTCGAATTACCCCAATCGGAAATAAATACATTATCCTTGCTATCGATATATACAGAAATTGGGGTGCTTAAGTGCGCATTTATAGCGGGGCCTCCGTCGCCCGAATAACTTCCATGACGCTGTCCCGCAAAATCATTAATTACATAGCTTTGTGAATACAAGAATTTACAACTTGCACAAACCAATAAAACAAGCACGCTGTAGTTTCTCATTCTTTTTCTTACGAAATTCGCCACACGCATTTAACGGCTTTATAAACTCATAAAGGGGCAGATTATTGCAAATGTATGCAATCAGCCACTTTTACAATAAACTAAACACACCAGCTAACATTGGATACTATGGAAACAACCACCCAAAAAAATATCGTATTAAAAGATACCCTGAAACGCTCCATAGTAAAATCGCTTTCCTACAGATTGGTGATAATTATTCTGGACTTTACAACCGTTTATATATTTACAGGGCAAGTTAAACTGGCAATCGGGTTTATGCTGGTAAGCAATATATACACCACTGTCGCTTATTTCTTACATGAAAGGCTGTGGGATAAAATAAAATGGGGAAGGGCAACTCCGGTTGACTGAACTGTTTATGAAAAGTAAATTACATCAACTATTTACTTTTATACATTTGCGCACTATTATTCTCCATGAAGATTCGATTTGTTTTCATTTTATGGGCCATCTTGTATTCCTCAATCTGTATTAGTCAAACCGATTCAGGAAAATCATGCCATTCCTTTTTTATCGAGCCGGAAATTCTGGCAGGTAAAATTGCGCCTAATTATGAACCCTACCCTCCTTCTTCAGCAAAAGAAACTTTTGTGCTCGATTTTGGCGAATCGAATATCGACAATAAACCTTGGTCCAGATATTATAACCATCCCGATGCAGGTATTTCAGTTGCCTTTTCGCAATTAGGAAATCCGTCTGTTTTCGGAAACGAATTAGATGTAATGCCCTTCATTACCTTTAATACAACCCGAAGGTTAAAAAACACCTGGTATTTTAAAATTGGCATTGGAGCCTCCTTTTTCACCAAACATTTCGATTCAGTCTCCAATCCGGAAGATAATGCCATTGGTTCAACTGTTACCTGGAACTTTAAATTATTTATTTATCGGAGTTTGTGGGTAACTAAAAATTTCAATTTCCGCCTTTGCGGCGGATATTGCCATAGTTCCGACGGACATACCGCATTGCCTAATTTAGGATTGAATTCAGCGTTAATTGGCATAAGCGCCCAATTTAACAGGCATCCTGCCGACCCGGATTTTTTATATCCTGAAAAACCCGTTGAAAAAACACCCGATGAATACTTTATTCAGTTGCGCACCGGATTTGGGATGCATGCACGGGGAAGCCCTTTTGGCCCTTATGACGGGCCAATTTATGGTGTAGGTTCTGCGGCTATTTCAGGTGGAATTATATTTAACAAACATGTAAAAGTAAGGGCCGGATTTACCTACCGGGATTATGGAAAACTGATGGATTATACAGGGCAACCCTATTCTACCTGGCAATCTTCCAATATCATCTTCTCGCTTGGCTGTGAGTTTTTGGTGGGCCATTTTGGTTTGGATATTGAAGGAGGTATTAATCTATACAAGCCTTTTTACCATCATTTTTACGAAGACTACGAAGGTAGCACGACATCTACCTTTTACTACCTGAAAAGCATCTTCCCTATGCGGTTGGGGTTGAATTATTATTTCATAAATCCGGCTAAAAATACCCGCTTCAATATATTTATGGGAGCTGATATAGATGCCAATTTCGGGCAGGCTGACTTCAGCGAACTCAATTTGGGGTATAGTATTCGCCTTTAAAACACCACAAAATGAGGCGGTTGAATTACTGCATTGTTTAGTGAAAAATCCCATCCACCGATTTTTCTATGATAATACTCATAAAAAAATAAATATGTGCCTTTTTGTCTAACGCAGCACTTTTTCGTTATAAATTTGCTTCCTCAAATTATTTCCTTCCATTGGAAACCATGAATGGGCTCAATTCGCTCTTAATACATCCGCCACCTTGCTGTGGCTGCGAGCCCACTATGTAAAAACACTACAACTCACTTTCCTGTTTTGTACAGGTATTTGAACATTGCATAAAGCAATTAATAATGACTCCATTAACCGGAATTAAGATTAAGATTTTTTATTGAACATAAATACAAATGACATCAGAACATTTTAAAAAAGTAACTGCCGCAGGAATGCTGATAACAATCGGCATTATTTTCGGAGATATAGGTACTTCTCCTCTTTATACGCTACAAAACATTATTAAAGACGGAGGTTCATCTTCCAGAGAGGTTATTATGGGAGCCATTTCCTGTGTTTTCTGGACCCTGACCCTTCAAACCACTTTTAAATATGTATTCATGACCCTTCAGGCCGATAACCATGGTGAAGGTGGTATATTTTCATTGTATGCTTTAGTAAACAAACTTGGCAAACGCCTGTTCCTGCCTACCATTATTGGCGCAGGAACATTGCTAGCCGATGGAATTATTACTCCTCCCATAAGCGTTTCTTCTGCTGTGGAAGGGTTGAATGGAGTAAAAGGCCTGGAAAATACTATCGTTCCCGGAAACGATTTGGTTATCGGAATTGTTCTTGGCATAATAGTAGCATTATTCCTTTTTCAACGGTTTGGCACCAAGATTGTAGGCAGCTCTTTCGGGCCCATTATGCTTGTGTGGTTTTCAATGATAGCCGTATTGGGCTTTCTGCAAATTATCCACTATCCTCAAATTATTGCATCGTTAAATCCCATGTATGGATGGAACCTTCTGGTAAACCACCCTAAAGGATTCTGGTTGTTAGGCGCCATTTTTCTGTGTACCACAGGTGCAGAAGCCCTTTACTCTGATTTGGGGCATTGCGGCAGGAAAAACATTCAGGCAAGTTGGGTATTTGTTAAAATCGCCCTTGTGCTTAATTACCTGGGGCAAGGTGCATGGATTCTGTTGCAGGATAAACCTGTTACCGCTGAAGTAAACCCGTTCTTCTGCATTGTTCCGACTTTCTTCCTTATTCCATGTGTCCTTATTGCAACAGCGGCTACTGTTATAGCCAGCCAAGCCCTTATCAGCGGGTCCTACACACTTATCAGCGAAGCCATATTGCTCAATTTCTGGCCAAAGGTTACGGTTAAATACCCCACCAATATCCGCGGGCAAATTTATATCCCCAGCATTAACTGGATATTATGTCTCGGTTGCATATTAGTGGTTCTTTATTTCCGTACCTCGGAAAACATGGCTGCTGCTTACGGATTCTCCATTACCGTTGCCATGCTTATGACCACCATACTCATGTTTTATTTCCTTCGTTACCGGAAACATTATTCCTGGGCTATTGTAATTCCTATCCTTGCTATATTTTTAACGGTAGAGACATCTTTTTTCGTTGCGAATGCGGCCAAACTTTTAAAACGATTAATGTTCCTTGTATTCGAGGGCGGACTTATTTTTACCATGTATATATGGTACAGGGCCAGGAAAATCAATAACCGCTTTTTGAATTTTGTAAACATTCGCGAACAAATTCCGCTACTTAAAGATTTAAGCGCCGACCAAACGGTTGCCAAATTTTCCTCCAACCTTATCTATATGAGTAAGGCAAATAATCCTGCCGAGATAGAACAAAAAATTATTTATTCCATTTTCAGCCGACAGCCGAAACGCGCCGACATATATTGGTTTGTTCATATTGAGCGCACCAATGAACCTTACACTCTGGAATATAGTGTAGATGAAATGGAAGACGATAAAGTAATCCGCGTGGAGTTCCGCTTGGGTTTCCGTGTGCAGGCGCGTGTGAATGTGCTGTTCCGCAAAGTAGTGGAAGAAATGGTAGCCAATAAAGAATTGAATATCACAAGCCGCTATCCCTCCTTGAAAAAATATCATCTTGCCTCCGATTTCCGCTTTGTAATACTTGAAAAATTCCTCTCCTTTGAAAATGAATTCAGCTTGCGTGAAAATTTCATTTTGCGCAGTTATTTCTTTATAAAACATCTTGCCCAGTCCGAAGCAAAAGCCTTTGGATTAGATACCAGTGAAACAAGAGTAGAAAAAATTCCGCTTATTGTAAACCCCGTTTCGAATATTCAAATGAAACGGGTGGAGCCGCGCAATTCAAAGAAATAGGCTTCGGGAAATAATAACAAAAAGCCTTCACCGGTCGATTTATAAATGAGCGAGGCCCTGATATAATGTCAGGGCCTCGCTCATTTTATTTTGCTTTTCTTTTTATTTAATCAGCGTTACCTTGCCTGTGTATGAATGTTGTTCATCCTGGCTGTCGGTAATATTTATCAGGTAAACATAGGTATCCTCCTGACTAATGGTATTGCCACCGTTTACCGTGCCATCCCATCCAACATTTATATTGGTAGTATGGAATAGTTTTTGGCCCCAGCGGTCATAGATATACATTTCATACGTTTTGATGTATGTACCCTTTGGCATAAAAACATCATTTAAACCATCGCCATTAGGGCTGAATGCATCGGGAATGTAAAATGTAAATAGCGGATTAACTACAAGGCAGTTTGTAACACTATCGATACAACCATGTATATCCACTACCATCAGGTGCGCACAAAATGTTCCCGTATCTGTATAGGTATGTTCCGGATTTTGCAGGAAGCTGGAAGAATCACCCTGCCCGAATGTCCAATACCATTCGCTGATAGTATATTTTCCGGTGCTTTGGTCGGTAAACTGCACCTGCGGGTTCATTATATTTATGGGATTAGGAGAATATGTAAAGTTGGCTGTTGGTGGCGGATAAACGGTAATCAGGTTTAGCACTTTTAAAGTGCTGCTGCACCCGCTGTCGGAAGTTGCAGTTAAGCTAACCGAATAAACTCCGGTATCCTTATAGCAATATAGCGGGTCCGTAAGTTTTGAACTGTCTCCGTTGCCAAAATTCCATTCCCATTGAGAAATTCCGCCGGACGGAATTGTTGTCATATTTCTGAACTGAATGCAAAGCGGTACGCATCCGGTATAAATATCAGAACTGAAAGAAATTTTTGGAAGCGGGTCAACATTTATTGGTACTGTTAATGTTGCCATGCCTGAATTGCATCCATCTGTCAATTCAACCGTAACAGTTGTATCCTTTGTGGGATTAAATGTAACCGATTGAGTCGTTAAATTACTCGGCAACCAAACATAATGATAAATGCCATCTCCTCCTGCACCGCTAGCAATCAAATTGATTGTACCACCGGGACAAACAGAAGTATTTCCGGAAATACTGAGTGTTAATGGGGCATCTACAAAAACAAACAGCGTTGCTTTAGTTACACATCCATTGGCATCGGTTACGGTAACAGTATATGTAGTAGATGAAAGGGGATTAGTAGTTGTATTAGACGTAGTTCCTCCAGCAGGCGACCAGCTATAAATATATGGAGCTGTTCCGCCCGTTGCCGTTGAAAATAAATTAGCTGGAGCCCCTGAACAATCAGTCTGAGGGCCGGAGGCAGTAACAACTAGTTTGGTAGGTTCAGTAATGGTAACCGAAGCTGTAGCTGTACATCCATCGGCATCGGTAACGGTAAGCGTATATGTGCCGGCCGACAGATTCGATGCATTGGCTGTAATCTGAGCATTGCTCCAACTATATGCATACGGAGTTGTTCCGCCTGTGGTGGTAGATGTTGCCGAACCGTTGTTTCCGCCAAAACAACTTACATTGGTGGAGGTTAGGGATGTTGCCAACACAGTTGGTTGAGTAATTGTAACAGATGCTGTTGCTGTACATCCATCAGCATCGGTAACGGTTACACTATATGTGCCAACTGTTAACCCCGTAATCAACGCATTTGTTCCGCCACCCGGCGCCCATACATATTTGTAAGGCAGGGTGCCGCCTGCTCCGGCAGCAGTGGCATTGCCATCTGTACCTCCATTACATTTTACATTATTTACTGCACCAATGGAAGCTGATAAAGCCGTTGGCTGTGTTATGGCAGCTGTTGAAGTTGCAGTACATCCGTTGGCATCGGTTACGGTGATTGTATATACTCCGGCAATCATACCTGTTCCGGTAGCATTTGTCCCGCCTGATGGAGTCCATGCATACACATAAGGGCCTGTGCCACCCGTAACATTTGCGGTTGCGCTTCCATTATTACCTCCGTTGCAACTTACATTTGCAGTTATTGTGGTTGTAACCGACAGTGCATTGGGTTGGGTGATAGTAACATCGTTCGTAGCCGTGCATCCATTGGCATCGGTTACGGTGATAGTATAGCTTCCTGCGCCCAGTCCTGTCCCGGTAGCATTGGTTCCGCCTGCGGGTGTCCATGCATAGGTATAGTTCAGGGTACCGCCGCCGGCAACAGAAATAGCTGTTCCGTTATTTCCGCCAAAACAACTTACGTTTGTTTGTCCGCTAATACTTACAGTAAGTGCTGTTGGCTGAGTTATGGTAACTGTGGCCGTAACTGAACATCCGTTATTATCGGTAACTGTTACACTATAATTACCTGCTGCCATACCGGTTCCGGTAGCATTTGTTCCTCCTGATGGAGTCCACGCATAGGTATAGGGTATTGTTCCCCCTCCGGCGGTTACTGTTGCTGTTCCATTTGTTCCGCCGAAGCAACTTATATTAGTTGAAGAGGTAATGTTGGCCGTAAGTGCAGCCGGTTCTGTAATTGTAACTGTAGCAGTGGCTGTACAACCACTGGCATCTGTAATAGTGGCTGTATAGGTTCCGGCTGTTAATCCCGTCGCATTTGCATTGGTTCCTCCCGCTGGTGTCCATGCATACGTATAGTTTGGTGTGCCTCCTCCGGCAGTAACTGTTGCACTTCCTGTTGCACCTCCGTTACACAGCACATTCGTAGATGCTGAAATGGTTGCTGTCAACAATGGCGGTTGGGTTATAGTTACTGTTGCTGTCTGTGTACATCCGTTTGCATCGGTTACAGTTACTGTGTATGTTCCGGCTGTTAATCCTGTTCCTGTAGCATTGGTCCCTCCCGCCGGTGCCCAGGCATAGGTATAGTTTGGTGTGCCTCCTCCGGCAGTTACTGTTGCTGTTCCACTATTGCCGCCATTACATAATTCGTTTACACTTGCCGTTATATTTGCAGTTACGGCCGTTGGTTGTGTAATCGTTACGGTTGCCGTTGATACACATCCATTCGCATCCTGAACCGTTACCGTATATATACCTGCGCTCATTCCTGTTCCTGTGGCATTCGTACCTCCCGCAGGGGTCCACGCATAGGTATATGGTGCGGTTCCGCCTGTTGCTGTGGCAGTAGCTGTTCCATCACTGCCGCCATTGCAACTTACACCCGTACTTCCCGTTATACTTGCCGTTACCGCTGATGGTTGGGTGACTGTTACATTAGCTGTTTCCGTACATCCGTTTGCATCTGTAACTACCACGGTATAGCTATTGGCTGAAAGTCCCGTTGCCGTAGAATTTGTGTTTCCACTTGGTGTCCATACATACGTATAGTTTGGTGTGCCTCCCCCTACTACCACCGTTGCACTTCCATTATTTAAATTACAACTGGCCTGAGTAAAGCTGGTGGTTGCAGTTAAAGCAGGTGGCTGGGTTATTGTTACAGTATTCGTTGCCGTGCACCCGTTTGCGTCCATTACCGTTATCGTATAGGTTCCGACTGTTAATCCCGTGGCATTTGCATTGGTTCCTCCCGCAGGTGTCCATGCATACGTATAGTTTGGTGTGCCTCCTCCGGCAGTTACAGTTGCACTTCCTGTTGCACCTCCGTTACACAGTACATTCGTATTTGCTGAAATGGTTGCTGTCAATAATGGTGGTTGGGTTATGGTTACTGTTGCTGTCTGTGTACATCCGTTTGCATCGGTTACAGTTACTGTGTATGTTCCGGCTGTTAATCCTGTTCCTGTAGCATTGGTCCCTCCCGC
>CAIWVW010000083.1 GCA_903916255.1 uncultured Bacteroidota bacterium
CATCCATGATTATCGTGAACAGTTAATGTAAATGTTCCGGCAGTCAAACTGCTGATACTTGAGGTGGTTGCTCCACCTTGCCATGAATAAGTATACGGCGAAGTTCCTCCGCTTGGAATAGATTGCGCACTTCCGGTATTTCCCGCATTACAACCAACATTGGTTGATACGGTTGCATTTGCCAATAACGATGCAGATGGTTGTGTAATGGTTACACTTCCGGTTGCCGAACATCCATGATTATCGTGAACAGTTAATGTAAATGTTCCGGCAGAAAGGCTGCTGATACTTGAGGTGGTTGCTCCACCTTGCCATGAATAAGTATAAGGTGAGGTTCCTCCGCTTGGAATAGATTGAGCACTTCCGGTATTGCCTCCATTACAACCCACATTGGCAGATACGGTTGCATTTGCCAATAACGATGCAGATGGTTGTGTAATAGTTACACTTCCGGTTGCTGAACATCCATGATTATCGTGAACAGTTAACGTAAATGTTCCTGTAGTTAAACTGCTGATGTTTGAGGTAGTTGCTCCACCTTGCCATGAATAAGTATACGGTGAAGTTCCTCCGCTTGACGCAGACTGGGCGCTTCCGTTGTTTCCCGCATTACAGCCAACATTGGTAGATACGGTTGCATTGGCTAACAGTGCCGCAGGTTGGGTAATAGTTACGCTTCCTGTTTCCGAACAACTATGATTATCCTGAACGGTTAATGTATATGTACCTGCTGTAAGGCTGCTGATACTTGAGGTGGTTGCTCCACCTTGCCATAAGTATGTATATGGTGCTATTCCTGAGCTTGGTGCAGATTGTGCGCTTCCGTTGTTTCCCGCATTACAGCTAACATTGGTTGATACAGTTGCATTGACTAATATTGCAATAGGCTGGGTAATGGTTACACTTCCTGTTACCGAACAACCATTGTTATCATGGACTGTAACAGTATAGCTTCCTGCACTCAGTGCACTTCCTGATGGGTTTGAAATTGAAACAGTAGAGGTGCCGTTAGACCATGCGTAAGTGTAAGGGGCTTTGCCGCCTGCAGGGCTTATAGATGCATCACCATTGCTATTCCCGTTGCAGTTCACATTTGCTGTAACAGTTGGTACTGTAGTCATGCTTCCTAAAGATGTTGCAGGCATAACTCCGTTTGGGGCATATAAGTGAGTTCTTACCCATTGGTATGCTATGGAAGAGTTGGCGCTGGTATAATATTGCCCAAAAGACGGGTAAATAGTTCCAGGGAAAGCATAGGCATTGTTTGAGCCGGCAGTTGCTGTATAATTTTTATACCATACCTGGGAACTGGCTCCAAGCCATGCTCCGCCCATTATTCCTGTGGTTAATTGTAAATTCGGGGATAATGAAGTGAAAAAACCGGTAGACATGGTTCCTCCTCCAACGCTATTAACCCAATTGCTTAAACTGTACATGTTGCTGCTTGATAAGTTACCGGTTTGAAGGCCAAATCCGGAAGCAGTGCCGCTTACGGCTGTTACATCTCCGTCGAACACCTGGGCAGGAGAACTTGAAATACCGGCCGTAAATATTAACCCGCCATAGGTAGCTGAGGTTGTTGCAAGGGTAATTCCATTGTTTTGAACGATTGTATTGCCGCCGGGTAATACCTGGGTAAACGCCCCGCTAACAGTGGTTCCCGCAAAATTAAAATAGAGCGAGTTAAAAACCAAAGACCCGTTATCATTCTGGGCGTATGAGGTGGAATAGTTTGAGCCGCCAAAAAGTTGAGGTGCCTCTCCGGTTGGCCCGGCAGATGACATAACCGCCGTTGGCATAAAGTTCATATAAATAATCAGTGAGCCGCTTGCAGGAATAATATTCGAACCTAAATTAATCCAGTAAACAGTGGAAGCAGATGCATTGGTAGCTCCGCTTTCAATCCATGCCTGCAAAACAGTCCCTGTATTGTTCGGGCCTGTGGTAAACTCAACATTTTGCAATCCGGTATTTTCGTAGGAGGAATAAGCTGAACTGTTAATGGTAATCATTTGTTGGAAATTGCTTGCCGTAGATGATGCCTGACCATTGGTAATCGTTATCGGAACAGATGATGACACTAACAAAGAAACCGGTTGTGTAATCGTTACAGATGCCGTTGCCGAGCAGTGAATAGCATCTTCAACAGTTACTGTATAACTTCCCGCACTTAATATAGCGCCGGTTGGATTGGAAGTGGAAACAATACTAGTTGTTCCATTACTCCATGAATATGTATAAGGTGCCGTGCCACTCAAAGGGGTTGCTGTTGCATTACCGTTACTCGCATCGTGGCAACTTACATTAGCTGTAACACTCGCTGTAGTAGTTAATGTGCAGCTATTGGCGTTAGCAGCAAAAATATTTCCATTTTCAGCTGTTCCGGCGAAATCGGGCGTACGGGTAAAGCTTTTACCATTGGTCATGGTTATGGTTGCAATTAACAAACCAAAAAATAAAGAAAATGATTTTTTCATCAGGCTTTTTGTAAAAAAAACAACTGGCCCGGCCGGCTTGTTGCTTTTTGGATTTGACTAAATTTAATAATATAACGGAGCGGCAAACGTAACCTATTAAATTAACTTGCG
>CAIWVW010000084.1 GCA_903916255.1 uncultured Bacteroidota bacterium
ACATGGTTAAAACTGTTCAAAAATTTCTGCTGGTCGAAAGCCATTAAATCCTCAATACTAACATCCAAAACTTTGGATATTTCTTCCAACTTGGAATACGCCACGTCTGATTCGCCGCGCTCAATTTTACTGTAACCAGCCTGCGTCATTTTCAATTTGTCGGCAACGTATTTCTGCGGGTAGCCTCTTAACTAATTGATTTCTAATTAGTTAATTACACTAATGCGATTCGCAGCACAAATTTTTACCCCCGAAACAAAGAAAAAACAAAACATCTGGAATTAATTCATTATCTTAACCTGTAAATAACCAATATGGCACTGATAAAGAAATTACCAAATGAAACTTCTGAAGAATTTGCCGAGCGATTGATTAATAAGCCAATGCCAAAGATGAAGCCATTAACTCGACCGGACACAACGCTCCCACAAACCACAAGGAACATAAGGACTCTTAAGACTTCTTCAGAAACGAAATAATATCATCTTTTGCCCCTTGTATTGCTAAAATGATATTGCTCTGCGAATCCACGATATTCTCATGTAATACTCCAATACTTCGACTTATCTTATTGAGACTTTCATTGAGTGTATCAATATTCTTATCAATCGAATTAAAGTCCTCTAAATCGGTTTTCTGAATTTCACTTAGCTTGACATTTATCCCCTTGAGTTCATTTTCTATCTTTACAAATCTATCCTCTAATTCCTTTTCCATCTTGGTTTGTTTTGGTGTCGGCAAATTAAATATCCCCAAACTTATCTTGATAGCGTGCTAATTGACTTTCGCTATTTTTGAGTAATTTTTCGAGAAGTGAAACTTTATCCTCATACAATTTTTTAATTTCCTTAATATCGTTTACGATAAGATTATTGCTGTTATTACCCTTCACGGTGTTGAACCCGTTGAAAATCCTTTGCTGGTCGAAAGAAATTAAGTCCTCCACTTTTACCTCTAAAATTTTGGCTATTTCTTTCAGCTTCGAGTACGGTACATCCGATTCACCGCACTCAATTTTGCTATAACCAGCCTGCGTAATTTTCAATTTTTGAGCCATGAATTCCTGCGTGTAATTTCTTAGCTCACGTATGTTCTTGATGTTTGCACCTATACCATTCATGTCATTTTGTTTTTTATAAACTACAACTGTCAGTATTAAACCATAACGAAGAAAAGAAAATTTAACGAATTCAAATAAGTTGATTTGCGGTCAATATTATTCA
This sequence comes from uncultured Bacteroidota bacterium, assembly GCA_903916255.1. Taxonomy (GTDB): domain Bacteria; phylum Bacteroidota; class Bacteroidia; order JABEUT01; family JABEUT01; genus JABEUT01. The sequence continues at coordinate 1,224 of CAIWVW010000084.1, forward strand.
CCACACTAAAATCAACTTAAATGAAAAAGTTATTCGTAATTACTGCAATCGCAACTATAATGTTTTCAATCAATTCATGTAAAACGAAAGGATGTACCGGTGCCGATGCCACAAATTTCAACGCATCCGCGAATTCAGATGACGGCACTTGCCAGTACAATGGTACGCTGCTTCTATGGGTGAATTCAACCACCGCAGATAATTGGGTAACTAACTTAGACGTGCAATCTGTGACAATTGCCGTATCTGGCAGCAGCACTTCACCAATCACAATAGCAGACGTAAATACATATATCCCACCGTCCACCGCTCCAACTTGTAGCCAAGGTAGCGCCTTTAGTTTTGCTATGAGCCTTGGAAATTCATTGACCAAAACCTGTACAATCACTGTGACCGCGACGGATAGCAATGGTCAACCAGTTGCCATACCGGGCAGCCCTTATACATACACCTATACTTGCTCAAATACTGCTCCACTCGTTCATTGTGCGGCTTTTCAGTTGCAATAGCTAACCGGATGATTCACACAACCTTGAATGAAGGGCGGTCGAAAGCCGCCCTTTTTGTTTCATTATTTTGCATTTCATTACTGCTTGGCTGCGGCAAGGAGGCTACTTTGGTTGACCCCGGATTTATAGGCGTTTGGGATGGCACTAATGGCATAAATACATATCATTTGAGCATAGATGGACATAGCGAAGCCTATTGGGTAAAAACCTCTCATGGGCATACTGAAAACGCACAAGGCATTGCACGTATTCGCAATGGCGAACTTCATATTGGATGGAAACATTTTGCAGTTAATCAGTTGCCGGTTTTGGATACCACCACCCATAATTGGATAACTATTTTATCCGGCGTTACCTATACAAGATAAATTATTTGTAAAAATTCGTTAACGAAAACCACTGAAAAATTACTACGCAGATACATTGCGCAGTGACGGCTTAACTTGCA
>CAIWVW010000085.1 GCA_903916255.1 uncultured Bacteroidota bacterium
CTTCCAGTTGCTGGTGGAAGTTTGAGTCACCCGACATCATACGGGCGCCCATTGGCAGCGCCATACCATATTGAGCGGCTGCTTCGCCGTCTACCTTGCGTACTTCAGGGTGGTTGGCAAGTCCGAGATAGTTATTCAAGCTCCAGTTGAGGCACTCTTTCCCACGGAATTTCATGCGGGGCGAAACTTCACCTTCCAGTTTAGGGAACATAAAATAACCGTGTGTTTGCTTGGAGTATTGTCCAAGGGGGCCACGGCGCTCACGGAGTTTGTCGAATAGGTCTTTCATGCTGGTAAATATTGTTTTTTGTGGTGCAAAGATATAAAAAAGTGATGAGTGATAAGTGATAAGGGATGAGCGGGCTATTTCCCCTCCGTTGGAGGGGTAGGTGTGGGTCAATTTATAGTAAGAATTTCCTATATTTGCCTATAACCTGCTTGGCATGAAAAAATCTATCCTTACAGCCTTCATTTTAGCGCTTAGTGTAACCGGATTAGTGGCACAGAACAAAAAAGGCGATAGTGCTGTAAAAGTGGTATCAAAACCAACACCCCATACTCTTACCCATAAAGATTCAGTATTGATTCAGAGGCATACCAAAGAAGCACAAGATAGCCCTGTTGAGCCAAGCCTTCCGGTTAATAATGGTAGGTATAGGGTCAATTCGGGCATCAATGATGTGATTGATGTGGAGCATGAGATAAAGTAGGCGAAAGCATTTTGACTACTTTTGCAACTATGACACCCGCAGAAACAAAGAAGAAACTTATTGCCCTTATTAAGACTGTAAAAAACCCCGAATTGCTGGAAGATTTATACCGAATGCTGAATTTGGAAATGGAGAATATGGAAGAGTTGAAAACCCCTGCGAATATAAAGGACTCTGTAACGAAAGGGCTTTGGGATATCCGCAACGGCCGATACATGAGCAACCGGCAAACCGACGCTGAAATAGACAAATGGCTAAAGAAATAGTTTGGTCGGAGCTGGCAATTAATTCCCGGAAAAATATTTTGAAGTATTGGGTTCTGAAGAATCATTCTGCTGCATATAGCATTAAACTTGATGAGCTTTTCAGGGAAGCGGTAATGCTCATTTCAAAATACCCTGCTATGGGAAAGCCCACCGACATACATAATGTACGAGCCCAAAAACTCCACGACTACGTTATTTTTTATGGTGAAGTAGATAATAAAATCCACATCTTTTATATTTGGGATAACAGCAAAAAAGCAAGCGTGGTAAGCCGGTTGAGGGGGAGGCGGTAAAACTACTTGCCACAGATTTCTCAGATTAATGCCAAATCGTCATTGCGAGGCTCTGCGAAGCAATCTTACCCAATAGCCTTTTTTTACCACTAAGTTCACCAAGGAAATACACACAAAGGTTCACAAAGAAAAGTAACCAACTCTAACATTCATAGTTGTGAGTAAAACAGGAGGCAAAGAAGGGAGATAGTGCAATGGAAGAAGAAAAATTCTATTTTTGGATAAATTAATAAACCAAAATATGAAAAATATAACCCCTGAACCAGGATACACGAATGCTTTTGTTTTATGCCCGAATACCGGACTAAGTATTAATAAAGACGGTATTAACGGATATACCGACGTATATGCATCCACCAATGGAAAAATACTCTATTTTAATTATGGAGTTAACTCTAACGGCGATGATACAGGGCTGATTCTTTTGGTTCCCGCCGATTCATATACTTTTCCGCAAGAAGGAGCAACCCCACAAGTTAATTGCAATATTGCTATTCCGGGATTAAAAGATTGTAAAGTTACCATTGGTGTCTGGATTAACCCTGATATGGACAAACTAGATTTTATTGGTAAAAATTGGTATGACCTGCAGCTAATTCCCGACTCGTTCAAGGTTACATTGCACCCCCCGGACAAAAGTTTTCCAATAATTTTTAAAATGGAGAATAATAATCCAACAATCTTTTTCAATTTTAGCGCTGTTCATCCCACTACTGACCTTACCTGGGAACTGGAATATATCAGGGTTGATTATAACGTATAGTCGGAGCCAGCACAAAGTTTAAATCCTTTACTAAATAACGTCTTCTCCAAGTGGGGAAGAAGAGCCTGTCCCGACATTCATCGTCGGGAAGAAGGGTAGGCCGGGCAATAGTCATTACATTTATCGTAATAAAGTAAGAAGGGAGGCAAGGTGGGGGAGGCGAATTAAGGTTAGGTTTGTCGTAAGTGCAAGTAAAGCATAAGCCCAAACCAAAACAATGCGAATAAGATATAATAGAGCCATCGTAAATAGTCTTTAATTCCCAAGGGGCGATATGCTCTTGGAGGCGGAGCATTACCATAAGGCTTTTTACTTTCCCACATGGGTCTGAAAGGGTCGCTGCTAACGTATGCGCTTTTAAAATCTCTTGGGTCGAAATTTTCGGCGTTAAGTGCTTGTTCGTCGAGACTTATATTATTTAGTTCATAATCGTAACGGCTCCTTTTATCATCGTCAGACAGAACCTCGTAAATATGATTGATTTTTTTAAAAATCTGCTCATATTTCTGGTCGCCACCGTGTTTGTCGGGGTGGTATTTTAGGGCAAGTATCCGGTACGATTTTTTTATCTCGTCAAGGCTTGCTGTTTGTGCAATACCAAATAACTGGTAATAGTTTTTCTCCACGAAGAGTTGCGCTTTTGTATGGCTAAGATACAATTAAAACATTTTCACCACTAAGTTCACAAAGGAAATACACGCAAAGGGCACAAAGTTGAGAAATTTTGTAATTTTGTTTCAATGAAAAAGACTCCTAATAAAGCTGCAACAAAAGGGCAAAAGGTTATTAATACAAAATCCAGAGATTCCAAATTAGTAGAATTATTCGAAGAAGGCCTGAAATCAAAATCGCTCTCAGCAAAAGAAACGCGAAAAGAATTTAAAAAACGGGGTGTTAATTATTAACCCTTACCAAGTAACGTCCCGCAGTATTGCGGGATAAGAGAAATGGTAGGCCGGACAGTAGTCATGCCATTTATCGCCATAAAGTAAGACGGGGGCAAGGAAGGTGAGTTGGAATAAAAAAGCCCTGAAATAACAGGGCTTTACGAAAGAGAGATGATGTTCGGTATAGCGTCTTTTCAGTCTTGTTTACGTAGTTCAACATTATATTTACCAGGTAGGTTCATGTCAACCCATTTTATGCATTGATTGTAAACTTCGTTTTCATTTACCCCTACAAAGGTTTCCCATTTGAAAGTAAATGCAGGAGAGGTTGATTTATTTATCCGAGTTTTATTCCAAACATAGTAAAGTACGCAACCAATATAATCTTCGACATATCCAGAAGGTGCTTCACTATTATGTGATGAGACATAAATGTTGAATAAGCCATCTTTGTGGTTTAAATTATATGTTTTTGTCCAATTGAGGTAATCTTGTGTCATATTTAATTTATTTACATTATCAGTATTAGAAACTAACGGCGAGGATTCAACTCATTCCTTTGTTTTTCTTTTATGTTTTCTATATTGATTTTTTTTTCTATATAGTTTTTCATATTATAAAGAAGTTGTGAATTATAGTCATTGCATTCATTTTCAAGATTCTTGATTTCACCAATTATTTTATCACAAATTTGGTTGCACTTAACCAGTAATTCCTGTTTTTTATTGTCAGGTAATTCAATATTCATGTAATCAAATAAAGGAATTTTAAACTTTAGAAGATTATTTTCGATAGCCACTTGAATGGAGGACGGATGGAAGCGTCGAGGGGAGTATTTTAATAACTCACTATCTCCAGTGAAAGGAATTGCATATGTAACTACGACAATTTTAATTACCTCATGAGGGTTTCTTATTAAAAATTGCCCAGGAAAGCGTGAACCTAAAACACCTTCGAGGTTTATTTCATTATCGATATTAGCAAAATCTAACTTTGGCACATTAATTTCATATTTCAGAAAGAATTTTCTCGCAAGATATTCAGCGCCTTTCTGTAATTCTAATGTGCTAAAATTTTTGTCAATGTCTCTTTCGTAAGCACGGTCATTCTCGAAAAATAAATCTTCGATTCTTTTTTCTGAGAATAGATTAATTGTTTTCATGTGTTGTGTGGTTTTATATAGTATTAATTATTTTCCATTTCCGGTTTTATTCTTCCTTGGCACATTGCCTCCATGATTTCGGGCATATTGTTCAATGCGCTTAGTTTCCCAATTTTCCGCAGCCTCTTTTGTTGTTTTATTTCCAACAACTAACATGTGCCCAAAGCGTTTTTCGTTTCTGTGCTCATTATGTCTGCGGTCTGGGTCTTTGGTGATGCCGACATATAGCACCTCGTTACCCTTTTTCAGTTCATACTTGTAGTAGTCTCTTTTTTTCATGATATTGAAATTTGATGTTAAAAATTGTTAAAGTAAACCACAATATACCCATCAATTTCCGTGCCAAACTTTCTTGACGTTTTAAAATGGAAAATATGTCATTTTGGCAGTGCCACTTTTTACGCGAACACCATCACCTCGCTCTCGGTATTTGTATCAGGAATACTTAATCCTTCGGCTTCCAATCCCTCCAGGTGAAACTGGATAGCCTCATACATATTTTTCTCTACCTCTTTTTTAGTATTTCCGGTTGCCACGCAACCTGTCAAATCAGGGCTATAAGAACTATATCCTGTGTCGGTCTTTTCTATGATTATTAAGAATTTTTTCATGTTCTAATCTTGTTTTGAAATTTGCGCTTGCCTGAAAATGCTCGCTGCTGTTCCTTTTGCAATATCGTCTGAAAGTTTATGACAGGCTACAGTTACTAAGCCTTTTTTAGTAGGGTGTTTAAACTGCATGTGGCTACCTTTTTGCCTAACCAAATACCAACCGTCATTTTCTATCATTTTTATCGCTTCCTTAACCTTCATCAGTGCTACTCAGGGTGATTTATAAGTCGTAAATATAGGCATTCTTTAGATTACTTAACTAAATTTAAGCAGATATAAGTATTTTTCCTACCTTTGCAGCCCTTTTGAAAAATCCTGCCTAAAAACAGGGTTCTAAATTGGATAACTAAGTCGTCCGGCAACGACAATAATAACCTTCCTGCTAAGCCGTATGCAGGAGTAACGTATGGAGTTAGCAATCGCAGCTCTCATACAACAAACAAAAAATGTCAGAGACAGAAACAGCAGAACACTTGCCAATTGCTCCACCGGCAGAATCTACCGAGATTAACTGGGAAACCATTGGTAAAAAGCAAGACAACTACAACTACGCAGAACGCGACAGGTTGTCAGCGCTTTACGAAAAAACCTTAACCTCTATTGCCGAAAATCAGGTATTGGATGGAAAGGTAGTTGAAATTACAGTTAAAGATGTGGTTATCAACATCAACTACAAATCAGAAGGCGTAGTGCCACTTTCCGAATTCAGGTATAACCCTGATTTGAAAATCGGCGACACCGTTGAAGTATATGTAGAAAAACAGGAAGACAAGAATGGCACCTTGCTCATTTCCCACAAAAAGGCCCGTTTCGTTCGCGCCTGGGAAAAGGTTAACAATGCCCTTGCCACTTCGGAAATTATTAAAGGCCTTGTTAAATGCCGCACCAAAGGCGGTCTTATCGTTGACGTGTTCGGTATGGAAGCTTTCCTTCCGGGCTCGCAGATTGACGTTAAGCCCGTTCGCGATTACGATGTTTATGTAGGTAAAACCATGGAGTTCAAGGTTGTGAAAATCAATCCGGAGTTCAAAAACGTGGTTGTATCGCACAAGGCGCTTATTGAAGCTGAAATTGAACAGCAAAAACAAGAAATCATCGGCAAGCTCGAAAAAGGACAAGTATTGGAAGGCACCGTTAAAAACATCACCTCTTACGGTGTGTTTATCGACCTCGGCGGTGTTGACGGGCTTATCCACATTACCGACCTTAGCTGGTTCCGCATTACCCACCCTGAAGAAGTGGTTCAAATCGGACAAAAAATACATGTTGTTATCCTCGACTTTGATAATGAAAAGAAACGGATTCAACTTGGCTTAAAACAATTGAGCGCTCACCCATGGGATTCCTTAAGCGCCGACCTTAAAGTTGGCGACAAGGTGAAAGGCAAAATTGTGGTTGTAGCTGATTACGGAGCATTCATCGAAATAGCGCCGGGTATCGAAGGGCTTATCCACGTATCGGAAATGAGTTGGAGCCAGCACCTGCGCACCGCCCACGATTTCTTCAAGGTAGGCGACGAAACCGAAGCTGTAGTCCTCACCCTTAGCCGCGAGGAAAGGAAGATGACCTTAGGCATCAAGCAACTTACGCCTGACCCATGGAGCCAGATTATGGATAAATATCCTAAAGGTTCCAAGCATACCGGCACGGTTCGCAACTTCACCAACTTTGGCGTGTTTGTAGAACTGGAAGAAGGTATCGATGGTTTGGTGCATATCTCCGACCTGTCATGGACCAAGAAAATCAAGCATCCGTCTGAATTCACCAAGGTAGGTGACAAGCTGGAAGTGGTTGTATTGGAAGTGAACAGCGACAGCCGCAGGTTGAGCCTTGGGGTTAAACAACTCGAAGAAAACCCATGGGATACGTTTGAAACCATTTTCACCATGGATTCTATACACAAAGGAACCATTACCAGCATGAATGACAAGGGCGCAACCGTTAACCTCCCTTACGGAGTAGAAGGTTTTGCACCAAGCAAGCACCTGGTTAAGGACAACGGAGTTCCTGCCCGTGTAGATGAAGTGCTCGACTTTAAGGTTATCGAATTCAATAAAGAAGCCAAGAAAATCATCCTTTCGCACTCACGCATTAAGGAAGACGCTTTGATTGAAGAAAAGGAAAATAAGAACAACGAGAAGCGTGCTGAAGCTAAAGACACCCGCAACGCGGTGAAGAAATTAGCCACCAACATTCAGAAGACTACCCTCGGAGACTTAGACAGCCTTTCGAACCTGAAAGACGAGATGACTAAGAACGAAGCTGCCGCCGACAAGAAAGCAGCCGATAAAAAGGCATCTGACAAGAAAGCAGCCGACGACGAAGCATCTGCAGAGACGACAGAAAACAGCTAAGTCGGAAGGCCGACTGCCAATAATCTAAAACCTGTAAAGGTGGGTTCCGCAAGGAATCCACCTTTTTTTATGAAATACATTGCCACAGATGCCACAGATTAATTTCAAACTACAATTTGAATGAGGGTTTAATCTGTGAAATCTGTGGCATGTTTTTTGCTTTCACGTCATGGCGAGGCCCTGCCCTGCCTGTCGGTAGACAGGGAAGCCATCTTACTCAATCGCTGTTCGTCTCTGCTGTCCCTACTGTCCCTTTGCTGAAATAGTAAATGTTTTTGTTGTATTTTTACCCTATCGGGGAAATGGAACATCTGGAACTTCGCCAATGCAGCTAATTTCTCCTGAAAACTAACATGGAAAAAAATAGCGGCGAGGGCTTTATTCCCACACATGGAGGGTATCGTAATTTAATTACTTTTCAGAAAGCTGAAATAATTTATGATGGAACGGTATATTTCACTAAGCGCTTTTTCAGAAAATATGACCGCACCATTGACCAAATGGTGCAGGCTGCACGCTCCGGCAAACAAAATATAGCAGAGGCAAGCATGGCATCGGCAACATCCAAAGAAACCGAAATAAAACTTACCAATGTAGCCCGCGCCAGCCTCGAGGAACTGCTGATAGATTATGAAGATTTCATAAGAACCAATAAACTGAAACAATGGGAAAACAGTAACCGCCTTTTAACGCGGTTCAAGGAGTTAAACAAAACGCCTGAAGCTAATTACGAAACTTTCAAAAAAGCCATTGAAAACCCTGAACCTGAAATATGCGCTAATACCATGATAAATCTTATAAAAGTTACAACCTACCTTTTAAAAAGGCAGTTAAACTCACTAGAAACTGCATTTATAAATGAAGGCGGCTTACGGGAGAGAATGACAAGAGCAAGAATTGATAAGAGAAATAAAACCCAGGGGTAAAGGGATCAAGGGACACCAACGACTTTAGGGACAGTTTCATTCCCTACAATCTTTTCCCAACCTCGCGGGGCGGGCATTACAATAGGTGTGTTTTATTGGGCTACAAACAGAACACCCCGATGGAAGCAACATTTATTATTAATTAAAATTAATTACAAAACAATTCGAGATGCTTTTTTATTAATTTTTTTAAAAACTCCTTCCGCGTTATTTGTTCGTGAATCAACATTATTGAGAATAGTATTTAGAACTACACTAATAATTTTTCTGAAATCCTGCAATAAAAAAGAATAGGTTATTTCATTTTTAATATTGTTATGAATCTCAAGATTTCTTTCACAATAAACATGGTTAATCGTATATTCAATCCACCTTGTAATTTCAGTTTCATAAAGGCTTTTAATATCATTTATTTTATGCACAAACTCATAATATAGTGGAATAGAAAATTTAGATGATACTCGTTTGGTAAGTCTATTAATATTTGATTTGAAGGTTTTTCTTTTTTCTGGCATCTTACTGGTTAATTCAATACCTTCCAAATAATAAGAAGGTACTAATCGTTTTGTAAAAATAAAACCAAGACGATGGTTTAAATAATCTAAATAGTCATTTTTTAATTGCAATTTGTAACAACTTTTCGTGATAGTAATTAACTCTTTTCTCCTATTTTCAGACCCAACTATGTGGCTGAAAAATGATTCGGTAGAAATCCATAATTCTGATATTGAAGTATCATCAATTGCATTACTTGTCTTACCTAATTGTGAAATGATTGAAAATAACTGCTTGTAAAAATCATTAGAAGCATCAAATCTATTAAGCTTTGTATGTAATTTCGATACATTATTATTGCTTATAAATGTAGTGCCACCGGTATTATTATAGAATGTATTAATTAAAAAATACCTATCAATATTTTCATTTGTAAGAATGAACTGACTTTTATCTATCTTAATACCAGAGAAACCTGAAAAACATTTAAGAAAATTAATATTCTTTTCGGCTAGTGAGATTGCTTTATTAGCTCCAATTGAAGCATCAACAAGTTCTACAGGTATTATTATATTACATGATGAATTGTATAAATCCTTAGCAAACAACTCTATTGAAGGAGAGGATAAATCCGTCAATACTTTTTTTGCTTTTTGGGGATTGTATATTTCGGAACCTGCGATTAATAATTTCTCTTCATTATTAAACAAATAATCGGGGATTTTAAAAATCAAATGCCCCTTCGTTTTTTTTCTATTCAAAAGATTAACAAGGCACTCTATTTGTCCTTTAAGAGTAAAATTCTTCCTATTATCTTCTACATATTTTTTAAATTCAATATCACTTGGAAAGTCAAACCGAGTTTTATCAAAAGGGATATTAAAACTTTGGTCCATTGGGTGAGAGGTAAACGTAATTGCAGTAATAACATAGGAAATAAAATCAGATTCATATCCATAATGAAATAGCTCAGCAATGAAAGCGTTCACGAGGAACTTTAAATCGATTGATTCATTTCGAGTTAAGGGCTTATTTACAATAACAATTTTAAAAAGCTGATTAGATAAAAATGTAGTATAGTTTTTAAGTAGGGTTCTTTTTAAAAAGTTAAAATCCTGCTTTATTTTGGAAAGATTATTAGATTTCTTATCGTTTGTAGCTATTTCAGACTTGAAGCTTCTTAGGGTGTTTTGAAATTTTCTTGATTTCTTATGGTTCCTTACTACAATATTTGTATCGTCAAAAAGAGGATTATTTGTCACATAAATTGAGTGAAAATATTTTTTTGCAAAATCACTATTGTAGTTTAATTGCATCTCTATTTTATCAAATAGTGTCCTATGAGATTCAAATTTCGAAATTGTAGATTCATATCTGTCGTAAGAAAAAAGATAAGTCCAGTAATGAAGAACATATTCAAAACGTTGTTTGACATAATCTTGAGGAACATTATTTGTCAAATATGTGGTATTGATTCTTCCAAAATACATCCTAATTAAATTTATTGGTTCCTAGTTCAAATATAACCCTTTGAAGCCATATAGCTTCAACCCCATTCTGTATATTGGGGGTAAGATGGCTTCACAAAGCCTCGCCATGACAGTTTTCATCCTAAATTTCTAATTTCTAATTCCTAATTAAAGAAATTGCACTATCTTTGGGCTTTGATGAAGCGCAAAGTATTACTCTCACAAAAGCAACTCGAACTCACGCTCGACCGTCTTTGCCACCAGTTAATAGAAAACCACGACAGTTTTAAGGATACCGTAATCATTGGTTTGCAGCCCCGTGGCATCTATTTGGCGCGCAGGATGCAAAAGAAGCTAAGTGCGCTGCTAAAAGGCGTAAAAATTTCTTACGGCGAGATTGACCCTACTTTTTACCGCGACGACTTCCGCACCAAGGGGCATCCTATATCGCCCAGCAGCATGAACATGGACAATGTAACGGTGGAAAATAAAAATGTAATCTTGGTCGACGATGTGCTGTTTTCGGGGCGCACCATACGTGCAGGCTTGGATGCCCTGCTCGATTTCGGCCGGCCCAAAAAGGTGGAACTGCTGGTGCTTATAGACAGGCGTTTCAGCCGCCATCTGCCCATCCAGCCCGATTATGTGGGCAAACGGGTAGATACCATTGTATCGCAAAATGTAAAAACCGATTTGAAAGAAGCAGGCGACAAGACCGATGGCGTTTGGTTAACGGAAAGCGAGCCGCCTTCGCATAAAGCTACGGCGAGCCAAAGAAAGTGAGGAATATGAGATTGAACTTTATAGACTTTATGAACTTTACAAACTTTATAAACTAATAGCATGAAATCAGCGTTAAGTGTCAAGCATCTGGTAGGAATTAAAGACTTAACGCTTAGCGATATTGAACTTATTTTCGCTACCGCCGACAATTTCAAATCTGTTATCAACCGTCCCATTAAAAAAGTGCCATCGCTGCGCGATGTAACCATAGCCAACATATTTTTCGAGAACTCTACCCGCACCCGCATCTCCTTCGAGCTGGCTGAACGCCGCCTCTCGGCCGATGTGCTGAACTTCTCCGCTTCGGCATCGTCGGTAAAGAAAGGCGAAACACTGATAGACACGGTTAAGAACATCCTCGCCATGAAAGTGGATATGGTGGTGATGCGCCACTCCAGCGC
>CAIWVW010000086.1 GCA_903916255.1 uncultured Bacteroidota bacterium
ATGTTTTTTTATAGTTCCCGTAATACTATGTGCATCCAGTACATTTAGTTTTTCATAAGCACATGGCGCTTCAATGTCGTGCTTAATGTCTGACGCAACTATGTTTTCATTTCCGTAAATAATGCAAAGCTCTTCCACCAGTTCTTTGCCTATTTGGCCTCCGGCTCCTATTACCAATATTTTATCCTTCATAGATTATTTCTCCAATTTTGGCGAAAATACTAAAAATCATCCACTCATATTTTCACGTACCTTAGCTCCGATGAAGATGAAGTTCGACAATATAGCTTTTGAAAGAGTATTTTTTTATTCATGCCTGGGTGTGGGGTTGCTGGCAATCATTGTTAACCCGGCAAATCCAACATTAGACGGCCCCTCTCATTTATATAATTCAAAGCTTATAAACTACCTTCTTGATGGAAACCAGTTTATAAGCCATTATTATGCCTTGAATAGAATACCTGCACCTAACCTTACCGACCATTACCTGCTGGCTCTTTTGATGACGGTCTTTTCATGGCAGCTTGCAGAAAAAATTTTGATAGTGATATACCTGTTAAGTTTTTCACTCCTTTTTCGCAAACTCCTAAAGCAGTGGAGCGGTGCGAATACTGTATTCAGCGTTTTTGCCATACCATTTTCCTTCTCTTCTTTTTATTATTTGGGGTTCTATAATTTCTGTCTTTCTTTTCCCCTATTGTTTGGGATGCTTATATATTATCATAAATACTTTACAGGTGCGGGCAATAGACCTACGGGCTCTAAATATTTTATACTTTTCCTTCTGTCGACTCTTTTATATTTCACCAATGGGCTTGCATTTTTATTTGCGGGAGGCAGTCTCTTTTTGCTGGAGATGGGTTTTCCGACTAATATCAGGCCTTTTTTGAGAGGGAAAACAAAGTGGAAAAGAATACTGTTGTTTTTCCTGGTATGGCTTCCGGGTCTACTATGCTTCCTTGCATTTATGGCAATGGTTCATACAAATCCTACCTATAAAAGGATACCATTGCATGACATGTTTCATTGGCTTAATGTTATTAAAACCATTACCTATTCAGCCAGCGACGAGAGATATACAAGATTAATTGCTTACTTGGTTTGTATAATGATGGCTGTAGGAATATATAATCGGGTAAAAAAATTGGGTGCAAGAAAAATAGTTGATTACGATTTCTTTCTTTTATTATCCGCTATTTCGTTACTATGCTTTATCCTTGTGCCTGATGACTCTATCGTGGGGATGATGTCGTTCAGGTTTTCGTATTTCTTTTTTATTTTTATAGTCCTGTGGGCTATTTTGCTGCCAAACAATAAAATAATTTCCATGTTAATTTCCATGAGTGTAATAGCAATTTACTTTACTGTGTTATTTAAAATTCATCAGCCTATTATTTCTAATTTAAACAAAGATTTGGAAGCAGTTGAAGCCGCAGGAAAAATGATCAACCCGAATAGTGTTGTTTTGGCAAAAGACTATACGAATAATTGGCTGCTCTTTCACTTTGCAGATTACTTGGGTATTAACAAACCACTAGTTATACTTGAAAATTATGAAGCCGATGATGGTTGGTTTGCTGCTAAATGGAACAATGGCCACCTACCCAATGTTCTTATAAATGGGCATGGACCAAATTTCGGGTATTATAACATGACTTGCGAACCTTCCAACGAAAAGAAAGCAATAGATTATATATTTGTTTACGGGGACTATAAAGATACGATACAAAGGCCCGATGCAAAAGTAATGCGAAGTATTTTAAGCGAGGAATACAAACTTATTTACACATCTGCAGATAGTAATATTCACGTTTTTTCTCGGCAGAATAGCGTTATTTCCCATTGAATTATAGCCTGAGAAAAAATAGTACATTTGTAGGCTTTTTCAAAAATACCTATGGATACTGTTAATACTGAGCCTGAAAACAAAAAACCGGAAGAAAAGGAACGCCGTAATCGTTTTTTAATAATTATTATATTTATTCTTTTACTGCTCATTATCATACTGGGCTGGCAATACTTTAACCAACGGCAAACGGTAGTTGAAAAAGTGAAAATAGTGGAAGTTGAAAAAATCCGTACAGATAGCCTTACTTCCGATTTGATAGGCTTGCAGGCACAGTATGCCTCCTTAAAAACCAGTAATACTGATATTCAAGCCCAACTGGACAGTAAAAAGGACTCGATAACAATGCTGATGCAACAGGCGCAGAAATATAAAAATGACCCTTATATTATTGCCCAGTTAAAGAAGGAAACAAATACCCTTCGGAAAATTATGCAGGATTTTGTGCATACAATCGATTCGCTGAATACGCTTAACCAGCAACTTACTACGGAAAGAAATACGGCGGTTAAATCACTGAATGAGGAAAAGAAAACTTCCAGCCAGCTAAAGAAAGAAAAAGGCGAATTGCAGGATAAAGTTTTAAAAGGTTCATTGTTACAGGCTACCTCCATAAGCGCGGAAGGTATATTTTTAAGGTTTGGGAAAAAGGAAGTTACTACAGAAAAGGCTCGTAAATCGGAAAAGCTGAAAGTGCAATTTACCATTGCAGCCAACCGGATAACTCAGGCAGGAGACAAAACCATTTACATTCGTGTAATCTCTCCCGATGCAAAAGAACTTTCTAAAACAGCAGATGAATCAAGCCTCTTTAATTTTGAAGGTACTAAGGGTTTTTATTCAGGTATGCAAACCATAGATTATGCAAATCAGGAAATGAGCCTTTCTGTTTATTGTGAAAGTAACAGTGGATTTGCCCCCGGTAAGTATATTATTAAAATATATACCGATGAGGCTGAAATAGGGGAAACAGCAATGACCCTAAAATAATAAGCTGAAGAGATGGCACAACCAAATAAACTCAGTGGTAAACCTTCAGGTGCAAAAGCGCGGGATAAGAAACCGCCGGTTTATTCTGCCGTAAAAAAGGAAGCATCAACCCTTTTCAGTTCCTTAGATAAATGGATAGATAAAAACTCCAGAACTCTTTTAATAATTATTTTCGGCCTGGGTGGTTTATTTTCGCTTTTAATTTTTCAGGCCCGTATGGATATTGGCGGAGATGACTCAACCTATATTCTCAGGGCATATGATTTTCTGCATAAAGGCGCTTTTCCATCCTTTCAAGGGCCTTTATATCCAATGTTCCTTAGCATTTTTGTTTCTTTTTTAGGAATCAATGTTATTTTCCTGAAGTTTCTTTCTATTATCTGTAATGTAGTAGCGCTTCTTTTCCTTTACAAATCATTTAAAGGCAGGGTTCCTTCATTCGTTTTGTATAGCGTTCTGTTGCTTACCGCCATCAATACGTTCATTCTTAATTATGCCAGCCTTACTTATAGTGAGGCTTTCTTTATGGCATTGCAGTTTGTGTTCTTCTTCTATTTTTTCAAACTTTTGGATAAAGTTAAAAACAATACTTCCATGCCAATTAAGGAATCTTGGAAGAGTTGGGCTGTTGTGGGACTTATTATTTTCTTAATGGCTTCAGCCAGAACGGTAGGCATATTTGCCATTGGCGGAATGATACTCTATTTTGCCATACGCAAACAATATCGCTATATTCTTTATCTGTTGGTTGCTTTTTTAATATTTTATATCCCAATAGGTTTTATTGAAAAAATAATATGGCATGCACAAAACCAGTTTGGCGGACAAAGCAGCCAGTATATGCAGAAAAACGCCTATAATGCCGCCGATGGGCAGGAAAATTTCAACGGGTTTGTTATGCGGTTTTTCCAGAATTGCGATTTGTATTTATCCAAACGTTTTTTTCAAATAATCGGGTTGCGTTCATTCGATGCAACAACTACCATTACAGGGCTTACTTTTTTATTTTTATTTGCCTTTTTCTTTTCTATTTATCGGGTTATCCGGTCTAAAAACACCTATCTGTTGGCTGTTGGCATGTATGCGCTCAGCCTTACCGGAATTACTTTTCTAGTGCTTCAAATTCAGTGGGACCAACCTCGCCTGATAATGGTTTTTGTACCGCTGTATTTAATGATATTCATCTATGCAATGTACGACACCCTTAAAAAAGCCCCATGGGCCTTACAGTTTATAGGGGTTTTTATAGTGGGTATTTTAGTTATTTCCGAATTTAAGGCTACTGTTAATAAAACGAAAGAAAACTTGCCGTTGCTTAGTAAGAATCTTCATGGCGATATCTTTTATGGATTTACACCTGATTGGGTTAACTACCTTAAATTGAGTCAATGGTGCGAAAATTTGCCAAAAGATTCATTAGTGGCTTGCCGGAAGGGGCCCATGTCAACAGTGTATGCCAATGGGCGCGAGTTTTTTAATGTGGTTGTGGTAGATAGCACCCATTCTACCAATGCAGATTCGGTAATATCCTGGTTCAAAAGAAATAATGTGCGGTATATATTGTTAGCAAAGCTACGTTTGAACCCTCAAAACCCTGACCAGGGCTTTATAAATACCATGCACAGGCTTATTTCGCCTATTGCCAGAAAATATCCGCAAAAAATAAAATTTATCAGGCAAGAGGGCACCTCGGAAGAGGCTCAATTGTATGAAATTTTATATTGATTTTTTGCTGTCCCCAACGTAAACACTTCTATCTTCGTTTAATAACATAAAGATAACGGTAGATTAAGGTTAATTCAAGGTAGTTTTTTAAAAGGGAATAAAATGAGGAATTTTTCGACCTTTTGAAAAAATTAATCATCTGGAAATCAGTTAATATTTAAAAAATATGATTTTAAACAGTAGGGTGTTAATTAAAAAATAACTATATTGGGGTTTCGTTAAAATACTGAGTTAAACGCAATTAATACTTAAAAGTTACAATTTTTTAATTTAATAAGTAAAGAAAAAATGGGTTCATTCCCCAAAACATAAAAAATAGATTTATGAAAAACAAGTACCTTAAAACCTCTTTAGTAATAGCAGCCGCATTTTTTGCAGTGCCTGTATTTTCTCAAAATATTGGTATTAATACCTCTGGTGGTGCAGCTAACTCTTCTGCAATTTTAGATTTGAATACTGGCAATACTTTCACAAGCCCAAATGGAAAGGGGTTACTTATTCCAAATATTGCCCTCACAGGTGTTAATGATGCTGCAACTATTGCATCACCGGCAACCAGTTTGATGGTTTATGTTCCAACCGGAAGCGGGCTTTCACCTGCCGGATATTATTATAATTCAGGAACTCCGGGAGCTCCTGTTTGGAGCTCTATGGGTGGAGGTGCCTCCATAAGCGGTTCGGGTACATTAAATTATTATGCTCGTTGGACGCCTAATGGTACTACTTTAGGTGTGGGTTTCACAGAAGATAATGGGACCTCTATTTCAATGAGTAATCCTGCCAGTGCACCAATAAATGCAAATATGCTTACCGTAACCGGTAATTCAACATCTGTTAATGCTATTTTAGGCCAAGTTACAGGTGTAAATGCTGCAAATGGAGTAGAAGGCCTTGTAACAACAACAGGGGGCAGTGGTGGTAATGGTGTATTAGGAAGTATTGGCGGTAGCGGAGGTGGTAATCAATATGGGGTTAATGGTACATCTACTGTAACTGCAGGTAATGGGTATGGAGTTGTAGGTTCTGCAACAGGCTCAGGTGCTACAAATAATTATGGCGGTTATTTTTCAGCCAGTGGAGCAACAAACAATTATGGTGTTATTGTTCCTAGCGCCGGGGGACTTTCAGGATTTTATACCAATATACCGGTTAATACTGTAGATGATTATGGTTCTCTAGGCACTCAAATTTCCAGTGCTTTGGTAACTGGCGCTGTTACGTTAGATGCCACCTATCATACCGTATTGGCAAATCCAACTGGCGGTAGTTTTACTATTACATTACCCGGTGGTGCTGCAAGCAATATTAGAAGAGAATATCGAATAGTGTTCGCTCCTTCGGCTGCTACTACTAATGTTGTCACCATTACACCATCCTCCGGTTCAATAATTTTTGGTGCTACAACGGTAACTTCATTTACCTTGAATGGGGGGTCTATTTTATTGCAAAGCAATGGAGGTAACTGGTACGTGACTCAAAACTCAGACTTAGACTACTATGTAGAAGCCTATACTGTTAACGGCTTAGCAAGTGGTAATGCAGGATGTTTTTCTGCAAATACAGCCGCTATGCAAACGGTTACATCAATTACAATAGTAAATGCTGGTACCTATATTATTACGGCCTCTTGCGAAGGTGGGTCACTTTGTACTGCGGCCCCATATATAGAATTAACAGATGGCGGTGCTTATCAGGATGTTCAGGTTGCTTATAATGGATATTCGTATACTGTACCCTATGGCTGGCAGCCATATGCATGGGCTAAAGAAGAAACTGTTGCTGCAAATACTACATTTTATATAAAGGCTCAAGAAACCGCTTGTGGCTCTACCGGATATGTTCGTAATGCACACATCGCTGCTATTAGAGTCCATTAATAAAAATAGATAGTAATTTTTTATAACAAGATTTTTTTAATTTCCATGAATACTTCTAATCCGATTGTATTATTAATTGTTTTATCCGCATTACCTTCTCTTACATTTGGTCAATCGGTGGATTCGGCAAGAATTGGAATTATTAGCCAAAAACCGACAATAGGAATTAATACTAATTCGCCAATCGGTTCAGAAAAATTCCGTACTCAGGAACCATCAAAAAGCGCCTTGCTAAATAAAATTTCAAATAGGAATTCCGGAACCGGCAATGAATCTCTGAATAAAGGGAAATCGGTCCCTAAGGCAGCAGATGCTAAACAAACATCCCTTCCAATTAAGCCCAAGGAATAAATCTTCTATTAATTAAAATAATAGGTGATACTTAAATATAGGTATTGTACCGTACCTTAATATGGTATTATATTAGTTAATAACACTTATTTTCCCAAAACAATGTTTTATGGAGTTACTCAGATACCGTTTTCGTCTTAGCCCTGTTAAAGGTTATGCCAATATACATTTCGGTAGTGCCTACGCTGTAATTGTGAATATCGGTAACAGCATAGTCATAGGAGAAACCAAAGGTCAGATTCTTTTGATATACGTATCCAATCATGGCATAAGCGGCATCCATAGTGCGGTATCCTCCGCCAATCCAAAATTTTTCCTGGTATAATATCCGGGCTCCCATATCAAATTGAGGTGGAACTGGGAATACATAATTTGCCACTACACAAGGCTTGAATTGAAAATCTTTTCCTAAATCAAAATTATAGCCTGCCGTTGCATAGTAGTGGGTTACCATAATATTTTGTGCATCGGCATAATTGTTCAGCTTGGCAGTCATGGGTATAATTTGAGGTGCAGCAATACCGACATAGAATTTTGAACTGTATAAATAAACACCAGCTGCAAAGTCAGGAACAATGGCCGATTCCAATTGATTTACCAATGCCTGGTCATTGCTTTGCTCCAATGATATTGACTGGCCATCTACTGCAAATTGCAAGGCTCCTGCGGCAAGACCAAATGAAAGCTTAAGTGTCTTGTTTAGTTGCAAGTGGTAAGAATAGGCTGCTGTAAATCCGGTGCGTCGGGTAGGGCCTGTAATATCAGTAAACACATATGTGCCTATGCCCATATGTTCGGATTGAATGGGGCCATCAAAGGTGAGAACATAAGTTCTTGGGGCATCGGTTATTCCAATCCACTGGAAGCGGTTGTCGGACTTTACGTTAAAGTAGTCCTGTGTGCCCGCAATAGCCGGGTTCATTGAAAAATCATTCAGCATGTATTGGCTGTAGATAGGCAACTGCTGAGCTTTCAAAGCACCTGAAAGTAAGGCAAGTAATGCCGACAAAAGTGTAAGTTTACGCATGGTTTTTAGTTTATCTTAAAATAGTGACTGGGCCGGTATAATTCTGAGTATATCTCGGGTCGTGAAGGTTAATAATGTAATAGTAAGTTCCAACAGGTACTGGTTTTCCATTATAGGTGCCATCCCATGGGGTGCTATACCCTACAGAACGGAATAAAAGTTCTCCCCAACGGTTATAAACTTCTACCACCACAGCCGGGAAGTTGTACACATATCCTATGTTCCACACATCATTTTGGCCATCTCCATTAGGAGTGAATCCATCGGGAATAATAATTTGCGGAACTACAAATACGGTTACAGTATCAGAACCTGGGCATCCGCCGGGGTTGTTTGCAAATACAGTATAAGTAGTAGTTATGGTAGGTGTAGCAACAGGGTTTGAACCTGTGCTGTCGTTCAGGCTTGAACTTGGTTCCCAGAAGTAGGTTGAGCCTGAAGGTGCAGTCGGGTTTCCGCCTAAGGTTACACTCTGATTTGGGATAATCGATTGCGTTGTTCCTGCATCAACCGAAATGGCAGGGTTAATGGTAACTACTGTTGTTGCGGTATCGGTGCATCCGCCATTGCTTACAACCAAGATATAACTGGTGGTTACTGAAGGGGTAACTGTAACTGTGGTTGTATCGCTGATTGGGTTAAGGCCCGGCATCTGGAACCATTGAAACGTTAATGCATTAATACTGCTGTCGCCATTTAAGGTAACCGGATTATGAGCGCAGATAGAAGTATCACTTCCTCCAATTGCAATTACTGTTTGCATAGAAGTTACAATAACCGTATCTGCAGTGGTACAACCTGTTGCATCCGTCACTGTTAATGTATATGTTCCTGATAATATGTTCGATTGGTTTTGGTTAGTGCTTCCATTCGACCAGCTATAGGTATATGGAGCATTGCCACTACTGACCGAAACTGAGATGGCTCCGTTGTTTGAACTGTTGCAAGTTGAAGACGTAACCGTATTGCTTACAGCCATACCCGGAGGATTAGTAAAGTTCACACTATCAATAATGGTACACCTGTTCGAATCTTCAACAACAATGGTATAAGTGATTCCCGGGCATAAGTTTTTAATGGTGTCGTTATAATACATATTGGTTGAAGAATGACTTGAAACAGTATATGTATATGGAGAAGTTCCGCCTGTAACACTTACTATGGCAATACCATCGCATGAATTGTGGCATTGGATTGTATTGGCTGAAATGGAAACGGCAAGTGGGGCAGGGGCAGTAATATTTACCGTGGTTGTTTGAGAACATCCTGAATTATCGGTTACTGATAGTGTATATAAACCTGCACACAAACCAGTGACAGATTGTCCGGTTGCACTATTGCTCCATGTGTATGTATAAGGCGCTGTTCCACCTGTGGCAGTAGCTGTGGCAGTTCCATTACAAGAACCATTACAGGTGGCGTTTGTTTGTGTAGTGGTAATAGTTATTGCAGTAGGCTGGGTTATTGTAACCATAACCGATGCAGTACATCCATTATTATCAGTAACAGTTACCGTATAAGTATTGGCACAAAGATTTGCTTCTGTCGCATTTGTTCCGCCTCCTGGGCTCCATGAATAGGTATAGGGGGCTGTTCCGCCGCTCGCAGAAACGGTAGCACTTCCGTTGCAACTTCCATTGCAAGTTACATTGGTGCTCGAAGTGAGGGTAGCACTCAACACTGTAAGTGGTTGTGTTATATTAATTGACGCGGTTGTCGTACAACCATTATTATCAGTAACGGTAACAGTATATGCTCCTGCACAAAGCCCTGTTGCTGTGGCGTTGGTTCCACCGCTTGGTGTCCACAAATAATTATAAGGGGCTGTTCCGCCACTTGCAGTAACGGTAGCTACGCCATTGCAGTTTCCGGTACATGTTACATTTACGCTGGATGTAATAGATGCGGAAAGTGAAGTTGTTGGCTGGGTAATAGTTACAGATGCTGTAACCGAACAATTATTGTTATCTGTAACTGTAATCGTATAACTACCCGGACAAAGCCCTGTTGCTGTAGCGTTGGTTCCACCGCTCGGTGTCCATAAATAGGTATAAGGTGCAGTGCCACCTCCTATTGATGCGGTAGCTTGTCCATTGCAATCGCCATTGCAGCTTACATTAATTTGCGAAGTAGAAATACTGAGTGCATTTGGCTGCGTAATGTTTATTCTTACTGAATCTTTACATCCATTTGCATCAGTAACCACTATTTCATAATTTCCGGCACAAAGGTTATTAATAGAAGTAGTGGTTGCACCATTGCTCCATGAATAGGTATATGCAGGGGTTCCACCTGTTACGGTTGCGTTTGCAGTTCCATTGCAGTTTCCATTGCAACTTTCGTTGGTTTGGGTTGTGGTAATTGCAAGTGCTGTAGGTTGGGTTATCGTTACTGTTACCGAATCTTTACACCCATGAGAATCTGTTACAGTTAATTTGTAAGAACCACTGCAAAGGCTGCTAATAGTTGCTGTAGTTGCACCATTGCTCCAGTTATATACATATGCAGGGCTTCCTCCGCTCACTGTTGCGCTTGCAGTTCCATTGCAATTTCCATTGCAGGAAATATTAGTTTGCGTAGTTGTTATGGCAATAGCATTTGGCTGAGTAATCGTTACCATCAAGGTATCTGCGCAGCCGTGATTATCAGTAACAACAAACTTGTAGTTTCCGGCACATAAACCTGTAACAGATGCAGTAGTAGCACCATTACTCCAGGAGTAAGTATAAGCAGGGGTACCGCCGCTTACGGTAGCTGTTGCAGTTCCGTTGCAACTTCCATTGCAGGTAACATTGGTTTGTGATGTTGTTGCAACTAAGGCCGTAGGCTCAGTGGTAATAACATCAACCGAGTCTTTACAGCCGTGAGAATCGGTAACTACTATACGGGTTGTTCCGCTACATAATCCGGCAATGGATGTTGTAGTTGCACCAGTATTCCATTTGTAAGTGTAAGGCGCATTTCCACCGGAAACAGTTACAGAAGCTGTTCCATTGCAATCGCCAAAGCAAGTGATATTGGTTTGCGTGGTTGTAAGAATCATCGGGGCTGGTTGAGTAACGGTAATATTGATAGAATCTTTACAGCCGTTTGCATCTGTAACAACCACTGAATAGGAACCTGCGCAAAGACTGCTTATAGTAGCATTAGTGCCTCCATTACTCCAGCTATAGGTGTATGGTGGTGCACCACCCGAAGGATTAGCGGTAGCAGAACCATTACAACTACCGTTACATGTAATGCCGGTTTGCGATGTGGCAACTGAAATAGAATTGGCAGGCTGGGTGATTGTCACATTAAGAGAATCTTTGCAACCATTTGCATCACTTACAACAATTTTATATACTCCTGCACACAGGCTTGATGCAGTAGCATTTGTGCCTCCGCTTGGGCTCCAAGCATAAGTATAGGGAGAAGTTCCACCTGAAACGGTTACCGTAGAAGAGCCATTGCAGTCGCCTTTACATTTAATATTTGTTTGAGTTAAACTGATAAGTATTGGGTTAGGTTGAGTAATGGTGACATTAGCGGAGTCTTTACAGCCTTTAGCGTCAGTAACTACGATAGTATAGATTCCGGCACACAAGCCACTGACATTTGTTGTGGTGGCTCCATTGCTCCAATGATAAGTATAAGGGATATTTCCTCCCGATACGCTAATCGTTGCAGTTCCAATACAGTTTGCCATACATGTAACATTTGTATTGGTAGTGGTAAGAATCATTCCGGCCGGCTGTGTAATAGTAACATTGGTAGAATCCTTACAACCGTTTGCATCCTTAACCACAATTTTATAGGTTCCGGCACATAATCCGGTTGCTGTTGCATTTGTTCCTCCGCCTGGGCTCCAGTTATACGTATATGGTGTAGAACCACCGGTTATAGTTGCAGTAGCAGTACCATTACATGTACCATTACAGGTCAAGTTTGTTTGGGCGGTAGTAATCGCAAGTGCAGTTGGTTGAGTGATAGTGACATTGGCTGAATCTTTACATCCATGTGAATCGCTTACCGTAATCTTATAGGAGCCTGCGCACAAGCTGCTGATAGAGGTATTGGTTCCTCCATTGCTCCAGCTATAGGTATAAGCAGGTGTTCCGCCGGAAACAGTAACGCTGGCAGTTCCGTTGCAATTTCCATTACAACTTACATTGGTCTGGGCAACCGAAACGGTAAGTGTTGATGGTTGTGTAATTGTAACATTAGCGGAGTCTTTACATCCATGTAAATCTGTGACTACAATTTTGTAAACCCCTGCGCAAAGGCCTGACGCTGTTGCATTGGTTCCACCGCTTGGGCTCCATTGATAAGTATATGCAGGTGTACCGCCTGTAACAGTTGCAGTTGCGCTGCCATTGCAGTTTCCATGACAGGTAACATTGCTTTGCGTTGTAGTTAAAGTTATGGGTGTTGGCTGTGTAATTGTAACAGTGTTTGTTCCCATACAACCCGAATCGTCTTTTGCTGTAAGTGTATAAGTTCCGGCACATAATCCGGTGATGGTTGCAGTGGTTTGTCCGCCCGGTGCCCATGTATATTTATATTGTCCGTGTCCGCCTGATGCAGTTGCAACAACTGAACCATTGCAAGAGCCGTTGCAGGTAACATTAGTTGGGGTAAAGGAAATAGTAACAGGGAGAGGCTGTGTAACAGTAGTTCTGAAAGTATTGCGGCAGCCGCGTGAATCGATAATACGAATAGAGTAGGTGCCTGCACATAATGAACTGTCGTAAAATGAATTGCTTGGATTGCCCACCGCAGAACCTGTAGGTCCATTACTCCAAGCATAGGTATAGTTTGGTGTTTCACCTGAAATACGAGTAATAATCCAACCATCACAACTTCCATTACAAGTTACATTGCGTTTAACGTAGTTGGTAGTAAGCGGCGGCGGAGCAATAACATTTACAAATATCGGGCCATAAACGGTTTGGCTGGCAGAATCGTAAATGGTATAGGAGTAAGTATTCGGGCAAAGGTTAAATGCACTAAACCCGGTAACCGTATCTATTTGGTTTGGTCCGGCCCATGAAATGGAAAAAGGCCCTCCATCGGTAGCATTAACTTGCGTTATTACAATAGAGCCATTACAATTTAACCCGGTATCGGCTGCATTACAGGTGGGTGGAGTTATGATTGAGTCTACAGAAGTAACTTCAGGTGTAAAACGTGGAGTTAAAGGATTTGCTGTAAAACGATTCTGAATATTAGTAAAGTTGTTTACCGGGAGTGAATGTTGGAAATATATTTTGGCGCCGTTAGTATTCGAATGGAAGTTTCCGGCTCCCATATTATCGTATACTTGTTTGATGGCCACTACTGAGTGGTTAATGTCCAGCAGTTTTTGAGCAGAGCCTGAAATCTTTAAAGTTCCGCATTGAATTGCATTGCTATTGGCAATTAAGGAACCTTCACTCAATGTTAATGTTGACGAAGGAGAAAGAATCAAAGCACCTGTAAGTTGCCAGGAACCGCTTCCCTCAAATGATACATTCCCAGCCAATGTATTTCCAAAAGTGTTTATTGTATTACCATTCAAAGAAGATTTAAAATGAATCTCACCCTTGTAATTCCAGGTTATTTGAGGAGTAACAAATAGAGAACCAGATATATTTAGTGTTGAAGAACTGCTTCCTGAAACAATCGATTTGGGAATAGTTGAACTCCATACAATATTGCGGCATTCCATATTACCTGAAAGCACAATATTCTCATTGAATGTGATGAATGAGTTTTCATCAAAAATTACGTCATCATTGGCATTAGGGAGATTTGCTCCGCCTCTTCCACCACTTGTCAGCGACCAGTGATTTGCATTATGCCAGTCCCCCGAACCACCTACCCAATATAAGTTAGTAGCATCTCCAGTAAAGGATAAAAATCCGAAGACGAGAGATAAGAAGGTTAACCTTAAGAAAGTATTTTTTTTCATCAGTAAATTATGGGTGTAAACATGAATTATTACGATTACCAAGGGCTTATGTTACAGAATGGTGATTTGCATGTTAATAAATGAAGGCCATCAACTCATTGAAGACCTTATTGTTTGCCAGACTATTGTGGTATGTTAATAATTCACCTAAAGAGACTACTTTTGCCGCTCAAAACGGATACATGACCAGACTAGCCATATTTGCTTCCGGAGAGGGTACAAATGCTCAGAAGTTTATAACTTATTTTAAAGGAAGTAAAGATGTTACTGTATCATTGATTGTTTGCAACAAAGCAGAAGCGGGCGTTATAAATAAAGCAAAAGAGGCTGGAATCCCCTTTATTATAGTAGATAAGGATACTTTTTATAATACCGATACCGTTCTAAATAAATTGAAAGAAAGTGCTGATTTTATTGTGCTTGCAG
The DNA here is from genome assembly GCA_903916255.1 of uncultured Bacteroidota bacterium. Classification (GTDB taxonomy): domain Bacteria; phylum Bacteroidota; class Bacteroidia; order JABEUT01; family JABEUT01; genus JABEUT01. The sequence continues at coordinate 14,175 of CAIWVW010000086.1, forward strand.
GTTTTCTTTGGAAGATTCCGGATAATATTACAAAAGCTTTTTCGGGTAAAATGGTGAACATTCATCCGGCTCTTTTACCGAAATACGGGGGCAAAGGTATGTATGGGGCAAAGGTGCATGAAGCTGTTGTGGTTAATAAAGAAAAAGAAAGTGGCATCACCATTCATTATGTGAATGATAAGTATGATGACGGAAAAATTATTTTTCAGGCTAAGTGTATTGTCGATGAATTAGATACACCGGAATTATTGGCGAAAAAGATACATGAACTGGAATACAATTTTTATCCTTTGATAGTAGATAAACTTATACATGAGAATATATCCTAAATTTGTCGTTTATGACAGTAGAGAATAATGATTTAAAACGCCCTATTCGTGTGTTAGTAGCCAAAGTTGGCTTGGATGGACATGATAGGGGGGCTAAAGTGATAGCATCATTCCTTCGCAATGCAGGTATGGAAGTTATTTACACCGGATTGCATCAAACCCCTGAAAGTGTTGTAAATACAGCTTTACAGGAAGATGTGGATGTAATCGGGCTAAGTATATTATCAGGTGCGCATAACACGGCCTTTCCGAAAGTGATGAAACTAATGAAGGAAAAGCAACTGGATGATGTATTGCTTACAGGCGGCGGTATTATACCGGATAAAGACATGGAAGAACTCAATAAGTTGGGGGTTGGAAGGCTTTTCCCGCCAGGAACAGACACGCATATAATTGTAGAATATATCCAGAATTGGGTAAAAGAACACAGGAAATTCTAAAAGAAGAAAAGTATGAACACCTATCAGAATCTTAAAACAACTATTGAAAACGGAATTTGCACCATTACCATAAATCGTCCCGATAAAATGAATGCACTGAATCGGGAAACGGTTCAGGAAATTGGAGATGCAGTGAAAGAGGCCAATGAAAGCAAAGAGGTATTTTCTATAATTATTACCGGAGAAGGACCTAAAGCATTTGCAGCCGGAGCTGATATTAAAGAGTTTCTCGGACTTACTAAGGAACAAGGCATGGCAATGGCAAAAGCCGGACAGGATGTGTTTTTAAATATTGAGAATTCCCCTAAACCAGTTATTGCTGCTGTAAACGGCTTTGCATTAGGCGGTGGCTGCGAACTTGCAATGGCTTGCCATTTGCGCATAGCTTCTGAAAATGCCAAGTTTGGTCAGCCGGAAGTTAATTTGGGTTTGATACCTGGCTATGGCGGCACGCAGAGGCTTATACGCTATGTGGGAAGAAGCAAAGCATTGGAATTGATGATGACCGCTGAAATGCTGAATGCACATAAAGCGACGGAGTTGGGGTTGGTAAATCATGTGGTTGCGCAAGAATCATTACACGCCAAGTGTGTTGAAATCCTGAATGAGATTAAATCAAAATCGCCTTTTGCAATAGGTGCTGTTATTAGGGCTGCCAATGCTTACGATGAAACATCCAAAGGTTTTGATGAGGAATTGACCGAATTTGGAAAATGTTTTGCTTCCGAAGAAATAAAAGAAGGTATTAGCGCGTTTTTAGAAAAGCGCAAACCACAATTTCATAAAAGCTAATAGCGGATAGCTAAAAGCAGAATTATATTGAGACCACTTAAAGACCTCGCAGGACAAACAGTAGTATATGGGCTTCCAAGCATTATTGGGAGGCTTCTTAGCTATCTCCTGGTCCCTATTTATACACATATTTTCGACCCGGGAGAATATGGAAAGATAACATTTGTATATGCGTATATTTCATTCATTAATATTCTGCTAACTTATGGAATGGAAACCTCTCTTTTTAATTTCTCGCGATTAGAGGAAAATAAGAAAAGAGTTTATAGCACCACACTTTTATCAGTTATTTCATCTTCTGCTTTCTTTATCGTAATAATTGTTTCTTTTCGTCAATACCTTGCAGGATTAATACATTTACCTGAACACCCGGAATATGTTGTTTGGCTGGCAATTATTTTATGCACGGATGCCATTTCTGCTATCGCTTTTGCTAAACTAAGGCAATTGAATAAAGCGCGTAGGTTTGCGACAATTAAGGCGCTCAACATTGTAATATATATAGCAAGTAACCTGTTTTTCATAATACTATGCCCGGTAGTATATAAAAACCCTGACAGTTTTTTCTACCCAATTATTCAGGCTATTTATAATCCAAACATAGGTATCGGGTATATTTTAATTTCGAATGTTATTGCAAGTGCAATAACCCTTTTAATGTTGTTTCCTGATATGATTAAAGCAGGTATTGATTTTGATTCAGCCTTGTGGAAAAGAATGATGCCATATGCGATACCCTTAATTTTTGCAGGTCTGGCAGGGATGGTAAATGAAACGCTCGATAGAATACTATTGCAATATTTATTACCTGCGAATGTTAGCTGGCAACAAGGCGGAATTTATAGTGCATGTTATAAGATATCAATAATAGTTACCATGTTTGTGCAAGCATTTAAATATGCTTCAGAGCCCTATTTTTTTGCAAATGCCAAAGAGAAAGATTTTGCCAAAACTTTTGCGGACATAGTTAAATACTTCATTATAGGTTGTTTACTGATATGCCTTGGTACATTGCTAAATCTTTCATGGATGAAGAATTATATTGGAAAAGAGTATTGGGGTGGCCTTGATGTGGTTCCAATTCTATTATTGGCCAATATATGCTTGGGGGTGTTTTATACACTTTCCATATGGTATAAATTGGCAAACAAAACTATATATGGTGCTTATCTTACTACCGTCGGAGCAATTATCACTATTGTGTTGGATGTTTACTGGATACCAAGGATTGGATATATAGGCTGCGCATGGGCTACGCTTATATGTTATGCTGCCTGCATGGTGCTTTCTTATTTTATGAGCCGTAAACAATTGCCTGTTAAATACGATTTCTTCCGCATAGGTATCTACTTCGCTTTATCGTTAATTTTGTACTTTTTGAGTTTACATCTTAATATCAATTCAAAAGTTTTGTTGCTTATTGTAAATAATGGTTTAATCCTTGTATTCATAGCGGTGGTCTACTTTATGGAAAAGCCGACCTTTGCCTTACTCAAGAATTTGAAAAAATAGATACAACATGAAAGTGAAAATTGTAAATAAATCAAAACACCCCTTGCCACAGTATGCAACAGTGGCATCTGCCGGTTTTGATGTGCGCGCCAATATAAATACAACAATGGTTTTGAAATCAATGGAACGGGCGTTGGTGCCCACAGGTTTATTTATGGAGCTCTCAGTTGGATATGAGGCGCAAGTTCGTCCAAGAAGCGGACTTGCCTTTAAGCATGGTATTACCGTACTTAATTCACCCGGTACTATTGATGCCGATTATAGGGGAGAGTTGAAAGTGCTGCTTATAAACCTTTCTAAAGAAGATTTTGCCATTAACGACGGAGAGCGCATTGCACAAGTAGTAGTAGCAAAACATGAACAGGTAGAGTGGGAAGTAGTAGAACAACTGATGGAAACCGAAAGAGGCACAGGTGGGTTCGGGCATACAGGTAAGCATTAATTATTATAAGTGATAAATTAAAAGATAGTATTTATGAAACTGATTATTCCAATGGCAGGTATAGGTAAACGGATGAGGCCGCATACATTAACAGTTCCAAAGCCTCTATTACCGGTAGCTGGCAAGCCGATGGTACAACATCTTGTAGAAGATATTGCTGCAACCATAAAAGGGCAAATTGATGAAATTGGTTTTGTAATAGGGCATTTTGGTAAAGAAGTAGAAAATCATTTATTAGCTGTCGCGAATAAATTGGACGCTAAAGGGAAAATATATTACCAGGAAGAAGCATTGGGTACTGCACATGCTATTATGTGCGCTTCAGAACTGTTGGAAGGTAATGTTGTAGTGGCATTTGCCGATACTCTTTTCAGGGGAGAGTTTACGGTGGATACTTCTCACGAAGGGATTATTTGGGTGCAAAAAGTGGAAGACCCTAAACCATTTGGAGTGGTAAAGCTCGACAAGCATAATATCATTACTGATTTTGTAGAAAAGCCACAAGAGTTTGTTTCCGACCTTGCAATAATTGGTATTTATTATTTTAAAGATGGCGCATACCTGAAAAAGGAAATGCAATATCTGCTTGATAATGACATTAAGGAGAAAGGCGAGTACCAACTGACAAATGCACTGGAAAACATGAAGCAGAAAGGCACAAAATTCAGCGTGGCGCAAGTAACGGAATGGCTTGATTGTGGTAGTAAAGCTAATATGTTGCACACCAATAAGCGCCTGCTTGAAATAAAAAAATCACCCAAAAATGCTACCGTTAAAATAGTTAATTCCACTATTATCGAACCTTGCTTTATTGGTGAGAATACTACTGTTATAAATTCGGTTGTAGGGCCTTTTGTTTCCATCGGCAGCCATAATCATATTGAAGGCTCAATTATTTCCGATACTATTATCCAGGATAATTCAAATATTGCGAATGCTAATATTACAGAATCAATGGTTGGTAGCCATGTTCATTATGTAAGCAAGCAGGAACAGTTAAATTTGGGCGATTACAATCAGAAAAGCTAAGTAAAATGAAGCCGGCAATTAAAAAACAGTTTTGTTTCGGACTCATTTATTCGATGGTCTCGGTCCTGTTTTTTTCATGCTCAGGCCCAAAAAAATCAGTTTCAACAACATCGGTTAAGAAGCATAGTCAAATAGACGAAGATAAATTCAAGGCTTCATTCTATGACGGTATAAAACAAAAAATATTGGGCAATTACGATGATGCGATGGGCCATTTTAGGCGCTGCCTTGTAATAAATCCCATAAGTCCGGCTGCTAATTTTGAGGTTTCGGAAATATTGTCATATAACAAACGCCCGGATAGTGCATTGGTTTATATGAACAAGGCTGTGAATGGTGACCCTGGAAATGTGTGGTATCGATATTTTTATGCGCAAAACCTGCAAGAATTAGGCCGATATAAAGAGGTGATAAAAGTTTATCAGGATTTAATTAAAATGCATCCTGGAAATACAGATTTATATTATAAACTTGCCCTAGCCCAGTTACAGTCGGAGCAATATAAGGAAGCCATTGAAACCTATAATTCGCTTGAGCAAAAACTGGGTTCTCCCGATGAAGATATTTCGATGAGTAAAATTGAAATATTTGAAAAAATAAAAGATTATGCCAAGGCAGAAGAAGAGATTCAAAAACTGATTAAGCATGACCCCTCAACCCCTCAGTATTATGATATGCTCGGAAATCTTTATGAGTTGGAAGGCAAGCCCGATAAGGCTTTTGAGCAATATCAGAAAATGGAGGAATTACACCCGCATGATGCAATGGTGCATTTATCGCTTGCCAATTATTATAAAACAAAAAACCAAGACCAAAAAGCTTTTGAGGAGTTAGAAAAGGCTTTTGATGAGCCTGCCCTTGATATTGATACTAAAATCAGGATAATACTGGGGCTATCAACTTTTACCAACAGCGATTCAATATTCAGCCAGGCAACCACATTAGCAAGAAAGATGGTGGTTGCTAACCCCACCGAACCTCAGGCACACGCTGTTTATGGCGAACTTCTTTTACGGAACAAAGATTTAGCCGGAGCGAGAGACCAATATCGTATTGCAGTTAGGGAAGACAGTAATAAATACGCTTACTGGAGCGGATTATTGGAACTGGAAGGACAGTTGAATGATATGAAAAGCCTGGAAAGCGAGAGCCATGAAGCAATAGGTTTATTCCCGAATAACGCACAGTTCTATTACTATAATGGTTTTGCCAACATGCAATTAAAAAATTTCGATAATGCACTCTATGCGTTTAAGACGGGACTATTTTATGTGCTGAATGATTCTGCTATGCTTGGGATGTATTACACAAATATTGGCGATGCCAGTTATTATACCAAAAGGTTTTCTGCATCCGATTCAGCCTATGAAGAAGCTCTTAAAATAAACCCGAATAATGACAATGTATTGAATAACTACAGTTATTATTTGTCTGTGCGCGATACTAATTTGACGTTGGCTGAAAAAATGTCGAAGAAAGCAAATGAATTAGTTCCCGGAAACGATTCTTATGAAGACACCTACGGATGGATACTGTATATGTCGGGCAAATACCAAGATGCAAAGGAATGGGAATATAAAGCAATTACACATGGAGGCGACAGGAATGCCACTGTTTTAGAACATTACGGGGACATATTATTTAAATTGGGCAATAAGGATTCTGCTGTGGAATATTGGATTAAGGCAAAAGACAGAGGCCCCTCTTCCGATTTACTGGAAAGAAAGATAAAAGATAAGAATTTATATCAAAAATAAAAACCTCAGGTGGAGATGAGAAGGCTTTTATTTTTATTTATCTGGATGGGTATATTATTTACGGCATGCTTCACAACAAAAAAAATTCCAACTCCAAATCCTCCGCCAACTGCAAACATAAAGAGAGAGAATGCCTATTCGCTGGTGACAAAAATGAAAGGGAATAATCTTAATTACCGTTGGATTAGCGCACATTTCAGTGCTGATATCGATAATGATACTTCGCATGATTCTTTTAGCGGTGTGGTGAGGCTTCGCAAGGATAGTATAATATGGATGACCGTTTCTTACGCATTGGGTACATATACCGCGTTACATGCTAAGCTGGATGGCGATTCTGTAATGTTTATAGACCATTATCATGATAGTTATTTTAAAGGAACATACGATTATCTGGATACACTTTTAAATGAAGACCTAGATTTTGATTTGATTCAATCTGTAATGGTGGGCAATTCACTGGAGTTTTATAAAGACACAGCTAAAATGAAAGCTTATTATGACGGGAAAGCGGGGGACTACGTGCTTAGTACGGTAAGGAAAAGAAGGTATAGAAGATTAATGAAGAACAAGCAGCTTCATAGCAAGAATGACGCACAACTTATATGGCTTGATGCTTCGGATTTTCACATTAAAAAAATAAGGCTTGAGGATTTCGTTACACAACATACCTTTGAGGCAAAATATGATGATTTTGAAAAGAGGGATTCAGGAAGTACTTTCCCTATGCATATTCATTATGAAATTAATACCGGCAAAAAAATCATTAAGATTGACCTGAAATATAAAAAAGTGAATTTTACGAATTACGAAAGTATTCCATTTAAAATACCCAAAGACTGTGTACCGATACACTACTAAAAATATATTATTGCTGGTGATATTGATTTGTTTGCCGGGACTACTCTTTGCTCAAAAAACAAAGAAGGACCTGGAAAACAAAAAGAAAAAACTACAGGATGACATTGAATACCTGAACAAGTTGCTTGAACAGACAACTAATAATAAGGAATCTTCCTTGGGGCAACTAATGACCGTAAACCGCAAAATTAGTTTGCAGGAGCAAGTGATTGAAACCGTATCAAAGGAAATTGAAATTATTCAATACCAGATTAAAGCTGCAAACGATACAATTAATTCGATGGAGTTCAGGTTAGGCGATTTGAAAAAGGAATATGCCCGGATGGTTGTGGATGCTTACAAAACTGAAAAAGGATTCAATAAGCTATCATTCATATTTGCATCTAAAGATTTTGAACAGGCTGCACTGCGGATGCGATATGTGCAGGAGTACCAGGAATATCGCCACAGGCAAGCATTAATAATAGATTCAACATCAAAAGAAGTAAGTAAAAAAGTAGCCCGCCTTCAAAAAAAGAAAGATGAAAAAAAGCAATTGCTGGAAAGTGTAGAATCTGAAAAAAACACACTTGCCGTCGAGAAAAATGACCAGCAAAAGATATATGAAGAGTTAAGGGGTAAAGAGAAACAACTGCGTAAAGAACTCGCCGAAAAGCAAAAGGCATCGCTGAAGCTGGATGCCTCTATAAAAAAGTTGGTGGAAGAGGAAATAAGGAAATCGAACGCAAATGTTAAAGTTAAAAAAACAGACAACAAAACGCTGGAGATGAAACTTACACCTGAAGCGGAAAAATTATCTGAAGATTTTGAAAATAACAAAGGAAAATTGCCTTGGCCTGTAGTGGAAGGCATAATTACACTTCCATTCGGAACATATTCTCCAATGCCTGGCATTACTATGAGCAATAGTGGTGTAGATATTGCCACTACCAAAGGGGCCATTGCCCGTGCAGTTTTTGAGGGTACGGTTTCAGTAATAACAGAGGACCCAGACCCTACGGCTGGCAAGGTAGTTATTATTAAACATGGACAATTTTATAGTGTTTACAGGCACTTGAAGGAGGTTTTTGTGAAAGTTGGAGATAAAGTGCAAACTAAACAGACATTGGGAAATATTTTATATGACGAACAAAAGCAAGTGGCTGATTTAGAGCTTCAGATATGGAAAGGACTTAATAAAGTTGACCCTCAGGAATGGCTTTTTAAGAAAGATTGAGGACTGATAAATAAATTAATTGACTGATAAATAACATGTTAATTCCTTGTTTGTTAAAATATTCCGGAAAAAATAGCGATTGAATAAGAATTAATTTACCTTTGTGATAGAGAAGTAATCATTTAACGCGCAAATTGAACGTTTTATCGGATAAAGAGCTACTTTGTAATTCAATAAAGTAATCTTATGGAAAATCAAATAACTCCTGACGATGAGTTAATTCATCTCTACCAAAATGGCAATGAAGATGCTTTTTGCCAGCTATTAGAGAGATATAAGAAAAAAGTTTTCGGATACATATTAAATGTAGTTCGCGACCGGGTTATTGCCGAAGATATTTTTCAGGAAACTTTTTTTAAAGTTATCCGGACACTAAAAAAACAACAATATAACGGCGAAGGAAAGTTTATTCAGTGGGTTATCCGTATTGCCCATAATCTTATCATCGACAGTTTCCGTCAAAATGGAAAGATAAGCACTGTAAGCAAGATAGTTAAACCGGATGGGAAAGTGGCAGATGTTTTTGATGTTGTTAAGATAGAACAAGGTTCGGCTGAAGATAATATGGTAAAAAAGCAGATTCTTCAGGATATACGGAAATTAGTTGAACACCTCCCATTTGAACAACGTGAAGTTGTTATCTTGAGACATTATTACGATTTGAGTTTCAAAGAAATAGCGGATATGACAAATGTAAGCATCAATACAGCCCTTGGAAGGATGCGGTATGCCATAATTAACCTAAGACGACTTGCCGAACAACACAAAATAGCCTTATCTGAGTAATTTTAACAATAAATCATATCCGGATACAATATATCCGAGGAAATTCAGTTAGTATAATATTAAATCTCTTTTTTATGGACAAAAATACTCCGCTCTCATCACTCCCTTCATCAGAACACGAAATGGAATCGAAAGGTAAAGATATGGCCAAAAAACAGGTAGAGAAAGACCCAAATGAGCCATCTCTGATGTCAATCATGAATATAATGAACTATTCCAAAGCACTTAAAATCGAGTCAACGAAAAGTGTTTTGCAATATGTTGAGTATATTAAAAACTAAGTATCTTTTCATTTTTAAATTATAAGTTAGTCCTTTCCCTTTAGGTTCATTGTTAACTTTGTCGAATGAAAAAGGCAGAGTTGTTTAATAGGGTAATTGAATATTTTGAGGCTGCCATGCCAGTAGCTCAAACTGAATTACAATATGACACCCCATTTGAATTATTAGTTTCAGTTATTCTATCGGCACAATGTACCGATAAACGGGTAAATATCGTTACTCCTGCTCTTTTTGCAAAATATCCTGATGCAAAATCCATGTCGAAAGCTTCAATCGATGAGGTCAGGGAATATATAAAAAGCATTAGCTATCCTAACAGTAAAGCGGATTACCTTGTAAAAGGTTCAAAAATTTTGGTTGAAAAATTCAAAAGTGAAATTCCTTCCACGATTGAAGAACTGACAACTATTCCCGGTGTTGGAAGAAAAACCGCCAATGTTATTCTATCAGTAATTTACAGCCAACCCACAATGGCTGTAGATACCCATGTATTTAGAGTTTCTGCCCGTATTGGGCTTACCTCCGGCGCCAAAAATCCACTACAGGCAGAGACCCAACTAGTAAAACATATACCCAAGGAAAAAATACCCCTTGCACACCACTGGCTTATACTACATGGCCGTTACATCTGTCTGGCCCGCAAGCCTCTTTGTGAAAAATGCGGATTAACAAAATGGTGCAAGTATTACAACCAAAAACTTAAAACGGATAAATAGGTTTTAATCCTGTTTTCTTTTTACTTTTACTTCCACATTATAATTTATTATGGATACTGTTACTGTTGCTCCTGTTATTGAAGAAAGCTGGGGCTCGGCTCTTAAAGAGGAATTCAGCAAACCTTATTTTTCACAGCTCAAAGAGTTCTTAGTGGAAGAGCGGAAAAGGCACACTGTATACCCACCCGGAAAATTTATTTTTTCAGCATTTAACCACACTCCATTTAATAATGTGAAGGTGGTGATATTGGGTCAGGACCCATACCATGGTGCAGGCCAGGCAAATGGGTTATGTTTCTCGGTAAGCGATGGAATTAAAATGCCGCCTTCACTGGTAAATATTTTTAAAGAAATTCAAAATGATTTAGGCTATTCCATTCCTTTATCAGGGAACCTTGAAAGGTGGGCTGACCAAGGCGTGTTATTACTCAATGCCATACTAACTGTTCGTGCAAATGAAGCAGGCTCGCACCAGGGTAGGGGATGGGAAACATTTACTGACAGCGTCATCCGGCAGTTATCGGATGAAAAGCAAGGAATAGTTTTTCTGCTTTGGGGCAAATATGCGCAAGCCAAAGAAGCATTGATAGATGGTTCAAAACACCATATTTTAAAGGCTGCTCATCCATCTCCATTCTCTGCCTATAATGGATTTATGGGGTGCAAACATTTTTCAAAGACCAATGAAATCCTTACCGAACAAGGCAAGCAGCCGATTGACTGGCATTGATTTCCTACTTGCTAATTACAAGATTTTTGGAATCGACAACCTTTTGGCCATCCCATAAGGAAATAATATAGGTTCCATTATTCCAAGAGGTGCTGCTGCATTTGATGCTGCCCAGGCCCGGCGCTACACGAACTTGTGCAACCCTATTCCCATTCAGGTCATAAATATAAAGGTATTGAAGGGTATTTAATGCCGGTATATCTACTGTGAAATTTCCTGATGAAGGATTCGGATATATTTTCAAATGCCCGTTATTGCTTTCTACTTCAGTAATTCCTACAATGTGATAAACACCCTTATCGGCAAAGCAGTATTGCCCATTGGGCAATGAATCAAGCGCCATATAACCATAAACAGCTGTAATAGTTGTTTTGGTATATCCCGGAAATTCTTTCCAATCAGCTTTTGTATTTGGCCTGTAAAGTAATATTAAACTATCATCGTTTATGGGCAAAAGTGCGGTGTCTAAATAACAACTGCCATTGGTGGTTCCTATTACTTTTCTTCCGTCGAAATATAATTTCGCGGTGCAGCTGAAACCCGAAGGGCGCACACCGCTTACGTTCCAATATCTGTATGGTGATAAGCGATAATGAAGGGATGTATCTAGTATAGGGTCAGGGGCTGCATAGTTGTGTTCCAAATAAAGAAACGCAGTATCTGTAACTGAATTTACCGTAAGGTCGACTCTTGAATATTGGCTCATATTGTAATTGCCTGTTTTGGTAATTACCAATGTATCTGAAGACTTCGCTTCAGCAATCTTGGTCCGCATATTTACTCCGGCAAAGGCAGGATTGAATGGTAGTGTAATGGTATAACTGGAAAGATTCCCCGAAACCATTACTGTTTGCGCATAACTCTTCAGATTAGCAGATTTAAAATTTACCTCTACCGGAACATTGTTATAATAGGCATTCCAGGGTGCGCCCATTAGTTTTTGTTTTATATAAACGGTAGCATCGTAATTAGTTCCATTAGGCGTTACCAGCATCGAATCGATGGAGAATTGCGGAAAGCCGGGCTTGTAAACCCAGTCATTGAAGAAGTCGGTAAGGTTATAGCCCGAATAACGTTCCAGGCTATTCTTCAACGTATCTGAATTTACCGGCTGGTAGGCATGGCTGGAGAAATAGTATTTCATTCCGTTAAAGAAATTACTGTCACCCAAATAAGTTCTAAGTGTATGAAATATGTCAGCTCCTTTATCGTAAGATGTACTGACCCAATACCGTAAATTTCCATACGTATAAGGTTGCGGTACCCCTGAGACGGGCCAGTAGCCATGGTCGCCGATGGCGCAGTAATGCACCACGTTTTCATGGTTAGCGCGAGTATAGGTGTGGTATACCGAATCGCCATACATGTATTCCTCAAAAATACTTTGGTTGAAAACGGCACAACCTTCATTGAGCCACATGTCTTCGGCAGTGCTGCATGTAACAAGGTCGCCACACCAGTGGTGAGAAAGTTCATGGGCCATTACATTTGCTTCATAATCGAGCGTGCCATTAGCTGCAAGGGCCGGATATGCAATATTAGAGGCATGTTCCATAGAACCATCCGGAAACGACATCATTGTATAGCCAACCTTGTTCCATCTGTATTTGCCATAGCAGTTTTGAAATATGGAAATGGCATTTTTCAGGTGCACGAATGATTTCCTGATGTTGGCTGTATCTCCCGGTTCTCCGGCGAGCAGAATAGGTATCGTATCTGTTCCGCGGAAGGTATCTTTTATAGTTGTGTACGGAGCCACATCTACACTGGCATGATAGCTCGATATAAGATTAGGCATTACCCATGTGCGGGTTCGGGTGACACCCGAAACAGAATCTTTGGTTAAATAGCCATTGCAAAAGGACAGGTTTGCCGTATCACTTGTAATATGAAATGTGAAAGTTGATTTAGCTATAAAATTATCGAAGCAGGGATACCAGCAGCGGCCAAAATTATGGGGGATAACTGCAAAGCCCACACCCAGGTTGAAAGCATATCCGCCGGAAAAGTAAAAGCCGCCAAAGCCTGTCGGGTCAAGAACGGGCTTGCCATGATAATACACCTGTACACTATTCGTATCGCCACTGTTTTCAGTTGACGGAAGGTCCACTATCAGCAGGGTATCATTGTAAGAATACCGCAAATGGGCTGCGCCCATAAAAACAGAATCTACTTTAAAATGGAGCAAATCGAGACTAAGCGTTTTTATGTTGTTCATTTTCGGAACGTACTGAACAATGGTATTTCCCCTTAACGTATCAGTAACAAAATCAGTCACGTTTAAGGAAATAACATAGTTATATACATTCACCGTATCGCTTCGGAGGCCATTTGTATCAGGTATAATGGGTGAACTTGCCGTGGCTCCGGCAATTACAGAAAACAACAAAAACAAGGATAGCAATATTCTTTTCATGCGGGTTAATTGATATTCAAAAGTAAGCAATTTACGGGAGAACCTAAGCTATGGCTTTAATACCTGTTTTTCCCCGATTTTTCATTCTGCGAAATGTCCGGGTTTTACACGTATTTGAAAACTCCAAAAGACCGTAGAATATTTATTGGATATGGCTTTGAGGCATGTCCGGGTGTTTTCTGGTTTTTTGGACATTTTTAGTGATATAAAAATATTAGGCAAATGCCTCACATTTACAATACAATAGATTTGCTATATTTACAGTATGAAAAGGATTACGTTTTTGGTTATTGCGGTTTTTTGTTTGGGGGTTGGAGTAGGCAAGGCTCAGTATACAGTGTTGCACAATTTTGGTAGTATTGTTAAAGATGCCAAGTATCCATTTTTTGGTTCACTCGCAGTTTCAGGCAATGTGTTGTATGGTATGACGGAAAAAGGAGGAAGGTATGACTCCGGGGCTGTTTTTTCTATCCATACGGATGGAAGCGGATATAAAGTAATTCTGAATTTTAATGATACGAACGGTGCAAACCCGTATGGTTCATTAATACTTTCAGGAAACGTGTTATATGGAATGACATCAATTGGAGGAGCCCATGGATTTGGCATTGTATTTTCTATTCATACGGATGGCACCGGATATAAGGATTTGCTCGATTTCTGGTACAGGGATTATCCTTATGGTGCGTCACCCCAGGGTTCATTGATATTGTCAGGAAAAGAATTGTATGGAATGACCAATTCAGGTGGAGGAATTTCTGCTGATGGTGTAGTATTCAGCATTGATACTAACGGAAACAATTATAAGGACCTGCTTAATTTTAACGGGAATTATTATCCGATTGGTTATGCTGCTCACGGCTCATTAATACAGGCAGGCAGTCAACTTTTTGGTATAACAAACCTGAACGCCTTTTCAGTAGATACGAATGGACATAACTATAAAGATTTGGTGAGTTTAGCCGGTTCATATCCCTGGGGTTCATTCACACTAATTGGAGATGTGCTTTATGGAACTACGGAAACGAATGGCGCCTTTGGTCGCGGCTATATTTTTTCCATTGATACAAATGGAAGTAATTTTAAAGACCGTCTTGATTTTACCGGCCCTAATGGTTCTAGCCCAACAGGTGACCTGACTCTTTTTGGAAACACCCTTTATGCAATGGCATCTTACAATATATTTTCTATGGATACCAACGGTGGCGGATTTAATAACCTATATAATTTCGTTCCTTCTACCGGAGATAATCCTTTTGGCAATTTAATAGTTTCATCAGGGATATTTTATGGAATGACGAATACAGGAGGAGGTAATAATGATGGCGTTGTTTTTAAATATCAACCATGTGGTGTAACCACTACCCAAAATGTTATTTCCAATAATAGTTGCCATGGAGGCAATACAGGAAGCGCTTCAGTTGCTGTTAGCGGAGGCAGCCCACCCTATACCTATTTATGGAATCCTGGAGGTATTACATCAACTTCTGTAAGTGGATTAAGTGCGGGTACTTATACCATTATAGTTGGGGATAATAATGGTTGCACGGTCACAACTTTTGTTACTATCACAGAGCCCCCTCTTCTTCAAGACAGCATTAAAAAAGTAAACATTACCTGCCATGGCGATGATAATGGAAAAGTAAAAGTGTTTCCTTATGGAGGAACTTCGCCATACACCTATTTATGGAGTGATGGAAACACAAGGGAAGGTAAGAGCGGTTTATCTGCCGGAACGTATAGCTGCACTGTAACTGATAATAACGGGTGTTCGGTTACTGCGAGTGAAACTATTATCGACCCGCTGGTGCTGAGTGTTTCTCTTTCTTCATCGGCAGTAAAATGCTTTGGAGGCAATACGGGTTTAGCGAGTGTAAGCAGTCTAACCGGAGGGACGCCGCCTTATACATATTTATGGACACCTCCCGGAGTTACAACAGCTACACTTACGGGTGCAAGTGCAGGCACGTATACGTTAACGGTATATGATAAAAATGGGTGTAATACTACGGCTTCAGTGCGGGTTACCCAACCATCTAAAATCCGGGATAGCATAACCACTATCGGATGCGGAACAGCAACGGTGGGCGTGCGAGGCGGAACGCCAAGTTACAATTACCATTGGACTCCTTCAGGAGGTTTTACAGCTACTGCAATTGTTTATACTGTTGGAATTTATACGGTGACTATAACCGATAGAAATGGCTGCACAGCATCTACTACCGCTGATATTACTTGCCCTAAAATAAAGCATGACGAACCGACAAGCAATGAAGATTTTGGGGTTTGTTGCGATAATGATATAAAAGTATATCCTAATCCGAACAATGGAGTATTCACAATAGAGTCGTCAGTGGTAAGTGGTCAGTGCTCAGTGGAAATTTATAATGTACTCGGGCAACAAGTGTTGAAAGAGGTACTTCCCCATACTCAGGGTAACAATACCGTTAGGCTTACCCAACCAAACGGGGTTTATTTGTATCGTATCATTACAGAAGCCGGTAGTTTACTTAAGCAGGGAAAGGTGGTTATTGATAAATAGGAATAATCGATATGATGAAAGTCATATTGGCAGCTTTTAAATTATATACATTTGCCGCACAAATAATTAAGGTGAAAAGCGGTTTATCCATAGTAGTGTTATTGTCGTTCCTGATAGTAAATATGAGTAAGTCTATTATTCTTATTAACTACCAGTTAAATAAGGCAGAAATTACAGCCAAGTATTGCGTGAATAAAGACAAGCCTGAAATGCACTGCTGCGGGAAATGCTTGCTTAAGAAAAAACTCGCCGAACAGGAAGCACAGCAAAATATGCCTGCATTTCCGGATATAAAAACCGATATTCAATTAGTTCATCAAGTTTATCAAGCTTTTAAAGTTTATAAAGTTTGTCAATCAGACTTTCCACTTTATAAACTTTATGAACTTTCTACTCAGTGCGAAGGCGCTGGTGTGTTTCATCCGCCAAGCTGCTAAGCTAAATATAGTTCCTATTGTCATTGCGAGGCTTTGCGAAGCAATCTCTTTAATAAGAAGATTGCCAAACAGAGTTGGGTGAGATTGTTTACCTGCTTCTATTAATTTCTCAAGGAGTTCACGAGCCCTTCGGGGTTGCTTCGCAATGACGAAAACACTCTGCTCAAAGTCCGCCTCAGGCAGGTTTGGGGCTTATGATAAACCTATTTATTTAACTTATTTATTTTAAAATATGAAAAATTATATTTTGATAGTTGTTTTATTTTTATTTTCATTGGGTATTTCCGCTCAAAAGCTGAATGGGAAAGTGGTAGACTCTATTAACGGTGAAGCTATTCCCGGAGCTGTGGTTTATTTTCCGCAACTTAAACTGGTTGCTACAACCGATGAAAACGGACGTTTCAGTATGGCTTCTATGCCCTATGGTACCTATGAAATGGAGGTGCAGATTGTTGGTTATTCGACCTATACCCGCCAACTAACAATAAACGATAGTACCACTTGCAACTGCAAAATGTGCACCATGCCCGGTTGCACGATGAACGAGGTGGTGATAACATCGCTTGGTAATGTAACTAACACACAACGGTCCCCAACTCCGGTAGATATTGTAACACATGATATGCTGATGCAAAACTCATACAGCACAATTATTGATGCGATATCTACACAGCCTGGCGTGAATATGACCACCGAAGGGCCGGGCACCACAAAGCCACAAATAAACGGACTTGGGTTCGACCGTGTGCTTGTCCTTACAGATGGCTTGAGGCAGGAAGATTTTCAGTGGGGCGACGACCATGGTATCTTGATAGACCCGTACTCCATTTATGATGCCGAGATAATAAGAGGGCCCGCTTCCTTGCAATATGGCGCAAGCGCCGAAGCAGGGGTTATCAGTTTCAAAACCCAACCCTTTGCCGAAGATGGGACTACACAAGGCAGTGTACTTACTGAGTATCAAACAAACAATGGGTATATTGGCACGTCGGAAGATATAGGTGCAAACCATAGTGGTTTTGCCTGGGATTTGCGCGCCAGTAATGAAGAAGCCCATGATTACTGGAACCCTAAAGACGGTTATGTGTGGGGTACCGCCTGGAATCAGGATAACGCAAGGCTTACCCTTGGCCTTACTAAATCATGGGGCTACAGCCGCATATCCGTCAGCTTGTTGGAACGGCGCATAGAAGTGCCTGACGGCAACCGCGACAGCACGGGCCGTTTTATGTATGATGCGCCACAAAACGGGCAGTTATATCCCACCAACAGCAATTTCCTGGCATATAACCCTACCATTGCAGGTGACAAAATTTTGGCTGAAATACAAACATGGTGGCAAAACAGCATTAACATAGGAAAAGGAAAACTGGGGCTTGATATTGGATTTACCCAAAGTATCCACCATGATATTGATACCGGTACTGTTGGTTCAGGCAACTTTCAGGTAAAGGATATTCCGTATTCATTAAAATACCAGATAGTTGGTGCAAACTCGGGGTTAAAACTTACTACCGGCATCAACGGAACGTATGAGTTTATGAATAACTATCCTGAACCGGACGCACCATACATAGGCGATTTTGAAATACCCAATTACACCGATTTACAGGCTGGAGGCTACGCCATTCTGGAAGAGGATTATAAGAACCTTACTGTAAGCGGAGGCCTGCGGTATGACTATAATAATTTTATGGGGCAGTCTATGTATCTCTTGAATCCGGGAACTCCTGAACAGAAGGTTTATTCGGATTCCACTTCAGGTTCCGTAAATCAATTCAGAGGATTTAATACTACCTATTCAGGAATATCCGGAAGTATTGGTGTTTCATACCAATTGCCTGATAATAATTATTTGAAATTGAATATTTCAAAAAGTTTTCGCGCCCCATCCATTGATGAACTTTATAGTAATGGTGTAAACATCGGAGTAAATGCCTTTCAGGAAGGTAACTTAAATCTTAAGGCCGAAGAAGGCTACCAGATTGACTTTGCCTATGGTAACAATGGCAAGGATGTAAGCTTTGAAGCAGACGGGTTTTACAACATAATAAACAATTTTATTTTTCCTGTCAGGGTGCAATCTAAACTCGGCAACGATTCAATGGTTGATGGAGTTCCCTTTTACCAATACATAGCTAATAAGGCCATTTTTGCAGGGTTTTCGGGCTATTTCAATATTCACCCTGCCGATACCCGTTGGCTTGAAATAGACAATAACTTTACATACGTCTATTCCTTTTTCCCCAATCAAACCGATTCAACCCAACATGTTCCGTGGACACCTGCCCCACGCCTCACCACGGAAATAAAATTTAAGCTAGCAGACCGGAAAAAATCAATTCTGAAAAGTACTTATTTTGAATTCGGAATGGCAAAATATTGGGCGCAGAACGACATTTACAGTGCTTTATATAGTGAAATACCTTCACTTGCCTATACCTTATTTAATGCCGGTGTAGGTACAAATTTTGTAAACCCGCATACAGGTCGTGTAATATGTTCTCTGTATATTAATTGCACCAATCTGTTGAATATTGGCTATGCTGACCATTTAAACCTGGCCCAGTATTTCCTTATGAATAACGGAAGCCCTGTTACCGTTACCCAACAAAGCCAGGGAATCTATAATATGGGACGGAATGTAAGCTTCAAACTCCTTTTCCCTATCGGTGGGCATAAAGTATCTGAAACGGAAATGAAAGGGGCAAATGCTAACTAAAGGAAGATGATTTCAGGGCTTTGCAAAAAGCAATTTGTGTACAGTGCTTGTAATCAGGCTGATGTATATTACAATTTTGCAAATATAAAACAAATGTTTTGTGAGAGGCTGTTTTACGATAACTTTCATAAAAAATATTTTTTTCCCTGTAACCCCTACCAATAATGAGTTTTTTCTATATCTTCACGTCCAATTAACAAACAAATTAATCCCTAAAAACCAAAATTAACATGAACAAAGCAGAATTAGTAGACGCAATTGCAGCAGAATCAAAATTGTCGAAAGCCGCAGCAGAAAAAGCGCTTGATGCATTTGTAAACCAAACCACCAAAGCATTAAAAGGCGGAAACCGTGTAGCATTAGTAGGCTTCGGTTCTTTCTCAGTTGCTAAAAGAGCAGCTCGTAACGGAAGAAACCCTCAAACCGGAAAAGCTATTAAAATCGCAGCCAAGAAAGTAGCTAAATTCAAAGCAGGAGCTGACCTTGCAAGTAAAGTGAATAAGTAATCTTTACTACTACAATTTTAAAAAAATCCTTCCCCTTAAGGGAGGGATTTTTTTATGCATCAGTTTTAATATTTGATACTATATTTCTGGATGCGGGAGCAAATAGCCAGAATCGGTATAAGCAGAAGCGCACCATAGGTGAGTATTTTAAAATGGTCGTAATATTCACGGTATTGGCCGAAAATCAGACTGAGGTTGCAGCATAAATAGGAAAAGGAAAGAAAAAATATAAGTACATTCCTTTTCGCTTTTGGCAAGTGTGGGTTCATAGTCAGCAAGCAGTAAATAATAAAAACAACCGCCGGTAAAACAAAAAGGAAAGCATAATCCTGCTGGTGCGGGAATATTAAAGGTATAAGCAAAAGCAAATAACTTATTTCCACAAACCTATGTAAGGTTGAAACATTTGAATAAAATGGTTTGGTGCGCAAAAAATACAACGTAAAAGAAACAAGAACCAGCCGGGTGATATTGAGAATGAGCACGAGGTGTTCGTAACTAATATCCATAATATTCCGGCGGATGTGCAGGGCAAATTTATCGGGTACGTTTTCAACCAATAAGGTTGCCAGTAAGGTTGACAGGCTATGGAAGCTGCGCTCATCCACATCTAAATTATGGATGGTATTCGATGGATTTATCAGGTTCCACCAACTTGCAATAAGCATATTGTTATGCGCAAACCCTAAAATAAACCCCGGTAGTAATAATAACGCCGCGTAAAAAATAATAATTAAAAATGAAGCCGTGAATTCTTTGCGGTAGAGCAGGTAGGGTAGGAGTACAACAGGCAATAGCTTAATATTTATTCCGAGTGCAATTAATAATGCACCAGCAAGTTTATTCCCCGAGAAGATAAACCGTAACCCTTCCAGTATTAAATATAAAATGCAAATGGTTATTTGCTGGTTGTGAAAGTTGGATAAAGTGAAACGCAATGCAAAAAGGAAAGGAAGAATGTAAAATAGTATTTTTTGTTTTTGTGTTAAAACGGTTAAGTCAAAATAACGTGATATAAGGATAATAATCCGGTATAAAAGGAATGCATTAAGGGCAAGCCAAATAAGGTTTCCAAGATATACAGGTAGAAAATTTAGGAGATAAATGAGAATGGCAAAAAGAGCAGAGTAGTAATAATGGAAGCCATCTACGTAATGAATTGCATAGGCATCTTTTCCGGCAAAAATATCCATGCTGCCTGATTCATAAATAAATAAATCGCCACGGCGGCCGGCTGATACAAGCAGGTAAACCAAAACAAGTATTCCTCCGGCGAGGTAATAAAATAGTGTATTGGATTTTTTTTGCAATTTATCTTGTTGGTTCAATATGTATCAATACATCGGAAACTTCCGGCAAGCCCGCCCTGATAGCATCTTTCACACGGTGCGATATATCATGGCCTTCCAAAACTGATAAATTTGCATTTACTACTACATGCATATCCACCAGGTATTTCATCCCCATTTTACGCACATGGCATTTCTCAATTTCATTTACCCTGTCCACCTTTTCGGCAATGGATTTTATTTTTTCAATCAACTCGCGCGATGGCGCAGCATCCATAATTTCATCGAATGCCGGACGGAATATGCGGATGGAATTATAGGCAATAATTACCGAAGCGAGTAAAGAAGCATAGGCATCTGCAGCAATGTATCTTGGCCCTGCATAGATGGAAATGGTAATTCCAATCAGCGCCATGAAGGAAGTGATGGCATCGCTTCGGCTGTGTGTTGCTTCAGCCAGCATGGCATTGCTTTTCACATTATCGCTTTTATGTTTCAGGTAGCGGTAGATTATTTCTTTAATAATGATGGATGCAACTAATACCCACAGGGTAAACATTTCCGGTTTTTGCGGAGGAGTCCAAAGCCTTTCAACGCCTCTGCTGGCAATCAATACAGATGCAATCATCAAAAAAGTAGCTACTCCGATGGATGCGAGTGGCTCTGCTTTGCCGTGTCCGTATGGATGGTCTTCGTCCGGGGCTTTTACAGATGTCCGAATTCCAATCCAAACAATAAAGGAGGTAAGCACATCCGCCATCGATTCCCCTGCATCCGCCATCAACGCATTGGAATGCCCGAAGAATGCGGCTATACCTTTTCCAATGGCAAAAATTAAATTCATGCTGAGCGAAAAAAGCATAGGGGCCGCCTTTTTCCTTTCACCGGGGTCTGTAAAGTTATTCCGGCTTTCAGCCATAGGCTAATCCTTTTTAGCGAATTGGGAAACTTCCGAATAAATCAATTCTGTATTATCGTCATACGAGATAATTTCCCCATAACGGCCCCAGTTGATAAGGGTATCAAGCAATCGGTTGGCTTGCTTTTCGGGGAACTCCAGTTCCAGAGCGCCTAAAATAATTTCGCGGTGCAGGCGTTTCTTGGCTGATTTCTGGATGAGCGAAACCATCCATTTGAAAATTGGCAAATCAATAATAGATTTAGCAAATATCTCTTTTCTTTTTAAAATATCCGCATCCATAAATTCCTGTCCCGATACGGTTATGGTTATATCCCCTTTATCTACGGTAGCGAATCCGAGAATTTCCGCTGCCTCGGTTAATTGCAAAGTTTCATCAGCATCAATGCCTAATTCTTCCGCAATGCGGAAGATATCCGTAGTATTCGAGTTGTGGGTGTAAGAATATTCCAAAAATGTGGCAATTTCATTCACCACAACGTGCGGTAAAAGTCTTGTTGTTCCGGCCTCACCCGGTGCACCACCCGCCTCAATGGCGCGTGCTTTTGTTTTGCCGGCAAGTGCTTCATAAATCTCATCCATATATCGCTGGAACGCCGGAGACTGCGGGTCGCGCGGTTGTTTCAAATCTACCCTGATTTCTTTTACCATCCGTCCAGGGTCTTTTTCCATAACAATGATACGGTCTGCAAGGGTAACAGCTTCTTCAATATTATGTGTAACAAGCAGAATTGCTTTGCAAGGGATTTTTCCTTCTGTCCATAACTCCATTAAGTCACCGCGTAGTGATTCTGCACTTAATACATCCAATGCGGAGAAGGGTTCATCTAAACATAGCAGTTCCGGCTCTACAGCCATAGCGCGAGCAAAGCCCACTTTCTGACGCATACCGCCTGAAAGCTCGCGAGGGTAGGCGCTTTCAAAACCATCCAATCCAACTCTATCCAATAAATCAAGTGCGCGTGGTGTACGCATATTTTTCGGAACACCTCTTGCTTCCAGCGCCAGCTCTACATTTTGAAGAACAGAAAGCCATGGAAATAGCGCAAAAGTCTGGAATACAATGGTTGCATTTTCATTTATTCCTTGCAGCGGAACATCTTTATAAATCACCTGCCCCGTAGTAGGTTGTTGCAACCCTGTTATAATGCGAAGCAGCGTACTCTTTCCGCAACCGGATGGGCCCAACAAGGCAACAAAATCGCCGGACTCAAGCGTCATATTGATGTGCTTTAGGGCAGTAAAGCGGTATTGCCGGGTGAGATAAACCTGTGAGATGTCCGCTAATTCCAATATTTTTTGTTTGCCGTCCATAAGATGCTAAGATAAAAAAATTATTCCATTTTATATTTTTCTTTCGCCATGGCATAGAGCCGTCTCCACCAAAAACGATTGATACAGGTAACGCATACAATCATTACGAATGTGGCTGTAAAAAGCATGGGGTAATTGCTCTTGGCTGTTGCATCGGCTATAATGGAGCCGAGCCCGATGGTTGAATAGGTTTTTTCATGCGAACTCACATATTCGGCAATCAAACTTGCGTTCCATGCTCCGCCGGATGCAGTAATAGAGCCCGTAATTATAAATGGGAACAGGGCAGGGAGTATAAGTGTTTTCCAGTAATTCCATTTCTTTAAACGCATCAGCGAGGCAGTATAACGCAAATCCTGCGGAATGGTGGCTACGCCCGCAATAATATTAAATAACAAGTACCATTGTGTGCCGAGCATCATAAAAACTATGGCTGCTATATTTATACCAAAAGGCAGTTTGATAAATAAAAGTATTAAAATTGAGAAAAAGGCCGTTGCCGGAACGGAAGCTGCCACCTGCACCAGTGGCTGCAAAACTAATGCTGCCCGCTTGTTGCTGCCAATTAAAACACCAACAGGAATGGTCCATAACAGTGATAGTGCAAGGGATGTAAATACCCTTAACAGAGTTGCCAGTGTGCCTTTGAAAATATCCCAATAGTCAGAGACCTTTACAGTGGACATAAAAGCAAACATCCGTTGGGTGCCAAATAAAAGAACAAGCCCCAAAAATATACCAATTCCAATCAAAACTTTTTTATTGACCGGTTTATCTACGGTATAAACAATCAATTTATTTTTAGAAAGCCTTTTGTCGAAATACCTGTCCATAGAGGCAGTTATGGGTTTAAGTATGCGGCTTTCAAACCAGAGAACGATTTTCGATTGGCGCAATACCGGATAAAACCATGAGACGGTTTCCGTTCCTGCTCCACCGCTCACCATTTCAAGGTTGAATTTTTTAGACCATGAAAGTAATGGCCTCCAAATAAATTGGTCGAGCAAAACAATGATTATAATTAAAGTAACGATAGCTAATGCAAGCGCCCTGAAGTTTCCCTGGTTGCCTGCCTCCTGTATATAACTGCCCAAGCCAACCAGCTCGAAATTTTTATTATTGACAGTAAATATTTCTGCCGCATACAAAAAGAACCAACCACCCGCCCAGCTCATAATGCTGTTCCAAACCAGGCTTACGAAACCGAAAGGGAGTTCGAGCTTTTTAAAACGCATCCAGGAGTTAAGCAAAAATATATTCGATGCTTCGCGCAATTCTTTGGGTATGGTGGTTAGTGATTGGTACCAAGCAAAGGTCATGTTCCAAGCCTGGCTTGTGAAAATAAGCAATATTGCTGCTATTTCTAAAGCTATTTTCTGAGGCATGATTGCCGTTAGACCGAATACAAAAACAGGCAGAAAGCTGAGGATAGGAGTGCTTTGCAAAATATCCAAAATGGGTAGCATGATTTTTTCATTCATCTTGCTCCGGGCTGCCGCATAACCATAAAATATGGAGAAAAGAATGGAAAGCATATATGCCATAATCATGCGGAAAACGGACTTCCATGCATAGTATGGAATATAGCGTAACCCCAGTGAAATTGGCGTTGATTTGGCAGCAGCGGGTGCGTAATAGGCCAATTTAATCAGTGCAAAAAGCCCAACTAAAATCAGGAGCAGGACTACCCAGTCTGCCCATTTTGTATATGCCGATTTTTTGCTGCGTAGCATCTTTTCTTAGCTGTATAATTCTTTTAGTGTATGTGTTTTTTCCAATGAAACTCTTCCGTCCGTTTTTTTTAATGTAGCGCACTCTGCACCCGGGTCATGTTCAAAAAATAAGACGGTATTTGTATCTGCAAATTCATTCAGGAGCCTTTCTTTTTCTTTCAGCGTTTCCAAAGGGCGCACATCATAAGCCATTACATAGGGTAGGGGAATATGCCAGCGGGCGGGTAATAAATCAGCGCAAAAAACCACGGGGCGTTTTTTATACATAATTTTCGGAAGCATCATCGCTTCTGTATGTCCGTGCACATAGATGGCAGAAAAAGGCAATTGTGTTTCTCCATTTCCTTTTATCATTTGCAGTTGGCCGCTTTCTTGTATGGGCAAAATATTTTCTTTCAGGAAACTCGCTTTTTCACGGGCATTGGGTTTTATGGCCCATTCCCAATGGAGTGGATTACTCCAATAAGTAGCGTTTTTAAAAGCAGGTTCGTATTTGGTCCTGTCAGTATTCCATTTAATGCTGCCCCCGCAATGGTCGAAATGTAGGTGGGTGAGGAACACATCGGTAATATCGTCGGTGGTAAATCCATTTGCAGCTAAAGACTTTTCAAGCGTATCATCGCCATGCAGATAATAATAACCAAAAAATTTGGCATCTTGTTTAGTGCCCATGCCGTTATCTATAAGGATAAGGCGCTTGCCATCCTGCACCAATAGGCAACGCATGGCCCAACTGCACATGTTGTTTTCATCGGCAGGATTGAGCTTGTTCCACATCGATTTTGGCACCACGCCAAACATAGCTCCGCCGTCCAGTTTAAAATTACCTGTATGTATGGTATATAGTTCCATAATTTTTTTGTGTCCCAAAGGTAATGTTAATTGGGAATAAAAAAATGAGAATAGTAATGAATAATTGAATGTTAATTTCTAATTATTTTTCCGTTAAGACTCCCCTTGTATTATCCCTAATTTTGTATTTATGAAAGTACATCTGATAGCCGTTGGCGGAAGCGCCATGCACAACCTAGCCATTGCCTTGCATAAAAAAGGAATAACAGTTACCGGTTCCGACGATGAAATAGTAGACCCTGCCAAAAGTAATTTGCAACGCTATGGCTTATTGCCTTCGGCCGAGGGCTGGGATGTGAACCGCATTACAAAGGATTTGGATGCTGTTATTTTAGGTATGCATGCAAGGCTCGATAACCCTGAATTGATAAGGGCGCAGGAGTTAGGCATACGTATTTATTCTTACCCTGAATATCTATATGAGCAGACAAAAAATAAAACGCGTGTGGTGATTGCGGGTAGCCATGGGAAAACCACTATTACCGCTATGATTCTGCATGTGCTGAAGTACCACAATAAGAATTTCGACTATTTAGCCGGCGCTGCACTGGAAGGTTTTGAAACCAGTTTGAAACTTTCGGAAGATGCGCCGGTGGCTATATTTGAGGGAGATGAATATCTTGCGTCCGCATTAGACAGGAGGCCAAAATTTCTTTTATATAAGCCCGACATTGCTTTAATATCAGGTGTTGCGTGGGATCATATAAATGTGTTCCCAACATATAGAAGCTATGTGGAGCAGTTTGAAAATTTTGTGAAAGAGATACCTGTTAATGGCTCATTAATCTACTGTAATGAAGATGAGGAAGTGCGCAAGCTTACCTCACTGGCCAAAGGCGGTGTAAACTTACTTCCCTATAACACGCTTACCAATGTGGTGAAAGATGGAGTAACTTATTTGCATGGAGATGCAGGAGATACAAGACTTGAAGTCTTCGGGAAACATAACCTGCTCAACATGGGTGGGGCTTGGGAAGTATGCCTGTTGTTGGGAATTACGCAGAAAGAATTCGCAGAAGCTATATCTTCTTTTAAAGGCGCAGCAAGGCGTTTGCAGTTGGTGGCGAGAAATGAAACCACCAATATTTATTGGGATTTTGCGCACTCCCCATCTAAACTTACAGCTACAATACAAGCGGTAAAGGAGCAATTTCCTAAAAGGAAATTAGTCGCCTGCATGGAGTTGCACACCTTTAGCAGCCTTACGAAAGAGTTTTTGAAAGAGTACAAAGGCACAATGGATAACGCTGATGTGCGCAAAGTATATTTTAACCCGCATGTGCTGGAGCATAAGCGATTGGCGGCTCTCAGTGCTGATGAAGTGAAGAATTATTTTGGTTCAGTTGAAGTTTATACCGATTCAGCAAAAATGATTGACTCTCTAAAGCAACTTGATTGGAAAGATACCAACCTGCTTATGATGAGCTCCGGTAATTTCGACGGGGTGAATGTAAAAGGTTTTGCGGAGGGGCTGATTCACCATTAAGTACAGCCAATCGTCATTGTGAGGCTTTGCGAAGCAATCTTACTAATCCGCTTATTTATTCGGGACTAGTGCGATGTAAAATACGAATAATACAAACACTATTACAAACGCTCGCAGCAGCCATTCCCTGAAATCTATTTCTTCTTTAACTTTCATACTCTTTATTATTAAAGTATAGCATGAAATCCAAAAACAAAAGTATTTCGGCAAAATGAACTCCAAATGAAGCCACAGCCGGTCGGCATTAGAAAGTGTTAAAGGCCCTTGCCAGACATGCAAATAGTGTTGTTCGTCATTGCGAGGCTTTGCGAAGCAATCTCATTAGCAATAGTAGTAGAGATTGCTTCGTTTCTCGCAATGAGGGTCCGAGCCGGACTGGCAATCAGGTCAGCAGTTGCTCGAAAAAAGCACCGATTTGTTTTTCTTTATCCACAAAGTGGAGCTCTAAAATCCAGTGGCGTACCCCCGCTCTTGAATAGCATTGAACAATTGCTCTGCAATTTTTTCGGCTTGGATGAGGTTGGTTTTGGTAGTGGAGGTTGGCATGGGGTGAGTGAAATAATTATCTTAATAATTTTACATTTAATAATTTTTCGTCATTAAATACTGGTATTTCCTTACTACCATTTGTTTTATAAAAGCCATCGCCACCCTCAAAATAGTAATAACCATTTGAATAACAGAACCAATTCTCACCAATTTGAGGTTCCATAAATACTTTTTTCCTTGTTTTACTTTTCAATGAATATTGAAATATAGGGTGCCTACCTTTAAAATAGCCATTTAAATACAAAAAGGAACTATCATCAACCCAGTATAATACATGTTTTAAGCCATCTACGCCCATTTGGTATACAGAATTTGCGCTATCAATTTTTTCTATTTTTCCATTTTTAAAATCCATTAGCATCAAGTAGGTAATACCATAGGTAGTTTCGGTCAAATCTTTTGTATAGAAAAAAATTGCAAATTTTTCATTTGGCGATATGCATAAATTTGAAACATTAATATAGTTTGGCAACTTGATAGTATCAATTTTATCATTTAAAAAATTTAATTTGATAAACTTATCATTACCATCATACCTATGGTCACCAATAGCTTCTGTCGTATCAGTATTGTATATGATGTAAGCATTATTATGTTGAATTGTAAATTCTAATATATTATTTAAAGAGGAAAGTTTTTTAGAAATCGTATAATCTTTATTGACTTGGTAAATATTAATTCCATTCGTAAAATAAATAATTCCATTTTTAGACACATCCCATTCTGTGATGAAATTTATCATTTCAGTTTTCAAAAATGAAGTGGAGAATGCTATCCGTTTAACTAATTTATTATTATTAATTATCTTAAAAATCGCACTATCCTTTGCTCCATAATCTTGAATTAAGAAATCTTGAGCAAGTAAACAATTCGGTAAAAAAAGAAAAATTAGCAGATTAAACTTCATACTCAAAGGCAAATATAAAACTCTAAATTACTAAATATCCTATTATTGGTTATCTTGACTTTAGTGGGTGCAAGATTTAAATTAAACTTCAATTTCCTTAACCGCAAAGGTGCGCAAAGAAAGGTGAAGGAGAACAAGGGGCTAAAGCCCCAAAATTGGCGGGTTTATTTATACCCCACCATAAATGGCGGGGCTAATGAATGAAAATTACCTATCTTTGCATGAGGAATAACTATAAAGCATCTATGACCTACATTTCAATAGATACGAATAAAAAAGAGGCGTTGCTTTTTTTAGAGTACGTTAAAACATTGTCTTTTGTAACTATTTATCAAAAGCCAAACCGTGTAACACGGGCAGCCCTAGGTGAATCAAAAAAGGGGAAGACCAAAAAGCATAAAAGTTCTAAAGAACTTATTTCATCTTTAAATAAGTAGGCCTTGTTTACATTACGCACTACCAATCAATTTCGAAAGGATTATAAGGTATGCCGTAAAAGGGGTTTAAATCTGGAGTTAATCAACGAAACATTTGAACTTTTAGAAAAAACAGGCGAGGTACCTGCTGAATATAATCCTCATAAATTACGCGGTAATTATTCAGGTTATTGGGAGTGCCATCTCTTGCCCGATTGGTTATTGATATGGTACTGCAACAAAAATAAAAAGGAAATTCATTTAGTAAGGACCGGCACACACAGCGACTTATTTTAATTAGGGGTTTATTTATACCCCACCATAAATGGCGGGACTAATGAATGAACGGCGGGATACCTTCATTCATTAGCCACGGCTTTTAAGCCGTGGTTGGGTTAATACAATACAATTGGTAGGGCTTTAGCCCTTAAATAAAAGCTAAGCCCCACCCACAAAGGTTCGCAAAGCCCGAAGGGCTTCAATGTGAGTAGCCACAGGAGAATCCGGTGGTAAATAGTGCAGGATTAATTGCAACCCTGAAAGGGTTGAATAAACAGCAATGTGTTTTTCTGTTCAACCCTTTCAGGGTTGCAAATCATTGTTTGGTTTATACCACCGATTACATCGGTGGCTACTCATATTTAAGTCCTCCGGACTTCGGTCTGTATTTAAACGGCCACCCACCCTGCCCATCCGGGGGATGGGGAATCTGTAAAAACAAAAAACCCTTCCATTTCTGAAAGGGTTTTATTTTATTTATTGGGTAAGATTGCTTCGTTCCTCGCAATGACGAACTAACGTTTGCCAGTCGGGCTCCGACTGCTCGTCCGGCTCGGACCTATCTGCGATGTCCGCCGCCACGTCTGTCGCCGCCGCGTCTGTCACCTCCGCCGGAGCGGAAACCGCCACCGTTGCTTTCTTCTTCGGTAGGTTCAGGCATGCCTTCAGGGCGTGGTAAAAGCACTTTACGTGATAATCTGTATTTGCCCGTTTTTTGGTCAACTGCCAACAGTTTCACACGTACAGTGTCACCTTCGTTAAAGATGCCTTGCATACTGTCGAGGCGTTTCCAGTCTACTTCCGAAATGTGGAGCAGACCTTCTTTTCCCGGCAGGAATTCAACAAATGCGCCGAATTCAACAATGCTCTTTACTTTTCCTTCGTATTCGGTTCCGGGTTCAGGTATAGTAGTAATTCCTTTAATGCGGGCCAAAGCAGCGTCGATAGCTTCTTTGTTCGGTGAGGAAATATCTACATAACCCATTCCGTCTTTTTCTTCAATTACAATAACAGCACCGGTGTCGGCTTGTATGCCTTGAATAACCTTTCCACCCGGACCTATAACTGCACCGATCATATCCTTAGGAATCTTGATTTGGATAATACGAGGAGCATAAGGTTTGTAATCGGCATTCGGGCCGGCAAGTGTTTTAGCCATTTCGCCTAATATGTGGAGACGTCCGTTGCGGGCTTGTTCCAATGCCTGTGCAAGCACTTCGTAGGAGAGTCCGTCAATTTTAATATCCATTTGGCAGGCGGTGATACCGTCTTTTGTTCCGGTAACTTTAAAGTCCATATCGCCAAGGTGGTCTTCATCGCCGAGGATATCAGAAAGGATAGCGAATTTACCGCTCTTAGGGTCAGCAATCAATCCCATAGCAATACCTGCAACGGGTTTGGTAATTTGCAGACCTGCATCCATCAATGCTAAGCATCCTGCGCAAACAGTCGCCATAGATGATGAACCATTCGATTCTAATATATCAGATACGATACGAACAGTATATGGATTTTCAACTGGCATAACGGCTCTTAAGGCACGTAATGCAAGGTTACCGTGGCCTATTTCGCGGCGGCCTGTGCCACGCATCATCTTCGCTTCGCCGGTTGAGAACGGAGGGAAGTTATAGTGCAGCATAAAGTTATTTGTTCCGTCAATCACGGCTCCGTCAATTAACTGGGCATCTAATTTGCTACCCAAAGTTACTGTTGTAAGTGATTGTGTTTCGCCACGGGTGAAGATAGCTGAACCATGCGCCATTGGCAGGTAAGCTACTTCGCTCCATATCGGGCGGATTTCATCGCCTTTGCGGCCATCCAAACGCACTTTTTCATTCAGCATGCAATCGCGAACGGCTTCTTTTTCTATTTCAAAAAAGTAACGTTTCATCATGCCTGCTTTTTCTTCTTTTTCTTCGTCGGTAAGGGTTGCTTTAAATTCATCGCGAACGGCTTCAAACCTTTCATTGCGGACATGCTTGTTGGCCAACCCTTCAGTAGCGATGGTATAAAACTTTTCGTAGCAATGCTTGCGCATATTTTCTTTCAAATGCTCATCGTTGGTTTCGTGGGAGTATTCGCGTTTTTCAGTCGCGCCTACCAACTTAGCCAATTCTAATTGGGCCTTGCATTGGTCCTTGATTACATCGTGGGCCAGTTTCAATGCTTCCACCATTTCGGCTTCGCTGCATTCTTTCATCGAACCTTCCACCATGTTCAAATCGTTCATGGTTCCGGCAACAATAATATCTAAGGTGGCATTTGCGTTTTCTTCAAAGGTAGGGTTAACTACAAATTTGCCATCAATTTTAGATACACGAACTTCCGATATGGGCCCGTTAAACGGGATATTGGAAACAGCAATAGCGGCAGAAGCTGCTAATCCGGCTAACGAGTCAGGCATAACCTTGCCGTCGGCAGAGATTAAGTAAACCAATACTTGGATTTCTGCGTGGTAATCATCCGGGAACAATGGGCGTAATGACCTGTCAATGAGACGGGAAATTAAGATTTCATATTCCGAAGGACGGGCTTCGCGCTTGAAGAATCCGCCGGGGATACGTCCCGAAGATGCAAATTTTTCTTGGTAATCAACGGATAAAGGAAGGTAATCCATACCTTCTTTAGCGTCTTTGTTTGATACTACGGTAGCGAGTAACATGGTGTCGCCCATGCGAACCACTACGCTTCCGTCTGCTTGTTTGGCCAGCTTACCTGTTTCTATGGTAATAGACCTGTCGCCTTCACCCGGAAGAGCGATTTTAATGTTTTTTATATTCATGTGTAATGAGTTAAAAGTTTGTAAAGTAGAAAGTTTGTAAAGTGGGTAAAGCCGATAAGTTCATAAAGTGTATTACTTTATAAACTTTCAACTTTATGAACTTTATAAACTAACGACGGATATCCAGCTTCTTGATGAGTGCTCTGTAACGAGCAATATCTTTGGCCTTTAAGTATTCTAACAGAGCTTTACGTTTTCCTACCAAATTTACCAACGACCTCTTGGTTCCCAAGTCTTTTGGGTTGTCTTTAAGGTGTTGTGTAAGGAAATTGATGCGGACGGTAAAGAGGGCAATCTGGCTTTCTGATGTGCCAGTTGCGGTTTCAGCGCCTCCGTGTTCACGGAATATCTGCTTTTTGGCTTCTTTTGTTAAGTACATTCTTTGTATTTTTTATTTAATTGGGCGCAAAGGTAGTAAATTATTGGAAACGCAAAGAAAATGTATGTTAAATGTTAAGAAGGAGGGATTTGAGTGAGATGGAAGGGATTCAACAAGGCAATTCTTCAAAAAAGCGTCAGAACTCCATTAATCCCTTGTATAAACTCTACTCTATCCTCGTGCCAATGAAATCCTGACGCAGTGCAATATTATGCTACTGGTCAGTACGAAACATTAAAAAGCGATTAATTGACTTTAATTAGTAGTTTGTTGTACCGAAAATACTCACCTTTGCAATATGGAAAAGGCAAGTATATTATTGGTGGAAGACGAACCGAAAATGTCGGCCTATGTAAAAATGGGACTGGAAGAAAACCATTATCATATAGATATTGCCATGGATGGGCGAACAGGAGCTGATTTGGCTTTGAGGAATAATTACAGCGCCATAGTACTCGACGTAAACCTCCCCGAATTAAATGGCTATGAAGTTTGCCGCTTAATCAGGCAAAAAAAACCCAGGTTGCCTATACTCATGCTTTCGGCGTTGAATAAAATCGAAAACAAACTGGAAGGCTTCAATACCGGAACGGATGATTATCTGGTAAAACCATTCGAGTTTGCCGAGTTATTGGCCAGATTAAAAGTGCTGCTCAATCGTTCCGAGCTGATAACGGAAAAGAATAAAGTTTTGAAAGTGGCTGATTTAACCATGGATTTAGATTCGAAAGTTGTTAAACGCGGTAAAATTATTATTGAACTTACCCTGAAAGAGTTTAACCTGCTGCAATATCTTATGCAGAACAAAAACAAAGTAGTAAGCAGGGCAGAATTGCTCGAAAAAATATGGGGCATCAATTTCGATACCGGAACCAATGTTATAGATGTGTATATTAATTTCCTGCGTAAAAAAATAGATTTGCCATCCTTTCCGAAACTGATACATACCTATATTGGCATGGGGTATATTTTAAAAGCAGGAGGAGATGCAGATTAGGGAAAGGTTAACGCTGCGGTTCTCTTTAATTGTAACGGTTATTCTGGTTCTGTTTTCATTAGCTATTTATTATATTTTTTCTGTTTACCGCGAAGACCGGTTTTATGATGATTTGTATGCCGATGGGCTTACCGAGGGCCGCATGTACTCTAAAGACGTAAAGGAGATAGATACTACCATGCTCCGGATTATAGATAAGAATACATTATTTACCCCTGAAACAGGGGTTGATGTGTATAGTGATTCGGGTAAATTGGTATACAGGTATCCGTTGGAAGTGCCTGCCCCTCCTTTATCGGAAAATTTATTTATCAAAATAAAAAGCAGTAATCAAATAAGGGAAAAAGATGGGAAGAATGAAGCCCTCTGGATATACTATAAAGGAAAGCTGGAAAATGCCATTGTATATATATATGGCTATGATGCCGTGGGATATGATAAGTTGCGTTTTTTAGCTGAAATATTGAGTATCGGTTGTTTTGTTGCGTTTTTTATCACCTTTATTTCGGGGTATTTTTATTCCCGGCAAATACTTCTGCCCATTAATAATATTATTAAAAATGTAAGGGATATTACCGCTTCCAACCTTGATTTGCGACTGAAGGTGGGCAAAAACAATGACGAAATAGACAGGCTGGCGCTCACCTTTAACCAAATGCTGAACGGACTGGAGGAAGCTTTTGAAATGAAAAAGGATTTTATTTCCAATGCATCGCACGAACTGCGCACACCGCTCGGAATATTAATGGTTCAAATTGAAGTGGCGCTGCTCAGCGATCGTACATCTGTGGAATATAAGAAGGTGCTTGCCTCTATGCTGGATGATATAAAAAGACTGCGCCTGCTGATGAATGGGCTGCTGGAGTTGACAGAAGCAAGCATGAGCCCGGAATCGCTTAAACTTTATCCAATAAGGATTGACGAATTACTGTGGCAAGCAAAAGGCGATTTATTGAACCAACACCCGAATTATAAAGTAATCGAACGATATACCATTATTCCGGAGAACCAGAAAAAACTGATAATACACGGGAATGAACTTTTATGCAGCGCACTCATTAATATCATGAATAATGGATGCAAGTATTCGCATGATAACCAGGTGTACATATCGCTGGAAGCAAAAAACGATGTGGTTACCATTACCTGCACCGATATGGGCATAGGCATACAGGAAGATGATATGAAAAAGATATTTCAACCTTTTTACAGGGGCGAAAACGCCAAATCATTTTCAGGAAATGGCCTGGGGTTGGCCCTTACGCAAAAAATCATTGAACTGCACAAAGGCGTTTTAGAAATAGATACCAAACTGAATGAATATACACGGGTAACAGTTATTTTGCCGATTCAGAAGGAGGACTAACCCATAACTACTGACAATTTTATCGGCACTCGGAAAATGATTGTTACGAAATAAAAAAGCAGGTCTGTAAGCCGGATTCTGTCTACCCCTCATGACTGAGGCTGATTCTATCATTTATCTCATCACACCGAAATGTGATAGGGCATTGCATTGCTGCGTTGCGCCTGCAACCTACCCACCAAGTCGGGCGAGCCACCCTAAAGCCCTGGCTTATTTGGTCTTGCAACTCCCGGGGTTTATCCCTACTGCAAGTTGCCCTGCAATATCGTGAGCTCTTACCTCGCGTTTTCACCCTTACTCCGCATTGCTGCGGGGCGGTTATTTCCTGTGACACTGTCCGTCACCAAACATTTACTGCCTGATGCCCCCTGTATTCCAGGGGTGGGATGCTCCTTGTTGTCCGGACTTTCCTCTCCGCATTGCTGCGAAGCGATAGAACGACCTGCTGGGCGCAAAATTACTAATAAAAAAACAAAGCCAGTGCGATTATAATTCTGACGAAGGAAGTATCTCTTCTATAAAGAGATACTTCGCTCTGTTCAGGATGACAAAGCCATGTTAATAATAGAGTGGGGGAGGGGGGTAAGTATTAGTGCAAACCCATATATTTGCAGCTTTTAGAAAACGAGCACTAATGAAATTAAGGGTAGGAATTATTTTTGGAGGCTTTTCGCGGGAGCGGGAAGTCTCTTTTGCAGGCGGACGCACGGTGTATGATAACCTCGACAAATCGCTGTTTGATGCCATCCCTGTTTTTGTTGACAGCTTTGGCAATTTCGTTCTGCTCGATTGGAAATATATTTACAAAGGAAGTATCCGCGATTTTTATCCTCCGGTGGAATATCTGCCCAATTCTCCGAATAACTTTCAGGTCTATGCGGAGTCAGTGGTCAGTGGTCAGTCATCACTGGTTGGTGAAGGAAAGAACGTTGCG
This sequence comes from uncultured Bacteroidota bacterium, assembly GCA_903916255.1. Lineage (GTDB taxonomy): Bacteria > Bacteroidota > Bacteroidia > JABEUT01 > JABEUT01 > JABEUT01. The sequence goes on from CAIWVW010000086.1 coordinate 49,891, forward strand.
GTGGAAATGCTGGATAAAATCGGCACGCATGTTAAGGCGGAAGAATTAAAAAAACATATTGACTTTGCATTCCTTTGCCTGCATGGGGCAGGAGGGGAGGATGGCAGCATACAAGGGTTACTGGAGTATTTAAAAATTCCTTATTCCGGTTCGGGAATATTGTCCTCTGCATTGGGTATGGATAAAGCTTTGCAACGCCAATGGATGAAAAGTTACGGCTTTGCAACGCCCGATTATATTACGTTGAAAAGAACTGATATTTCAGATGCAAACCTTAAGAAAATACATAGTAGTTTTAAAAAGAAAATTGGCATCCCTTGTGTTATTAAACCTTCGCATCAAGGCTCTTCTATTGGTGCTACTGTACTAAGTAAAAGTGACTATGCCTCTTTTGAAAAAGCTGTTTACCGCAGTTTTTTCATGCAAAAGATTTCATTCGGCGAATGGAAATCATATAGCAAAGAACAGCAAATTCATTTTATTAGGGAAATGTCCGATATCCGCGAGGGTATAGGTTTCCCATTAATACTAAAAAGCAAAAAGGAATCAATTGTAATTAATCATCCTGAGGAGCTTTTAACAAAAGTCAACTCTATTTTCGGTAAATCAAAGGAGGATATTTTATTGGAAGCATTCGATGGAGAAAGCGAAGTGCTGATTGAACGGTTCCTCGACGGCAAAGAGTTTTCATGTATTGTGATACAAGATGAAAACGGGAACCCTATTGCATTGCCGCCAACGGAAATCCGCAAGGGACAAAACATATTCGATTATCGTTCGAAATATTTACCGGGCTTATCGCGGAAAATCACACCCATAGATTTACCTGAAAAGCAAATCATGTCCATATCCGAAAGTTGTTGCAAATTGTTTTCCGATATGCACTTTAATGTATATGCCCGTATAGATGGTTTTATTTCGCCCAAAGGCAAAGTGTTTTTGAATGACCCGAATACCACTTCAGGTATGTTGCCGTCTTCTTTCTTCTTTCATCAGGCAGCGGAAATTGGGTTGAATCCATCCAAATTCCTGACTTTTATTATTCGTACCTCCATACAGCAACGGCTTATTTCTTCCATGTACTATCCGCCATTTGCGGCATTGTTAAAAACAATGGACGAATTGCTGGATAAACAAAAAAATGCGCTATCCTCCAAAAAGAAAATTGCCGTAATACTGGGTGGCTATTCTTCCGAAAGGCATATCTCCGTTGAGAGCGGACGGAACATTTATGAGAAACTGGCATCCTCAACAAAGTATGAACCTTTGCCTGTTTTTCTAAGTGGTAACGCTGAAAGTTACAGCCTTTATACTATTCCGATTAATGTTTTGTTAAAGGATAATGCGGATGATATCCGCGACAAGATTTTGAATTATAAAATTCATCCATTCATTAAAAAGATTCAGGAGAATTGTAAAGCAATTACCGGAAAGTATGCAACAGGCAAAGCATTGTTGCCACCGCGCAAACTAACCTATGCTCAATTAGCCAAAGAAGTGGATGGCGTGTTTATTGCGCTTCACGGCAGGCCTGGCGAGGATGGAACAGTTCAAAAAGAATTAGAAAAAGTAGGGTTGCCTTATAATGGTTCATCGGTAGCTACCTCTGCTATTACTATTAATAAATACGAAACCGACCGGATTCTGCGTGAAAATGGTTTGCTGGTGGCTGATGATATGATTATAAATAAAGAAGAGTGCAAAGACAAAACGAAAGTATATAATAACCTTGTAAAAAAACTCGGTTCCCCTTTTATTGCCAAGCCAATTGATGATGGCTGCAGTTCAGCCGTTCGGAAAATTTTATCGGCGGAAGAATTTGATGCATACACAAAACTTATTTTCCGTGATAAAGTAGAAAAGGATAAAAAGGCAACCGAACTATTACAGATTCGTGCCAACGAGGAATTCCCGATTAAGAAGGCTTTTTTGGCGGAAGAACTAATCAGTAAAAAGGGTGCTTCCCGTTTTTTGGAAATAACAGGCGGAATGCTGACACACTATACGCCGAAAGGAAAAGAATACGAAATTTTTGAAGCATCTGAGGCCTTATCAGAAGGTGCTGTATTATCACTGGAAGAAAAATTTTTAGCGGGTGAAGGACAAAATATAACTCCTGCACGTTATGCGGCCGACAATAAACTGAGGCAAAAAATATCGGATTCTGTAAAGGCTGAATTTTTGAAAGCAGCAAGACTTTTGAATATCGAGGGCTATGCCCGAATCGATGCTTTTGTTAGAATTTTTCCCGATGGAAAGTCTGAGGTAATATTTATTGAAGTAAATTCGCTTCCCGGAATGACCCCAGCCACATGCATATTTCACCAGACCGCCATTAACGGATATACTCCCTATCAGTTTATTGACAATATCCTGCAATATGGTTTTGAAAAACTAAAAAAGGCCAAACATGCTTAAAAACCTTGGCGCTTTCTTAAAAAGCAAGACATTTTTCAAGCACTTACTATTGGCTATTTTAGTATGGGTTCTATTTTTTGGTTGCGCAGTATATTACTTGTCTCATTATACCCGCCACGGTGAATTTATAGTGCTTCAAAACCTTACCAAAACCAAGGTTGCCTCTGCCGAAACACTTCTGAAAAATGAGGAGCTTAATTATATAATTATTGATTCTGTATATGTAGAAGATTCTCCTCCGGGATTGGTAATCAACCAAAACCCATATCCCGGGGCGCACGTAAAAAAAGGGAGGAACATATATCTGTATGTAACATCTACATTACCGCCCTTGGTTGAAATGCCGAATCTGAAAGATAAATCGTTGCGGCAGGCGAAAAATTTGCTGGATAACGGAGGGCTTAAAGCCGGTGATATACAGTTTGTTATTGACCCATTACCGGGGTTTGTGCTGGAACAAACATACAAAGGCAAACAAATTGAACCGGGTACTAAAATTCCGAAGGGTTCGGTAATAAACATGAAGGTGGGCAAGGGTATTACCAATGATACCCTATAAGCCAATACAATTTAATTGAAAATTAAGCGTTACATTAGCACTCCCGAATAAAGTTAACCGGATAGAATAACAGCTAAGAAGCAACAACATAAACATTTTGGATGGTATATAGTTACCTATTTTTTACGTTATGAAATTCAGCAAAATTCTATTCTGCACATTCTTATTGGTACTTCGTTTCTCATTTCTTTCTGCCCAGGAAAGGTATGACCACTTGGCTCCTTTAAAAACCAATCCTGTATTGGTTCAATATACAAAACAGGCTGAAAAAAACCATGGGTTTATCTGGCGAATTATTTCCGATTCGCTGATAGCTAAACTTCCTTTTTTGGATGATTTTTCACACGGAGGCCCATATCCCAATGATTCCTTATGGATGGATAATGCCGCCTATATCAATAACACATATCCTATTTGCCCTCCAAACATTGGTGTTGCAACTTTGGATGGCTTAAACAATAAAGGACAACCCATTAATCCGAATTGTCCGCCCGGTGCATCGTATCCGGCCGACACCCTTACTTCACGGCCATTTGATTTTTCGATGTATAAAGGTACCGATTCCATTTATTTTAGTTTTTACTTTCAGGCAGGTGGCAGGGGATATGCTCCTCTGACTTCCGACACATTAATGTTACAGTTCCGATGCGATAGTTTCCCTTGGACTACTATTTGGTACCATTTGGGCTATACCCCTGTTTTCCCGGATACCGGTTTTCATTTGGTTATGATACCGTTTGATGAAGATACTATCAACCACGTTCACTTTAATGCATTTAGGAAAGATTTTCAGTTCCGTTTTAAAAACTATGCCTGCACCTCTGCAAATGTCGACCAATGGAACATTGACCAGGTGTATATGAATAAAAACAGGTTTTATTTCGATACGGCTCATTTTGATGCGGCTTTCGTTTATGAATCCCCTTCTATCCTTGCAAATTATCAATATATGCCTTGGGAGCAGTTTACTGCCAATGACCTGGCTGATAGTATTCGGATTTATGAACGGAATAATAACTACTCTCATTCAAGCCCGATAAACGTAACCTATTCCGATACTCTTATTGGCAGAACATACGCTTCCTCCGGTTATTATGGCGGGGCGTATGATATATATCCCTTTTTTGACAGCGGATATCAGGACTACAGGAAGCATATCTATCCCCAGATAAAATCTCATTTCAATTATGCCCCATTATCAGCACCCGATACAATCACACTGACACATGTTCTTAAAGTATCCAACAATTTTGATAAATGGGATGATACCTTGCGATTCGACCAGATTTTTTCAGATTACTATGCATATGATGATGGTACCGCAGAAGCCGCTTACTTTATAAACGGAACTGCTCCTATTTATTTGGCATACCAGTTTACCCTTAACAAACCCGATACCCTGCGTGGCTTGGAGATTTATTTCAATTATATATTTGTTGACCCGCATAACTATGCTATGCGCCTTGCTGTTTGGGATAATTCCGGCCCTGGCGGTTCTCCGGGAAAGATGATACGTGAGGATGATTCTATTGTTTATCCGACTGTCTCCGATTCCCTGAATGGCTATACCTATTATCCATATAATTTTGTGCGTCCCGATACCGTGTTTGACGGAACATTTTATGTAGGCTGGGTGCAGACTTATGGCGACTCCCTTAATATTGGGTGGGATTATAATACCAACCATTCCGATAAGGTTTATTATAATGTAAATGTATATCCGGGCGGATGGATGCCTGCCAGTTATGCAGGTTCTATGATGATGCGGCCCGTTTTTGGTAAATCAAATGGACACAGGCCGGTACTGAATGCACCTTCTGTTGAAAAAACGACCTATGAACCCCTTTCCATTTATCCTAATCCCGCCACCAATTCGGTTACATTGAGTGTCTCAATGCCGGGCAATACTATCCTTAAAATATTTACTGCAGATGGCAGGGAATATTTGAGTAACAGTAACTTTTCAGGCAACAACATTGACACATCCACCCTGCCTGCCGGATTCTATATTATAGAGGTTATTACCGAAGGCGGTAAAACCTATTATCAGAAGCTACTGATAGCGCGATAGTTCATAAAATTTATAAAGTTCATAAAGTCTGAAACTTGTTTTCCTTTTTAATTTATGAACTTTACAAACTTTATATACTGATACTGCCATTTTTTCCATCTTGAACTTTGGAACGGTATTTGATAGGTATATAGTATAATATCTATCGTATGAATCTGAATAATTTTACATTAAAATCGCAGGAAGCCATACAGCAGGCGCAATTGATGGCTGTTGGAAATGGCAACCCTGCCATAGAAGCGGGCCATATTTTAAAGGGCATTTTAGAAGTGGACCAGAACGTAACGCCTTTCCTTTTTAAGAAGTTGAATATCAATATGCCTATTTTCAGGCAAGCGCTTGACAAAATTGTGGAGCGTTACCCTAAAACAGGAGACAGCAATGCCGGTCAATATTTATCGAATGAGGCGCAGCAAGTAATAGCAAAAGCCACTAATTCCATTAAAGAATTTAAGGACGAGTATGTATCTATCGAGCATCTGTTGCTGGGTATAATAACTACAAAAGATACCATTTCCCAGTTAATGAAAGACAATGGCATTACAGAAGGAGACCTTAAAAAAGCAATTCTGGAATTAAGAAAAGGCAGCACTGTTACCAGTTCCGGACAGGAAGAGACGTATAATGCCCTTAGCAAATATGCTGTTGATTTAAACGCAATGGCGCAAAGCGGCAAACTGGACCCTGTTATCGGCAGGGATGAAGAAATCCGAAGGGTGCTGCAAATACTTTCTCGCCGCACCAAGAACAACCCCATTTTAGTGGGAGAGCCGGGTGTGGGTAAAACTGCCATTGCCGAAGGGCTTGCATCGCGCATTATGAACGGCGATGTGCCGGAAAATTTAAAAACCAAAAAGATTTTTGCCCTTGATATGGCTGCCCTTATTGCAGGCGCTAAATACAAAGGAGAGTTTGAAGAAAGATTAAAGGCAGTTGTAAAGGAAGTAACCTCATCGGATGAGGTGATTTTATTTATTGATGAAATACATACCCTTGTAGGGGCCGGTGGGGGCGAAGGCGCAATGGATGCAGCCAATATATTGAAACCCGCTTTGGCAAAAGGGCAGCTGCGTGCAATTGGTGCAACGACACTAAATGAATATCAAAAATATTTTGAAAAAGATAAAGCTTTGGAACGCCGCTTCCAAAAGGTGATGGTGGATGAACCAAGCGAAGAAGACGCTATTTCTATTCTGCGCGGCATAAAGGAAAAATACGAAAGCCACCACAAAGTTCGCATTAAAGATGAAGCTATTATTTCTGCCGTGGAGCTTTCTCAACGCTATATAAGCGACCGTTTTCTGCCCGATAAAGCCATCGACTTGATTGATGAAGCAGCTTCCAAATTGAGATTAGAAATAAATTCTGTTCCCGCAGATTTGGACGAGGCAGAAAGGAAAATCCGTCAATTGGAAATAGAACGTGAAGCCATTAAAAGGGAAAATGATAAGGATAAACTCAATCAGTTAAGCCGTGAAATTGCTGAATTAAGCGATAAGCGTTCCGACCTGAAAGCCCAATGGACATCGGAGAAGGAAGTGGTTAACTCCATTCATAAAATCCGAAAGGATATTGAAAACCTGAAACTTGAAGCCGAGCAGGCAGAGCGTGTAAGTGATTTTGGTAAGGTGGCTGAAATTCGCTACGGTAAAATAAAAGAAGCCGAAGAAAAATTGGCGGAGATGGAAAAAAAGTGGGATGTGATTAAAGCTCATGGTTCGCAAATGCTGAAAGAAGAAGTGGACAGCGAAGATATTGCCCGTGTGGTTTCGCGCTGGACTGGCATCCCTGTAAATAAAATGCTGCAAGGTGAAAAAGATAAATTACTGCAACTGGAAGATGAACTGCACAAGCGTGTAGTCGGCCAGAATGAAGCCATAGAAGCCGTTGCGGATGCTATACGCCGAAGCCGTGCGGGTTTGCAGGATACCAAGCGTCCGTTGGGTTCATTTATTTTTATGGGAACTACAGGCGTAGGTAAAACAGAAGTTGCCAAAGCGTTAGCTGATTATCTGTTTAACAGTGAACATAATATGATTCGCATTGACATGAGCGAATACCAGGAAAAGCATAGTATTTCCCGCTTGATTGGCGCTCCTCCCGGATATGTGGGCTATGATGAAGGCGGACAATTGACGGAAGCCGTCAGGCGCAAACCTTATTCTGTTGTATTACTCGATGAGATTGAAAAAGCGCATCCGGATGTTTTTAATATTCTTTTACAGGTATTGGATGATGGAAGACTAACGGATAGCAAAGGCCGTGTGGTAAATTTTAAAAATACCATTATCATAATGACTTCCAATATTGGCTCCAATATCATACAGGAGAATTACGAAAAGATTACAAAAGCCAATAAAGAGAGTGTTTTTGAAGCTACAAAAGAACAGGTTTTTGAATTATTGCGGAGAACCCTTCGTCCTGAATTTCTGAACCGTATTGATGAGGTTATCATGTTCACTCCGCTTACTAAAAAAGACATTAATGCAATTGTTAAGTTGCAGTTTGATGGAGTGGTGCGCAGATTGCAAGAAGAAAATATACGCTTGAGTGCAACCGACGAAGCTATTCAATGGTTGGCAGCAACCGGTTTTGACCCGTCATTTGGCGCAAGGCCGATAAAAAGATTAATCCAGAAAAAAGTGCTGAATGAACTTTCAAAAGAATTGCTTGCCGGAAAAATTGAACGCGACAGCGATATAGTAATGGATGTGTTTGATGATAATGTAGTATTTCGCAAACCAATTGAAGCGGATAAAAGAAAAGCTGTAAGTTCTAAATTATAAGGTATTTCGGATTTAGAATTGTATTTGCCCGTCTTTCATCGTAATTTTCCGGTCGGCCATAGCCGCTAATTCTTCGTTGTGCGTGGCAATTACAAATGTTTGCGATAAAGTATCACGCAGGTGAAAAAACAATTTATGCAGTTCCCTCGCATTGGCAGAATCGAGGTTTCCGGATGGTTCATCAGCAAAAACAACCGATGGGTTGTTGATAAGCGCGCGGGCTACCGCTACCCGTTGTTGTTCACCACCCGATAATTCTGAAGGTTTGTGTTCAAGCCTTTCTTTTAAACCGAGAAGGGTAAGTAAATCCTCTGCCCTTTTGCGGACTTCATTTGTCGGGGTTTTGGCAATAAAGCCGGGTATACATACATTCTCAATTGCAGTAAACTCGGGCAACAGGTAATGAAACTGAAATACAAACCCAATCTGTCTGTTTCGGAAACGAGATAGTTCTTTGTCCTTAAGTTTGTGTATTTGGATATTGTTTATCTCAATACTACCTTGGTCGGCACGGTCGAGGGTTCCCAATATTTGGAGCAAAGTAGTCTTTCCGGCTCCCGATGTACCTACAATAGATACAACTTCGCCTTTCTTAACCTCCAGGTCTATTCCTTTCAGTACATTCAATTTACCAAACGATTTTTGTATGCCTTTTGCAACTATCATAGGACAAACGTAGTTAAAAAGCAGTTATCAGTTATCGGTAATGCATGATAACTGCAATTCCTCCTAAGTTTTCTTTTGAAAAAGGATAGAAAACTGCAAGTCACATAAGTAATGTTGTTTTTTCCGATTTTTTCATTACTATTGTAGATTAATAAAATTAAATCTATGAAAAGAATAATTACTTGCAGCGATGGAACCTGGGATAAACCGGAGATAGATAAGGAAGGGAGACTTATCCAATCGAATGTTCAGAAAATATTCCAGTTGATTGAAAAAACCGACCATGCAGGCAATACCCCGCAAATTAAGTTTTACGATGAAGGCGTAGGCTCGGAAGGCAGCGAAATAATAAAAATTATAGAGGGCGGCACAGGCCTTGGATTGGATGAAAAAATATTAGATGCTTATAAGTTTATAGTGTGGAATTTTGAACCCGGTGATGAACTTTATTTGTTTGGTTTTAGCCGCGGCGCATATACTGCCCGCAGCCTGGCAGGCTTAATAAGATGTTGTGGCATAGTAAAATCATACGACCTGATGTTAATTACCCAAGCCTTTTCAATATATCGCAACAGGGATACCAATACGGCCGACAGTGATGCAGCAGTTGCTTTTAAATCTAAAAACAGTTTTACAACTAACATCAAGTTTGTAGGTGTTTGGGATACGGTAGGTGCATTGGGTATTCCCGTTGGTGGAATCTTTTCCTTCCTCAACGACAAATACAAATTTCATGATGTAACCTTAAGCAGCACGATAGATAATGCTTTTCAGGCATTGGCAATTGATGAACACCGGAAACAATTTGCGCCCTCAGTTTGGGAGGAAAGCCCAAACAAAGCACAATATAACCCTAATCAGAAGCTTGAGCAGGTTTGGTTTGCAGGGGTACATTGCGATGTGGGTGGCGGATACCCAGAAACAGGCCTAAGTGATATTGCACTGCAATGGATGATTGACAAAGCTACCGGTACAGGGCTTTCCATCAGGAAACCGGAAAACCTTGCACCGGATTATAAAGGCATGATGCATGATTCAAGCACCGGAGTATTTGAAATCGATAAACTGAGTCCTTATTTACGACCAATAATTTTAGGGGATGAGGTTCATAAAGCAACCATGAGCCCCTCGGCTGTACAACGAATGAATGACCCAAGTTGTGGTTACAAGCCGAAGAATACGATTACGAATGCGAATCCAGCATCTTAAAATCTATAATTTGTCTTATCTTTGTTGATATTGCAAGTAAATGAAGCAGGGAAAGAATTATAAAAAAAGGTCACAGGAAAACCAAATTAAAGAGCCGTCCGTGGCTTATCCGCCTTCTAATGGAAAAATACTCTCCGTTTTTAATTCTATTGAAGAAGCTGAAGAAGACAACTATAAGTGGCTGGCATCTCTAACGGGGGAACAACATTTAATAAATGCCGTGGCTCTTATCAAACGGATTTATGCAGAAGACCTGAAGAAGCATCCGAAGATTGGGAACAAATTAACTATTGTGAAATAATGGATATACTTCTTGAAGAGCATAAGAAGTTCTTGCTGCTTTTGCTTAAACATCAAGTTGAATTTATGCTAATTGGCGGCTATGCAGTTATCTATTATGGTTACGAACGAGGTACTGCCGATATGGATATTTGGTTGAAACCAACAAACGAAAACCGTGATAAATTTATTTTGGCGTTGAAAGAGCAGGGTATTGGAATTGATAGCTTAGCTGCAGTTTCTTCTATGGATTTCACAAACGCCCAAGTTTTAACTATTGGTGAGAAACCAAATAAAATTGATATTTTAACCAAAGTACAGGGGATGCTTTATGAGGACGCCGATAAGGAAAAGCAGATGTTTCCAATGAAAGATAAATTCATTCCCATCATTCAATATCATCATCTTATCATTACAAAAATGATTGCCGGAAGGCCACAGGATAAAGCCGATGTGGATGTGTTGCAAAAGATTAATCGGAAAAGGGAATCGGAATAATAATTAAATTATTTACGCCTCACCATTGCAATAAAAGAAAATGATTTGCCCGGTATCCAAATTATATAAAGCTTGCCAATATTCGCATCCGCCGTCATCCAAGTAAAATTCTTCTTTTAGCCAATCAAAATGCTCTTCATCAACAAAAAATGGACTAAACCCAACAATTAATAATAATTTATGGTTATTTTTATCAATACACCCAAAAATTTGCCATTTATATGTATTTATGTATTTCTTGAGCATGAGTAAAGTTTCACTTTTATGACGATGTCCTTGCCAAAAAAAATACTTCGGCATCCGCTGTATTGAATCAATTAAAGCCTTATATGCTATAATCACCTGATTTGTATCTGGCGTAAATCTTAAATGAATTGAAGTATCATCATAGAGCTTTCTATCATATTCTTTAGGAAATACAGCTGCATCAAAGTTTTTGATTTTGTAATGAAATGCTGAATCAAACTTTTGCGCCTCTACAATAAAGCAAGAAAAAAATAAAAGTAAAAATATTACTGTCTTTTTCATTTTCAACTCTCAATCAATACTTATAAAACTCCCCCCATGTTTTCTCCAAATATTTCCTGAACTCTTCTTCTTTAGGGTTTTTTCCGGGTTCGTAAAACATGGTGCCCCGCAGTTCTTCCGGTAGGAAATCTTGTATCACGAAATTGCCTTCGTAGGCATGGGCATATTTATAATCTACTCCATAGCCCATTTCTTTCATTAGCTTTGTTTGTGCATTTCGCAAATGCAACGGTACGCTTAAGTGTGATGTGCTTTCCGCAGATGCCATTGCTGCACCAATTGCAGCTACCGCACTATTGCTCTTGGGAGAACAGGCTAGATAAATGGCAGTCTGTGATAAAACAATTTGCGCCTCAGGCATACCAATGGAGTTTACTGCCTGAAAGCAATTATTCGCCATGAGAAGTGCATTGGGGTTGGCATTCCCTATATCTTCCGAGGCAAGAATAACCAATCTGCGGGCAATAAATAAAATATCTTCACCTCCTGTCAGCATTCGTGCCAGCCAGTAGACCGCAGCATTTGGGTCTCCCCCACGAATTGACTTTATAAATGCTGAAATAATATCATAATGATATTCGCCTTTCTTATCATATAATGGAATAACCTGCTGCGCGACTTTTATTACGGACTCATCAGTTACTGCAACCGGAGAATCTGTCGATGACATTACTACCGCTTCAAAAAGGTTGAGCAACTTGCGAGCATCACCATTCGAAAGCCTCATCAGTGCCTCCGTTTCCTTTATTTCAATTTTTTTAGTCTTCAAAATAACATCCTCTTTCATGGCCCTTTCAAGCATTTCGAGAAGGTCGTCCTTTTCAAGTAGCTTCAATACATACACCTGCGAACGTGACAGCAAGGCTGAAATAACTTCAAAAGAAGGGTTTTCGGTAGTTGCGCCAATAAGGGTTACATCGCCTCGTTCTACGGCCCCCAGCAAGGCATCTTGCTGCGATTTACTGAAACGATGTATATCATCGATGAACAAAATGGGTGTCCCCGTGAAAAGCCCTTTATTCTTTGTCCCCTCAATCACTTCCCTGATATCTTTTACCCCCGAAGAAATAGCGCTTAACTGGAAAAATTCCCGCTGCAATTCATTTGCGATAATTTGCGCCAAAGTGGTTTTCCCCACTCCCGGCGGGCCCCAAAGGATAATAGATGGCAAAGTGCCCGAAGCAATCAGTTTGCGGAGTATGCTGCCTTCACCTACCAAATGCTTTTGGCCCATATACTCATTGAGGGTATGAGGGCGCATCCGTTCGGCTAAAGGGCGGTTTTCATTCATAGTGCAAAGATACATTCAAATATGATTGCTGATTTCCCTAATTATTGTCCGAGAAAGAGTCAATAAAAATATTAAAAATCAAATACTTAACAAATTTTAACAGCCTCACGTACTTACCTTCTTAGCACGTAGTCTAAATTTGTGCTCACAAATAATTAACTATGGCAGACATAAAAGAATTGAACGAACGGATTCAGAAAGAAAGCGCCTTTGTCGACCTGATGAACCTGGAAATGGAAAAGGTTATTGTTGGTCAGAAATATTTACTGGAAAGGCTCTTGGTGGGTTTATTATCCAACGGACATATTTTACTTGAAGGGGTTCCCGGGTTGGCAAAAACACTGGCCATAAAAACCCTTGCTTCTACCATTGATGCAAGTTTCAGCCGTGTACAGTTTACCCCTGACTTATTACCTGCCGATTTGGTTGGTACGCTTATCTATAATCAGAAGAACGAAGAATTCACAGTGCGCAAAGGGCCTTTGTTTGCCAACTTTGTATTGGCCGATGAAATTAACCGTGCGCCTGCAAAAGTACAAAGTGCTTTGCTGGAAGCTATGCAGGAAAGGCAGGTAACTATTGGCGATACCACTTATCCGCTTCCGGAACCGTTTTTAGTGCTAGCTACCCAAAACCCTATTGAACAGGAAGGAACTTATATGCTGCCTGAGGCGCAAGTAGACAGGTTTATGCTTAAGGTTGTTATTACTTATCCGAATAAGGGCGATGAACAAAAGATTATCCGCCAGAATCTCGCTTCAGATTTTCCTAAGGCCCAGCAAATATTGAAACCAGCCGATATTACTAATGCCCGCAAACTGGTTAAGGATGTATATATGGATGGGAAAATTGAAAACTACATCCTTGATATAGTGTTGGCAACTCGTAACCCGAAAGAATACAATTTAAGCAAGTTTGCGCCGCTTATTAGTTATGGTGGTTCTCCTCGAGCAAGTATTAGTATGGCATTTGCGGCAAAGGCGTATGCTTTTATTAAACGCAGGGGATATGTGATTCCGGAAGACGTTCGTGCCATTTGCCATGATGTGTTAAGACACCGTGTTGGACTGACTTACGAAGCCGAAGCAGAAAACATTTCGACAGAAAACATCATTACAGAAATACTGAATACAGTTGAAGTACCGTAAACGAGTCGAAAGCAGGAAGAGAAAAGTAGAAAGTAAAAACCTTTCAACTTTACAAACTTTATACTTTCAACTTTACACTTTATACTCATGTGCCGATGGATGCGACAGAGCTGATTAAGAAAGTAAGAAGGATTGAAATAAAAACGCGTGGTATTACCCAATCTCTTTTCTCGGGGGAGTACCATAGCGCTTTTAAAGGCCGCGGTATGTCATTCAGCGAAGTGCGGGAATATCAAATGGGCGATGACATTCGTACCATCGACTGGAATGTAACGGCACGTTTTAATCACCCGTATGTAAAGGTTTTTGAAGAAGAACGTGAATTAACGGTTATCCTTTTAGTAGATGTGAGCGGCTCGGAAAACTTTGGTTCACGCACACAATTAAAAGAAGATTTAGTAACTGAATTATGTGCGGTATTGGCATTTTCAGGTTTGCAGAATAATGATAAAATCGGAGTAATCTTCTTTACAGATATTATTGAAAAATTCATTCCGCCGAAAAAAGGGAAACCCCATATTCTCCGAATCATCCGCGAGTTGATAGAGTTCAAGCCGAAGAATACAAAAACAGATATTACTCAAGCGTTGAAGTACCTTACCAACGTTATTAAAAAGAAAAGCATTGCCTTTGTAATTTCTGATTTTATGGACGGTGACTTTACCGATGCCATGAAAATAGCATCGCGCAAGCATGATTTAATTGCGTTGAGAATTTATGACAAACGAGAAAAAGAATTGCCGAATATCGGGTTGTTGAAAACCCGAGACCCTGAATCGGGAAAGATTGTGTGGATGAATACAGCGAACAAGAAATTGCGAATGGCATATGGTGAAGCCATTAACCGGAAAGAGAAAATGCTGAACGATATTTTTAAAAAGACAGGGGTCGATAATGTAAGTATAGCAACGGACGAGTCTTACATAGCGCCTTTGTCGAATATGTTTAAACGGAGAGGCAGGTAATGAAAGCTAAAATCGTATATATATATTATCTAATTGCTTTCCTTATTATTCAAGGAATAGCTTCACAAGCGCAAGTGCAGGTGAGCGCGCGGATTGACAGTACTTCTATTTTGATTGGAAGCCAAACCCATCTCCACCTTACGGCAGCATACGACTTGAAAAACGGACAACCCAATATTCAATTTCCTCAAATTGGAGATTCGCTGGTATCGAAAATTGAAGTAATAAGCAAATCGAAGATTACCACAGTCCGTGACAGCGCGCATCCGAATATCCAGCAACAAACCGAAGATTTAGTTATTACATGCTTTGATTCGGGCTACTATGCTATTCCACCTTTCCAGTTTGTGGTGAACGGGGATACTTCTAATCCGCAGTCTACCGAAGCCATGATGCTGGAGGTGAATACCGTTCATGTGGATACTACCAAAGGATTCAAAGACATTAAAGGGCCGATACAAGTGCCTTTTAATTTCCTTGAATTATTGCCCTACATCGGGTGGGGATTATTAGCATTGTTAGTGATAAGCGGCTTAATTTACCTGATACTCCGTTTGACCCGAAAAGAAAAAACTGTTGTTGTTGAACAACCCAAGGTAATAATCCCTCCGCATGTAAAAGCATTGCAGGAGTTGGAAAGCCTCGCTCTTAAAAAGCTATGGCAGGAGGGAAAAATTAAAGAATATTATACCGGTATTACCGACATTTTAAGGATATACTTAGACGAAAGATATGGAATTGGAGCACTTGAAATGACATCAGACGAAATTATGGCTGCGTTGAAAAGGAAAGATATTAATGAAGCCATGAAGGCTAAACTCAGGGATATTTTGGTGCTGGCAGATTTGGTAAAGTTTGCCAAAGAAAACCCATTGCCCACCGACCATGAGTACTGCTTTAATGCATCAGTTGATTTCGTTAAAGAAACGGCTATACAACCGGAATCGGTAATGGCGTCAACAAATGAGGCCGCACCGCACCCCCAAAATACGCAACCTGTATGATGACCTATTTGAATAACATACAGTTTGCATATCCGTTGGTGTTTTGGTTCCTGCTCACAATACCTGTATTGGTGGCGTATTATATCTGGAAACATAATTACCTTTCTTCTGAAGTTGTTATGCCGTCGCCATGGAGTGGGCAAAAAATGCCGTTCACTTCATACAAAACTATTTTAAACCATGTGTTTTTTGGAACGCGGATGATAGTACTTGGTTTATTAATAGCCATTTTAGCAAGGCCGGAGTCTACAGTGAACTGGAAGAATGTTACAAAGGAAGGTATCGATATTATGATTACGCTCGATATTTCAAGCAGTATGCTTTCCAAAGATTTCTCGCCCAACAGGGTTGAAGCCGCAAAAAAGTCGCTGAAAAATTTATCGATTCACGCCCGGAAGACAAAATTGGCCTGGTAATATTCAGCCGTGAAGCGTTGACTATATCTCCATTAACAACAGCTCATTCGGTTATAAAAAACCTGTTTGAAGACATACGGATTGATAAGCCCAGTTTGCGCCCGATTGATGATATGACTGCTATTGGCGATGGGTTGGCAACCGCTGTTAACCGCCTGAATGGAGACAATAATAAAAGCAAAGTAATCATATTACTTACAGACGGCGAAAATAACGCGGGTTCCGTGGCTCCGCAAACAGCAGCCGACATTGCAAAAGTTTTTGGGATACGGGTTTATACCATTGGTGTAGGCACAATGGGAAAAGCATACGGACCGGTGGAAGCCATAGGCGACCAATATGTGTACGACTATGTACCGGTAGAGATAGATGAAAAACTCCTTAGCCAGATTGCCAGCACCACAGGCGGAAAATATTTCCGGGCTACGGATAATGAAAGCCTCCAAAAAATATATAATGAAATCGATAAAATGGAGAAATCGAAAATAGAGGTAAAAAACTTCTCGGAACGGCCCGAGGAATTTCTTCCCTGGGCTGAATTAGCAGGCCTTTTACTATTGATTGAACTGATTTTTAGAAATACCTTATTAAGAACTATACCCTGACATGATAGATTTTGCACATAAGGAGTTTTTTTATGCATTGATTGCATTGCCCATTTTGGTGGCTGTCTATTTCCTGTCACTTTATTTACGCAAAAAAGCCATTGCCCGCTTTGCTGAAACCACTCTTTTTAAAAGGCTTTCAACTGATAGTTCATTATCCAAGAAAAACCTGAAGTTTATTCTCGCTTTAGTCGCGTTTGCATTTGTACTGGTTGCCATGATTGACCCGGAAACCGGCGCACATCTTGAAAATGTAAATACCAGCGGCAGCGATATTGTAATTACGCTGGATGTATCGAACAGTATGAATGCGCAGGATATTACTCCCAGCCGCTTGGAACGAGCTAAGGAAGCAGTAGAACAATTAATAAATAAATTGCAGGGTGATAGGATTGGAATAGTAATCTTTGCGGGCACTTCCTTTGTTCAACTGCCTATAACCACCGATTATAATTCAGCCAAGCTTTTCTTAAACGAAATAAATACAGGCTTAATACCGGTGCAGGGAACAGCCATTGGCGAAGCAATAACCCGGTCCGCCAATCTTTTAACCGGGCAAACTGACAGCTTGATTTCAAAAAGAAGCAAGTCCATTATTTTGATTACTGATGGTGAGAATTTTGAAGACGATGCGGTGGCTGCATCGAGAGAGGCTGCCGGAAGGGGAATTGTAATTCATACTATCGGAGTCGGTTCGCCGGAAGGAGTTCCTATTCCTGTGATGGCAAATGGCAAAACTACAGGGTATAAAAAGGATAAAGACGGCAATACGGTAATTACAAAATTAAATATGAACCTGCTTGAAACAATAGCTGCTAATTCCGGCGGAATATGCATACAAGCCAGTAATTCGGATATGGGGCTTGATAAAGTAATTAGCCAGATAAACAAAATGAAAAAGTCTAATATCTCCATTAAAAGATACAGGGATTACAATGAACACTTCATGATTTTTGCTTTCATTGCCCTTATTATTCTTATTATTGACACATTTGTTACGGAAAGGAAAACCAAATGGTACCAGCAACTGAATTTATTTGGCAAGCAAAATGAAAAATAAATTTTTAACATATGGCTTTATTCTGTTCTTCTGCACGGCCTGGGTTTATTCTGGCCAGGCCCAGCAGGGTAATTTGCATATCCGAAACGGTAATAAGGCATATGCCGATAAAGATTATTCCAAAGCATCCGATGAATATCAAAAAGCGTTAAACGATAAATCGAACGAATTGAAGGCTAAGTTTAACATGGGCGATGCTTATTATAAGCAAGGACAATACGACCAGGCTATCGATGAATATAATAAAGCGCTTGCATTAACCAAGGATAAAACATTATCGGCGCATGCTTACCACAATATCGGCAACTCTTATTTGGAGCAGAAAAAATTCGATGAAAGCATAAAGGCATACAAGAACTCGCTGAAAGCGGAGTCGACCGATGACGATACACGCTATAACCTAGCGTATGCCGAGGCTATGGAAAACCAGAAAAAACAACAGCAGCAACAGAAGCAAAACCAACAGCAGCAGCCACAGCAAGCACAACCCCAGCAGGCGCAGCCAAAACCGGACAATATTACCAAACAAAATGCCCAACGGATTCTGGATGCTTTAGATAATGATGAAAAAAATAACCGCAAGCCACCCCAGCCTACGGCAAAAAAACAGATTGAAAAAGATTGGTAAAAATGCGTAACCTGAAAACAAACATATGTCTTGCAATTTTTCTTTTTTGCGGAGGGTTTCTTTCAACTCTCTCAGCTCAAACACTTACTGCAAAGGCCGAATCGAACCTTGTTGCGGTGGGGCAGGAGTTTCAGGTGGATTATTCATTGAATGCAAGCGGAACCGATTTTACACCTCCTTCCTTTGAAGGGTTTAATGTTTCCGGTCCTGCGCAGAGTCAAAGCGTAAATATTATTAACGGGGCATATTCGCAAGCCATTACTTTCTCGTATTACCTGGTTCCGAAATCGGAAGGGACTTTTACTATTGGCCCTGCTTCAATTAAATGCGGAAATAAAACGATTACTTCCAATTCACTAACCATAAAAGTATTTAAAGCGGGAAATGTACCTGCTTCAGGTGGTTCTGCTCAATCTCAGCCGGGAAATGGCAGTTCTTCCCCGGCTGAAATTACAGGAAAAAACAGCAACCTCTTCATCCGCATAGTACCCAGTAAAGCGAAAGTTTATGAAGGCGAATCTATTACGGCTACTATTAAAATTTATACACATGTGAATATAGAATCTATACAGGAAACGGATGCTCCTGATTTTTCAGGTTTCTATACCGAGGATATTACTCAAAATAATCACGGGCAGTTATCTGCTACCAGCGAAACCGTGGACAGAGTGCCTTATAAGGTAGCTACCTTTCAGCAAAAAATCCTGTTCCCGCAACGCACCGGAAAAATAAAAATTAATCCGGTTACCATGCAATGTATAGTGGACGAACAGGTTAAATCGCGGAGTTTGTTCGACCAGTTTTTCGGAGGGTCTTATAAAAGAGTTCCCTATACGGTAAAAAGCGACCCATTGACAATAGAGGTAATGCCTTTGCCAAAAACAGAAAAGAATTTTTCGGGTGCAGTCGGGGAATTTACATTAAAAGGCTCTATTGATAAAAAGAAAGTGAAAGCCAACGAAGCGCTCAATCTCACCATTACCGTTACCGGTGAAGGAAACCTGAAACTGATAGATACGTTGCCTTTGCAATTTCCAACTGATTTCGACCATTATGACCCGAAGATTTCAGACCATTTTTCTGTAACTCCGGCAGGGGTATCCGGCTCCCGGACATTCAGCTACCTGCTAATTCCAAGGCATCCGGGCAACTATAAAATACCTCCGGTTGACTTTACGTATTTCAATACTAAAAAGAAACAATATTCTACGCTTTCAACGCCTGAAATGAATTTGGAAATAGACAAAGGAGATAACAGTTCCGCGTTATCGGTAACAAATTCCGGGCCGGTGGAAAAAGAAGATGTAAAAACTTTAGGTTCTGATATCCGCTATATACATTCAGGGCATGAGGCTTATTACCATACCGATAATTTCTTCCTTTATTCCGTTCCTTTTTTTGCAGGTTTGTTTGCTCCTATTCTAGCATTTATAGGTTTTGTAATGGGCAGAAGGAGGTATGTTGAACTCCACAAAGACACCGTAGCTTTAAAGAAAAGAGGCGCTACCCGTATGGCTAAAAAAAGGCTCAAAGTGGCACATCAGAATATTGCATCCGCTAATAAAGAAGTTTTCTATGCTGAATTGCTAAGCGCACTTAACGGATACTTTAGCGATAAGTTTACCATTCCTATGGCTGATTTATCGCGGGACAGCATAACGGCAAACCTTACACAAAAAAATGTGAAACCGGAAACATTGCAAATGGTAAATAAAACATTGGATGATTGCGAATTTGCCAGATATGCGCCGGCTACCGTTACCGGAAACTTGGGTGAAGTTTATGCATCGGCAGTGAACCTGATAACTTTATTGGAAGATGAAATTGCATAAGTCGTTTATAGTATCCTTTACGCTTTTGTTTTGCCTGATGGCAACCACAAAAACATTGTTTGCATTTACAGGTGATTATCTTTTATTGGATAGCGCCAATGCAGCCTACAATAAAACCAATTATACAAAAGCCATTGGTTTTTACAAGGACTTTATAAAGCAGGGTATTGAATCGGCGCAAGCCTATTACAATCTTGGAAATTGTTATTACAAAACAGGGGAATATCCTAAAGCTATACTATATTATGAAAAGGCGGAGAAGCTTGCTCCTGCAGATGCCGATGTACAATTCAACCTGCAACTTGCCAATCTGAAAATAGTGGACAAAATACCTGCAGATGCACCTTTGTTTATTTTCAGCGGATGGAAGAAATTTGAAAACAAATACACTGAAAAGGAATGGGCAATTATATTTATAGTGATTTTATGTTTAAGCCTTTTATTGTTTGCCTTGTATCTCACTGTCTCAGGCATACTTGCCAAGCAACTGTGTTTCTGGTCCGGATTGGTAATTTTCTTTTTAAGCCTTTTTACATTTTATATTGCACACGGGCAGTATGAATTATTAAACGCACACGATACCGCCATTGTAATGACTGCTTCGGTAACCGTGAAAGGCGCTCCTGAAGAAAAAGCTACACAATTATTCGTGCTTCACGAAGGAACTAAAGTAAGCATTGTAAAAACCGATGGCGACTGGACGGAGATAAAACTGCCAAATGGTAGCCAGGGTTGGCTCAATTCAACAGATATTACGGAGATATAAAGCCCGCATCCGGTTTCTATTTCATTTTGTATTTAACGGGCACGGGTTGGATTCGTATATTTGCTAATCTAATATTTTGTTTATGGTTCTCTACCTTCTTATAGGTTTAATAATCGGATTTCTCATTGGATACTTACTGTTGAAGTCGACAGTACTAAAGAATAGTATTTCTAATAACGAAATTGAAGAACGCTATGTTGGCAAAGCACTTTACCAGGATACAGCCGAAAGATTGAAAGCAAAAGAATTGGAATTGGCAGAATCCAGTCAGCGGAATATGGAATTGAAAACACAGCTTGCCATTTTAGAAACGGAAAAAATGAACCAACTGGAAAAACTGAATACGCTTAAGCAGGATATGGAGAATCTGCATAGCCAATCGCGGGAACAGTTTAAAAATCTGGCCAATGAAATACTGGAAGAGAAGAGCCAGAAATTTACCAACCAAAACAAAGAGAATATAGATGCTATTATGACTCCTTTGCGTGAACGAATAAAGGAATTTCAGGAAAAAGTGGAGCATGTATATAAAGTTGAGTCTACCGAACGGAATACACTAAAAGGGGAAATTACCACGCTGGTTGACCTGAATAAAAAAATAAGCGAACAAGCTAACAACCTTGCCAGCGCCTTAAAAGGCGACAGCAAAACACAGGGAAATTGGGGGGAAATGATTTTGGAAAGAGCGCTGGAACGCTCCGGGCTTGAGAAGGACAAAATGTACAGAATACAATATAGTTTAAAAAATTCAGAAGGAGACCGCCTGCAGCCTGACGTGGTGTTGTTCCTGCCGAATAATAAGCACATTATTATTGATTCAAAAGTATCACTTACAGCGTATGAAGCATTTGTAAGCGCAGCAACGGAAGAAGAAAAAAAGCAATTCCTATTACGGCATATTGTCTCTGTTAAAAAGCATATCGATGAATTAAGCCGAAAAGAATATCAGTCTCTTATTGATATAAACACATTGGATTTTGTGTTACTCTTTATGCCCATAGAATCCTCCTTCAGTATAGCCTTGCAACAGGATAATGAACTATTTAATTATGCATGGGATAAAAAAATTGTGATAGTGAGCCCTACCACGCTGCTGGCTACATTATACACCATAGCATCTCTATGGAGGCAGGAAAAGCAAGCCCGGAATGTATTTGAAATAGCGGAAGAAAGCGGGAAGCTGTATGATAAATTCCACGGCCTTATGGAAGACTTGCTGGATGTGGGCAAAAAGATGAATTCGGCTAAACTAAGCTATGAAGAGGCGATGAAAAAGGCCTCTACCGGTCCCGGTAATATCGTTAAAAGGATTGATAATATTAAAAAATTAGGCGCAAAAACTACTAAATCTTTGGAGAGCATTTCTACGGAATTGGTAAATAAAGCCCGGGAAGAATAGAGCCGCCATTTTATAGAACCCAATATTAGCTTATATTTGCAGTAAGATAGCATCATGAAAACGGGCAGAAAAGGATTTTTAATTGGCGCAGTAATGGCAGCCCTGTTTTCTTTTTATTCCTGTTATACGGCTACTAAAGTCAGCAACCAGAATATTGTAGGTACTTACAAAAACGACTTTCATACCCTGCACCCTGAATTTAAGTTGCTGCATGTGAATGATTCCATTTCGCAGCTCTATTTTAAAATAAACGAAAGTGAACTTTTGTTTGAAAGAAGAAGCCTTGCCGACAGTTTCTCAGCTACGGTGAAAATTTTCTGCCGTGTTACGTTAAATTATGAATCGCCCTTAGTGATGGACAGCAACACGGTTGTCCTGAATATTGAGAGTTCTACCAATAATAAAAAGGAATTTGCAGTCGGGTCTATGAACCTGAAACTGAACCGGGGCGGAAGATATATTTTATCTGTCAATACCTCAGATTTGGTGAGCAAACGTAATGACCTTACATATCTGGAAGCGAATAAAACGGATTATCTAGGGGAACAAAACTTTCTGGTCCGCGACCCGGCCAATGGACATATACTTTTTACCCGTTGGTTTGATACTACCACGCAAATTGCTATCCAGTGCTTTCATCCCATCAACAAACTACTGGTAAGGTTCTACCGGAATAATTTTCCAATAGCTGCTCCGCCCTTTAGCGCTGATGAGTACGAATCACCACGATTGAAATCCGATACTTCTTATTTTATAGTGCAGCACAGCGGAGTTTTTCAGCTAACTTTAAAAGGCAGGGGCCTCTATCATCTGATGGCAGATTCCAATGATTTGGAGGGGATAACCTTTTTTCGCTTTGATGAAAGCTATCCCGATATAACCCAAGCCTATCAAATGGTGGCACCCTTACGCTATATTTCATCCAATGATGAATTTGAAAAACTGATGAGTTCTAAAACTCCCAAGCAAGAGGTGGACAACTTTTGGCTCACTGCTTCCAGCGGAAATCAGGAAAAAGCCAGAGAACTTATTCGTGGCTATTATAGCCGCATACAGGATGCAAATCGCTACTTCACATCCTATCAGGAAGGCTGGAAAACCGACCGTGGTATGATTTATCTGGTATATGGCGCTCCATCGTCTATTTACCGCACTTCCAGCGGAGAAACTTGGACCTATGGTGAAGAAAAAAACTATATGTCGCTTACCTTTTATTTCCTGAAACTGGAAAACCCTTTCAGCGATAATGACTATGCCCTGCAACGCCAGGCAACCTACCGCAATCTATGGTACAATGCCGTCGATTTGTGGCGGGAAGGAAGAGTTTACTAATTGTGGTTACTCCGTCGTCGGAAGTTCCTTCGCATCACCATCTTTATTAATAATGTAATAAACCTTTTTCGGGGTTTTAATAATCGGTTCGCTTTTCAGTAAGTATTTCACATCAATAGTGAATGAAAATTGTATTAATCACTTGGTAATCAAAAATTAATAACAATATCCCAGTTGTCATAATTTACCAGGTTATAATACCTTGAAACCGGAGTAGTATATTCTCTTACTAACGGCTGGTCGGTCGCCCTCTTTTTAAGTGATGCAAAAGATGGCCTTGAAAATGCGGACTAACTGTAATAACGGGTTTGCGGGAAAATGCTTGAAACCAAGCTAAACAACTTTTTTATGGTTCAAACGGCCGGTCGACGGAAAAATGTATGCCGACTATATAGATAGTTGTTTTAACCTGCAAAAGGGGGGCAACTGGAAAGCTATAAATGCCATAGTTTCTAAACCAATGAATGCAACCACCGATGCCATGGGGAATATTATTTATAAAGGAGAGCTGTCATTTGATGAATCAAAAGATGGGGTAATAGCTGGCGATAAAAAGGCGGAAATAGTATTATCCAAAAGCGAAAAACAGTTTGGCGGAACCAAAAGGGATGTATGGACAATATATCTCTGTTTAATAGAGTAAAATATTCTATTTTCTCTTGGAGTGAATAAAATAAATATATTTGCACCCCGAAAAGTTCATTTGATAATAAAATAATGCGAAAGTAGCTCAGTTGGTAGAGCGCAACCTTGCCAAGGTTGAGGTCGCGGGTTCGAGACCCGTCTTTCGCTCTAAAGTCCGCCACCAAGCCAGTCTGGCGGGCTGTCAGTGATTCCTGAAGATAAGTTTTTAGTTCTTCACTATTCACTCGTAGTTCTTTATGCCCTGGTGGTGGAATTGGTAGACACGCAGGACTTAAAATCCTGTATTCATTGCGAATGTGCGGGTTCAAGTCCCGCCCGGGGTACTTTGGCAATCAATAGTTTAAGCAGAAATATCCAAACGGAGTACACCTCCTGAAAAGTCAAGGTGCACACTTTTGGTGCACACTTTTTTCTTCTTTTTAATTTCTATTTTTTTCCTAATTCAGAACATTTTAAAGTCAGCAATGTTTCATGTGATAAAAGCATTGGACAGATAATGGTTTTTCAATACCTGGTCATTTATATGTCCAGTGAATAGTTTTGCGTTCGGGCCAAGTGCAAATGTGAGATGCGTTATGTAAGTCTTCCGCAGGTCCTTAAATTCGATATTCCGGTCAGTTGCTTGCTTAATGTAATGTGCGAAGCTCCTGCTAAGGATGTTTTTGAGATAGGTCATTCCCAGTTCGTCGGACCTTTCAATAATGTAGCCAGATGTTTCTTTTTTATCAGCATAGTTCAAGTTTGAAAGTAGCTGCATAAGGCTTTTTGTAACAGGGACATACTTTATGCTCTTCCCATTGCCGTCGCCACTGGCGATTCGATTCACCTTAAGTTTCATCACTCGGATTATTAGAACACCTTTCTGCATTTCAATAATATCAGACCACCGTAGGCCAAAAAATTCCTCCCTGCGCAACCCTGTCTCCAGCGCCAGTTGAAAAGCTGTCCGCAACCAGGGATGATAGTAATGCCTGTTCTTATCTCGCCCCTTGCACATTCCATTTTTAGGGGTGATTACGCTTAACAAGTTTTCAAATTCTTCTTTTGCAATGATGGTTGCATCACCTTTGTTTTCTGTCCGCAATTCTATATGATTAAAGGCATTGATGCTCGGATAGTTTTTCACACGGATACCCCAATTAGTGAAAGTGCGCATTACAGAAATATGTTTGTTATAGGTCCTTAGCCCTAACAAAACCAAAAATTAGCCGAGGCTTAGTTATTTAATATGTACTTAATCAGTGTTTTTTATGAGAACAATCATAATCAGGCTTTTAGGGTATGGTTAGTTTAGCTATGCAATTTTTTTGTAAATTGTGCGTGTAAGCCAAGCATTCTAAGAGTGAGAAAATAATAAAGAAAGAACAAGTGAAATTCTGGAATATATTGAAAGCGCGAAGGCTTGGAATTGATACGCAAAAAGAACATGTGGCTTATGTTCGCGCCGATTCGCATGTCATTATTTCTGAAGGTTTTGAAGCATTGGCAAGGGTTCGGATTAAAAAAGCACGGCTTTCAATCGTAGCGAGTTTGCATATTGTGCATTCAAACCTTTTGAGCAGAGGGGAACTTGGGCTATCGGAAATGGCATGTGCATCTTTGAATGTGAAAGATGGCGACAAAATAGAAATAACTCACCTTGAACCGTTGGTTTCATTGGGCTATATAAGAGCCAAGATATACGGGAAGAGTATTGATGACAAAGGTATAAACGAAATTGTGGATGATGTGGTGAAAGGGAACTATTCAAACATTCATCTTTCATCTTTCATAACTGCATTTGCAGGAGCCCACATGAATCTGAATGAGATAATATCATTGACAAAAGCTATGATAAGGAGCGGCGACCGGATTCACTGGAAAGAAAAGGTAATAGTGGATAAGCACTGCATTGGCGGATTACCCGGCAACAGAACCACTCCGATTATAGTTTCAATCGTATCAGCGTTGGGGCTTACAATGCCAAAAACATCATCACGTGCCATTACTTCCCCGGCAGGAACGGCAGATACCATGGAAGTTATGGCACCTGTAAATTTATCGATGGAAAAAATTAAAGAAGTGATAGGTAAGCAGGGTGGTTGTATTGCCTGGGGAAGTGGTGCCAATCTTAGCCCTGCCGACGATATTCTTATCCGTATTGAAAGGGCGCTGGACTTAGATAGCGAAGGTCAATTAATTGCATCTGTTCTTTCTAAAAAAGTAGCTGCGGGTTCAACGCATTTGGTAGTTGATATGCCCTTTGGAGAAACTGTGAAACTAAGAAGCATAGAAGCTGCAAACCATTTGAAAATTTTAATGGAGCAAGTGGGTCATGCTGTGGGGCTGAAACTGAAAGTGGTGGTTACGGATGGTTCGCAACCTGTCGGAGTAGGGTTGGGGCCCTCGCTGGAAGCGATGGACATTTTAGCGGTTTTGAAAAATGAAAATAATGCTCCGCAGGATTTAAAAGAGAGGTCATTATTACTTGCAGGGGAGTTGCTTGAACTTTCGGGTTATTCTAAGCTTGGTAAAGGATATGAAAATGCGGAGAAGGTTCTTTATTCGGGAGATGCTTATAAAAAATTTATCGCTATCTGTAATGCCCAGGGCGGGTTCACGGAACCTCAGTTTGCGAAATACCGGCATAATATTCTGGCACCCAAATCCGGAACCATTCAGTTTATCGATAACCGTAAAATATCAAGAATTGCTAAACTCGCCGGTGCCCCTGACCATCCCAGTGCCGGAATACAATTCTATTCTCCGGTGGGGAAAAAAGTGAAGAAAGGGGAGGTTCTCTATACTATATTTACTGAAACCACAGGGGAGTTAGAGTATGTTTTACAATATGTAAATATAGAAAAGGGTATTATTTCTGTTAAATAAATAAAATATATGGATAAAATTTTGTTTTCTATGCCAGGCAATGAACAGTTGGCCAAAAGTATTTCAAATGGTATAAATTGTTCTATGGGAAAATTTGTGTTTCACCATTTTCCCGATGAGGAATCATACATCAAGCTGGAAAGCGATGTTAACGGAAAAGAAGCTATTATTGTTTGCACGCTGGACCGTCCTGACAATAAATTTCTTCCGCTTTATTTTTTAGCCGAAATAATACGGGATGCCGGGGCTGATAAAATAACATTGGTGACCCCCTATCTTGCATATATGAGACAGGACAAAAAATTTAACCCCGGGGAGTGTATTACTTCCGAGCATTTTGCCAATATTTTATCATCTTTTATAGATGAAGTTATTACGGTTGACCCACATCTGCATCGTATAAGTTCGCTGGATTCTATTTATTCCATACCCACTAAAGTAATTAATTCAACTCCCTTTATTTCTAAATGGATTAAGGAAAACATTTCCAATCCAATCCTTATTGGGCCTGATATGGAAAGCAAGCAATGGGTGAGCCGGGTTGCTAAGGATGCGGATGCTCCCTATGTTGTATTGGTGAAGTCGAGGCTGGGAGATAAAAATGTGAAGGTATCGATTCCGCATATTCATAAATACATTGATAAATATACTCCGGTAATTGTCGATGATATCATTTCGACAGCAGTAACCATGATAAAGACGGTGGAGCATTTGAAAGAAGCAGGAGCAAAACCACCTGTATGTATTGGTATCCACGCGGTATTTTCGGGAGATTCATTTAAGGAGCTTAATGCTTCAGGTGTCGAAAAAATAATAACCTGCAATACTATTCCGCATCCAACTAATTCGATAGATTTAAGTGAAGTATTTATAAAGCTGCTTCAATTGCACCCTGTTAAAATTTAATTTTTAAGTATGGCGAAAGAAGTTTCAATTAAGTTCCTTGGTGCGGCATCCACCGTTACAGGTTCAAAACATTTATTAAAAACACCGGACAGGAATATCCTTATAGACTGCGGGCTTTTTCAGGGTATAAAATCTTTGCGGAGGAAAAATTGGGAAGCATTGGATGTTTCGGTAGATAAAATAGATACTGTTATTATAACCCATGCGCATTTGGACCATTGCGGATATATTCCACTTCTTGTTAAATCAGGTTTTAAGGGTGCTGTATGGATGACCGCGCCCACCCGCGACTTAGTTGAAATTATTCTTCGCGACAGCGCCAGAATTCAGGAGGAAGATGCCGAAAGGGCAAATAAATACGGATATACAATACATAAACCTGCGTTGCCTTTATATACAATGGCAGATGTTGAAAAATCACTTGTATTATTCAACGTATGCAATGATAAAGAATGGATACAATTATCCTCCGATATCCGGTTTCAATTTCTTAAAAATGGCCACATATTGGGTTCCTGTTTTATCGAAATGGAATGTTTCGGCAATACCATCATATTCTCGGGTGATATTGGAAGGAAGAAATCGGAATTATTGGCTCCGCCAACACAGATAGATAAAGCTGACTTTGTAATAATGGAAAGCACCTATGGCAATCGCTTGCATACTAACGATAATGTTATGGACGACTTGAGCGAAGTAATTAACTCGACCATTCATAGGCGCGGAGTGCTGCTTATTCCCAGTTTTGCAGTGGGCAGGGCACAGGAACTGATGCACATGGTTTTGTTGCTTAAGCGCGAATTATTCATTCCCGATATTCCGGTGTTTATGGATAGCCCAATGGGAGCGGATGCTACTGAAATTTTAAATAAATACCCTGCCTGGCATAAATTAAGCGTTGAGGATTCTAAAGCGCTACATGATAATATAGCTATTATAAGAGATTGGCATGATACCCAAAAGGTGCTTGACAAAAAGGGAAGTAAAATAGTTATAGCTGCAAGCGGAATGTTAACTGGCGGAAGGGTTTTGGAATATGTAAAACAGTATATAGAGAATAAGAGAAACACTATTTTGCTGGTGGGCTACCAGGCCGAAGGTACACGTGGCAGGGCTTTACAAGAGGGGGTTCATGAAATAAAAGTGCATGGTAAATATTATACGGTAAATGCCAGAGTGGCGCAAATTTCTTCCCTTTCGGCCCATGCCGACCAACTGGAAATGATAGACTGGCTGAAAAATTATAAGCAAAAACCAGGTAAAATATTTTTGGTTCACGGAGAACCAATGGTGCAGGAAGCTTTTCGTGTGAAAATAAATGATGAATTGGGAATAGATACGGTTATTCCACTGCAGAATGAAGAATACAACTTGTTTACAACAGAATAATCAAGAAAAAAGCATGAAAAAAATAGGCATATTAACTTCAGGGGGGGATGCCCCCGGCATGAATGCGGCTATTAGAGCGAGTGTACGCACTGCCATTTACCGCGGGCTTGAAGTAGTTGGAATAAAAAGAGGATATGACGGGTTAATGGATGGTGATTTTATTCCCATGGATTCGAACTCAGTGAGTGATATTATACAACGGGGTGGAACTATTTTAAAAACATCACGGAGCGAACGTTACAAAACAAAGGATGGAATGCTGGATGCCAAACAAAAGGCAAGTGAAGCAGGTATTGAAGGGCTTATATTAATTGGAGGAGACGGTACTTTTAAAGGTGCCAGAGAATTTTCTGAAATAAGCGGAATAAATTCCATAGGGATACCCGGCACAATAGATAATGATTTATTTGGAACGGACTATACAATTGGGTATGATACTGCCTTGAATACTGTTATTGATGCGGTAGATAAAATCAGGGATACGGCTTCATCGCATCACCGGCTTTTCTTTGTGGAAGTAATGGGCAGAGATTCCGGCTTTATAGCTCTGAACAGCGGAATTGCCGCAGGAGCCGAGGATATACTTATTCCTGAGGAAAAAACAGATATAACAGAACTTATAGAAAGGCTGGAGGCAGGCCGTAAAAGAAATAAGTCATCTTTTATAATAATTGTTGCGGAAGGAGAAGAGCCGGGAGGAGCGTTTGAACTAGCCAAAAGGGTGAAAGAAAAGTATAATTTCGTTGAAACCCTTGTAACTATTATCGGACATATGCAACGCGGTGGAAATCCCACTTGTTTTGACCGCATATTGGCCAGCAGGTTGGGTGTGGCTGCAACAGAAGGGCTTATTAACGGGAGAATAAACGAAATGGCAGGCTTGATAAATAATGAAATCGTATTTACACCATTTGCCAAAACACGCAAGCACCTTTTAAATAATAATGAAGAGCTTTTGAGGATGGCTCGAATGCTGTCTTTGTAAATTAAATTTGCAGATAATAGCCTGCCGGGGAATATGTTGCATCGATAAGTGTTGTAAATCAGAAAGGTATCGGTGTGTTTCGCTGTTCCCTCAAAAATAGCTATTTTCGCATAAACTCCCCTACCTATATTATTACTGTTTATGCTGAACTATAGCAAGGTATTTTTCCCAGTGTCGTCCAACCCCCCTGAATGCTTATGAACTATATAGTGGTAGCCGGCAAAATCCGGATGGGTTTTGGAAAATATTTCAGGTTGAATCGAATATTCATTGTGGGCGCCTTCCTACAATATGGTGCATTGCATAGTGTGGCTCAAGGTAAAGGGACTCTGGACTCTGTTCCCTATCTTAATCTTGACCAATGTATTGCCTATGGGTTGGAACATCAGCCGGGTGTAATGCAGTCGAATATCGAAATTTCTATAGCTAAAAAGACAAACGAATCGAATTTGTCCGGTTGGTTGCCGCAGGTAAGCGCGAATGCTACTTTTTACCATTATGACCAATTGCCCACTTCTGTTACAACAAATGCGGAAGGCCAGCAAACTACTGTGAAAACGGGTATTTATAATACACTTACTCCCCAGTTAGCAGCTACCGAAACACTTTTCAGTCCCTATCTTCTTTACTCGGCAAACAATGCGCATTTACTGGTTCAACAAGCTATGCAGGCTAATGACAGCAGCAAGATAAATATTGTCAGCTCTGTAAGCACAGCGTTTTACAGCCTGTTAAATACGTTGGAACAAATAAATGTATTGAAAGAGGATACGGCCCGTCTTGGTAAAAACCTGAAAGATTCTTACCATCAATATGTGGGTGGCATAGTCGATAAAACAGATTACGAGGAAGCCATCATAACACTCAACAATTCAAAAGCCCAGTTAAAGCAGGCTAATGAAAATGTGCGGCCGCAATATGCTGCGTTAAAACAATTGATGGGGTTTATGCCGGAAAAGAATTTTAACGTTAGTTTTGATACCGCGCAAATGATACGGGAAATAGCCTTTGATACCACTCAACAGTTGCAATATGAAAACCGAATAGAATATCAATTACTGGAAACTCAAAAAAGCTTGCAAAGGCAAAACCTGGACTATTACCGCTATAATTTTCTGCCAACTATATCGGCTTTCTACACCTATAACTACGAGTATGAAAGCAATGAGTTTTCTAATCTGACTGCACAGGCATACCCCTACTCATTTTTCGGGGCATCTCTCAGCATCCCTTTATTTACAGGTTTTAACAGAATTATAAATGTTCAGAAAGCAAAACTGCAAACTCAGATAATCGATTTAAGTGAAGTAAATCTTAAATCGATAATCTATACACAATATGCATCGGCCCTTGCCAATTACAAGAGCAATCTTTACAACCTGAATCTTCAAAGATATAATGTGTCAATGGCGAAAGATGTATATAACGTGGTATCCCTTCAGTATAAGCAGGGCATTGTGGCATACCTGAATGTAATTACGGCCGAAGATAATTTAATTACCTCTGAAATAGGCTATATAAATGCACTGTTCCAGGTATTGCTGAACAAAGTGGATTTAGAAAGGGCCTTAGGTACAATAGCTGCCAAACATTAACGAAATAATAATCTCCTCTATGAAAAGAGTTTATGTAATACTTTTAATAGCATGCCTGTTTGCAGGCGCATGTACCCAACCGCCGCCGCCTAAAATCCAACCCGTGGCGGTTAATTTATATGCGGTGAAATCGCAAATAGTAACTTATTACGATAAATATCCGGCTAATACCGTTGCACTTAGCCAGGTTGATTTGCGCCCTGAAGTTCAGGGGTATATAACTGATATTGCATTTACGGAAGGTACCCATGTGAAAAAGGGACAGAAACTCTATGAAATTGACCAACGCCTATACCAGGATGCCTATGACCAGGCAAAGGCCAATGTGGAAGTGGCAGAAGGAAATTTGAAACAGGCCCAACAGGACGCTGACCGCTATACGTATTTAAATATGCAAGATGCTGTGGCAAAGCAAACTCTCGACCATGCGGTTATTGCATTGGATAATGCAAAGAGTGCGTTGAAAGCAGCTCAGCAAGCTGAAAAAATAGCTGCAACTAATTTGACTTATTCCGTCATCCTGGCTCCTTTTGATGGCACTATCGGTTTCAGCCAGGTGAAACTTGGGAACATGGTAACAGTTGGAACAACAGTATTAAACACGATTTCTACCGATGACCCTATGGGTGTCGATTTTTTGGTTTCGGAAAAGCAGTTGCAGCATTTCGACGATTTGAAAAATACTACACAACAAAATATCGATTCCCTTTTCACGATTATGCTACCCAATGATTCCATTTACCCTTATACCGGAAAAATTTCGGTAATTGACCGTGCTGTTGACCAGCAAACAGGTACCATTCGAATTCGTGTAGTATTCCCTAATCCAAAACTTTCATTAAGGCCCGGATTAAGTTGTGTGCTGCGGGTCCACAATGAAGAAACCACTCCGAAAATAGTTGTTCCAAGTAAAGCGGTGGTAGAACTGATGGGTGAGTATTTTGTATACATAGTAAAGGATACTACAGCCCGTAATCCGGAGGATTCTACTAAAACACACCCGGTAACAATAGTCATTCAGAAAAAAGTAAAACTAGGGCAAACTATTGCTCCCAATGTGATTGTTGAAGGGGGGCTGAAAGAAGGGGCAAAAATTGTTGTGGATGGGGTGCAATCGCTTCACACAGGTTCTGAAATAATAGTTGGAATGAGACCGCAAGGCTCAGGAGGTAAAGATGGCATGAGTAAAGGAGATGCTGCGATGCCTAAAAAAGATAGCAGCAAAAATAGCGGACATTAAAACAGACCCTCGTCAAGAACTATGATTGCAGACACATTTATAAAACGGCCCGTCACAGCGATTGTTGTATCGCTTGTGTTAGCTATTATTGGCGCCATCTGCATATTAAACCTTCCTGTTAACCAATACCCCGATATTACTCCGCCGGTGGTGCAGGTTACAGGACAGTATACCGGAGCAGATGCGACAACAGTGGAACAAACTGTTGCCACGCCCATTGAAGAGCAGGTGAACGGTACGCATGGTATGGAGTACATGCAGAGCAACAGCGGCAATAATGGTGAGATGCAAATTAATACTACATTTAAAGTAGGTACTAATATTGACATTGCCACATTGGATGTTCAAAATAGGGTAAGTATTGCAACGCCTTTGCTTCCTGCTGCAGTAAGCCGTTTGGGGCTTACGGTCAGGGCCCTTAATCCCAGCGCATTAATGTTAGTTGCGCTTTATTCGCCCAACGGAACACATAATGTAACGTTTCTTGATAATTACACCAATATTTTTATTCAGGATGCATTGCTGCGTGTTCCGGGGGTAGGAGCTATTACCACGCTGGCCGATAATTTCAGTATGCGGGTTTGGCTGAATCCGGATAAAATGGCGGCGTACTCATTGTCGCCTACGGATGTTATAAATGCATTGAATGAGCAAAACCTTCAAGTGGCTGCAGGCTCTGCCGGTGTTCCGCCCCAGCAAAAAACACAGACTTATGAATTAAGCATCCTTGTAAACGGCAGGTTGAGTACAGCCTCGCAATTTGGAAATATTATAGTTAAAACATTGCCTGATTCAGGTAAAATGGTTTACCTGAAAGACGTCGGGCGTGTGGAATTGGGAAAGTTTACATATTCCAGCAATTCGTATGTGGATGATAAGCGCGCATCTATATTAACCATATACCAGACGCCTGGCAGCAATGCATTGGAAACAGCCAATGCCATTACAAAGGAGTTGAATGAATTGAAAAAGTCTTTTCCAGCCGATGTGGATTATAATATCCCTTTTGAAACAGTTACAGTAGTGAAGGTTTCAATGCAGGAGGTGGTCGAAACGCTACTGATTGCGCTCTTTCTTGTTGCATTCGTAGTGTTTTTATTCCTGCAAAACTGGCGTGCAACACTTATCCCTGTGTTGGCGATTCCTGTTTCCATCCTTGGCACATTTGCTTTTTTTATTCCGCTCGGGTTTACGATTAACACACTAACCATGTTTGGTTTTGTACTGGCAATCGGTATTGTGGTGGATGATGCAATTATTGTGGTGGAGGCTGTTCAGCATTATATGGATTCACAAAAACTGCCTGTAAAGGAAGCTACCCATCGGGCCATGAATGATATTTCAGCCCCGGTAATTGCCATTGCATTAATTCTTGCATCAGTCTTCGTTCCGGTGGGTTTTATTCCCGGAATAGTAGGGCGCTTATATCAGCAGTTTGCTATTACTATTGCAGTTTCTATTGTACTCTCGGCGTTTATTGCATTATCCCTGACTCCTGCTTTATGCACGTTGCTTTTAAAGCCAAGGGTGGAAGGTGAAAAGACCAAAGGCATAAGTAAACTATTCGAAAAGTTTAATACTTGGTTCGATTCTATTACGAATAGGTACTCCAAAGGAGTTCAAACAGGAATCCGCAAATCTAGATATGTGATAATATTGTTGTTGTGTATTGGAGTTGCTACCTTCTTTCTATTTCAACATAAGCCTTCCGGATTTATTCCGAGTGAAGACGATGGCCTTATTTATGTTACCTACGAATTGCCGGAGGCATCATCAACCAATCAGTCGGTGGATGTGATGACCAAATTAATGAAAGTAGTGTCATCTACTCCGGGTGTTGAACACTATGCTGCCTTGGCTGGATTTAATGTAATAACGGGAGCAACTAAATCAAACAGCGGCACTATTTACCTTCAGCTTAAACCATGGGACGACCGCAGTAAATCAAACGAAAAAATACCGAAGATTATTGATGTTTTACGCGACAGTATTGCCAAAGCAAATATTAAAAATGCAAATATTGTAGTCATTCCGCCTGCGCCTATTCCGGGTATCGGACAAACAGCCGGATTCAGTTTCCAGATTGAACAGCGAAATACGAATGATGATGTGCATCAATTTGAAGATGTGGTGAAAAACTTTGTGAATGAAGCAAATAAAAACCCTGCCATTACCGGTGCGTTTAGTTATTATTCTGCCCACACTCCAAGCTATAACCTTACCGTGGACAGGGAAAAATGCAAAAAAATGGGTGTGCTTATTTCCGATGTTTTTACAGCCATTCAGGTTTATATGGGCAGTTATTATGTAAACGACTTTACATTATACAACCGTACTTTTCACGTGGTGGTTCAGGCAGATACTACCTACAGGAGAATGATTCAGAACATGGATAAATATTATGTGAGAAATCAAACAGGGGAGATGCTGCCTTTGAGTTCGCTTATAAGTTATCAGCCATCAATTTCGGCTCCATTGTTATCGCACTTCAATATATTCCGCTCGGCAGAAGTGGATGGAACATCGCCGGAAGGATACAGCAGTGG
Organism: uncultured Bacteroidota bacterium; assembly: GCA_903916255.1. Classification (GTDB taxonomy): domain Bacteria; phylum Bacteroidota; class Bacteroidia; order JABEUT01; family JABEUT01; genus JABEUT01. Next base: position 85,525 of record CAIWVW010000086.1, read on the forward strand.
CCAATCTATAGATGCGTTAAAACAAATAGCTGATAAAGTATTGCCGCAAGGCTATGGTTATGATTTCTCCGGATTGAGTTACGAAGAAATACAGGCCGGAACGCTAACGATATATATATTTCTGTTTTCATTGCTCTTTGTTTTTCTTTTCCTGGCTGCGTTATACGAAAGTTGGTCAGTTCCCTTTTCTGTATTGCTGGCAGTGCCTATTGGAGCATTTGGCGCCATACTAACACTCATATTTATTCCAAGCCTTACAGATAATGTGTATGCACAAATAGGGCTTATTACCCTCATCGGACTTGCCGCAAAAAATGCAATTTTAATTGTGGAATACGCTAAAATACGGCTGGATATGGGAGAAGACCTGATAGAATCTACCATTGAAGCGGTAAAACTGCGGTTACGCCCTATTGTTATGACATCGCTTGCATTTATTTTAGGGGTAATGCCGCTCGTTTTTGCCAGCGGTGCGGGTGCTGTTGCGCGCCGCACCATTGGTGTAACTGTGCTAGGCGGAATGGTTGCCGCCTCTTCATTAGCCATATTTATTGTTCCTGTATTGTTTGTGGTAATTGTAAAAATTGCCTACGGAAAAAAAGAACTGGAATGGTTAGTGGCGCATAAGGATGAATTGGCTGCTAAGGCAAAGGAATCTGAACAGAAGCATTAATTAAAATGATTGCCGATACATTTATACGAAGGCCGGTTACTGCAATCGTTATTGCTTTGGTGATAGTTATCCTTGGCGCGATTTGCATTTATACACTCCCTATAAATCAGTATCCAAACATAACCCCTCCGGGCGTATCCGTCAGCACCAACTATACCGGGGCTGATGCGCAGACTGTAGAACAAAACGTGGCCACACCTCTTGAAGAAGCTATCAATGGTGTGAAAGGAATGGAGTACATACAAAGCAACAGTACAAGCACAGGGGCTTTGTCTATCAACACTACTTTTAAAGTGGGCACGAATGTCGATATTGCCGCACTCGACGTTCAAAACCGGGTAGGTATCGCAACTCCTTTACTTCCGGCAGATGTAAGCCGATTGGGAATAACGGTGCGTGCAAAAAATACCAGCGCCTTAATGCTGGTAACACTTTATTCGCCTAAGGGAACGCACAATATCACCTTCTTAGATAACTACAACAACATTTATATAATGGACGCTCTGCTGCGTGTTCCGGGCGTGGGCGATATTACAACCCGTGCCGATAACTTCAGTATGCGTATATGGCTCGACCCGAATAAAATGGCATCTTACTCCATAACCCCGCAGGACGTAAAGAATGCGCTGGATGAACAGAATGTTGAAGTGGCTGCAGGTGCAATAGGGGCACCACCACAGGAGGTAAACCAGACTAATGAGATGACCGTATTGGTAAATGGCCGACTAAATACAGTTACTGATTTTGAAAATATTATAGTTAAAACTACCCCTGCAACAGGCGAAATGGTTTTCCTGAAAGATATTGCCCGTGTTGAGTTAGGTAAGTTTACTTTTTCCAGCAATTTCTTTGTAGATGGAAAAAGGGCATCCCTGTTGCTCGTGTATCAAACCCCCACAAGTAATGCACTGGATGTGGCAAATGGCGTATATGCCGCGATGGAAAAACTAAAAAAAACATTCCCCGAGGATATAGATTATAAAGTTCCTTTCGAAGCGGTTACCATTGTTAAGGTTTCTATGCAGGAAGTAGTTAAAACATTAATAATTGCCTTGCTATTGGTTGCATTTGTCGTATTCCTTTTTTTACAAAACTGGCGCACGGCAATTATTCCGATTCTTGCTATTCCTGTTTCGATTATAGGCACTTTTATATTTTTTGTTCCTCTGGGTTTTACCATAAATACCCTTACTATGTTTGGCTTTGTTCTTGCTATTGGTATAGTGGTGGATGATGCAATTATAGTTGTGGAAGCAGTGCAGCATTATATCGATGTGGAAAAACTTTCGCCTGTCGAAGCTACAAAGCATGCCATGAAAGATATTACTGCACCTGTAATAGCAGTAGCATTAATACTGGCAGCTGTATTTGTTCCGGTAGCATTTATACCGGGTATTGTTGGAAGGTTATATCAGCAGTTTGCCATAACAATTGCAGTCTCCATTTTAATTTCGGCATTTATCGCACTGTCATTAACGCCTGCATTATGCACCTTGCTTTTAAAGTCGCATATAATCGATGAAAAATCTACAGGGATAAATAAATTTTTCTTTTGGTTTAATAGGGGCTTTGCCAAGTTTACAAAGTCTTATTCGAATGGGGTTAAACATGGCATTCATGGGGCAAAATATGTTATTGTACTATTGATATGTATTTGTGTAGGTGCATTTTTCTTATTTAAGTATACTCCGTCCGGATTTATTCCGAATGAGGACGTTGGACGGTTACAGGTTACTTATGAATTGCCGGAAGCCTCATCTACTATTCAGTCCGTAGAGTTTATTAGCAAACTTATGAAAATTGTGGGCAGTACTCCGGGAGTATTGCATTATGGCGCACTGTCGGGGTTAAATGTAAGTAACGGCGCAGCTAAATCGAACAGCGGCACCATATTTGTACAGCTGAAACCCTGGGATGAGCGCAAAGCGGATAGCGAAAAGGTAACGGGCATTACTACAGGTATTATTGCATCAATGTATAAGCGAATAGCCCATGCTGATTTGAAAAATGGAAAGGTTAATATTCTTCAACCTGCTTCTATTCCCGGTATAGGCCAATCTGCCGGGTTCTCTTTTCAGATTGAGCAGCGAAATACAAATGATGATGTGCATGCATTTGAAAAAGTAGTAAACAAGTTTGTTGCGGAAGCCAATAAAAATCCGGCCATTTCCCGCGCTATTAGTTATTATTCGGCACATACGCCAAGTTATGACCTTACGGTTGACAGAGAGAAATGCAAAAAAATGGGAGTTAATATTGCCGATGTGTTTTCAACCATACAAGCCTACATGGGCAGTTCGTATATAAATGATTTTACCCTGTATAATCGTACCTATCATGTCGTTATTCAGGCCGACACTATTTTCCGTAGGGTAGTTACAGACATGGATAAGTATTATGTAAGAAATCAGAATGGCGCAATGCTTCCGTTAAGTTCACTCATCCATTACCAACCAATAGCCGCAGCACCTGTAATCTCCCACTTCAATATCTTCCGTTCTGCTGAAGTGGATGGCAGTTCAGGCCAGGGGTATAGTACGGGACAGACAATTGAAGCATTGAAAGAAGTTGCAGATAAGGTTTTACCCCAGGGTTATGGCTATGAATGGTCGGGATTAAGTTATGAAGAAATAGTTGCAGGCGGACAAACCTTGTATATATTTATTTTTTCGTTGACATTTGTTTTTCTCTTCCTTGCTGCTTTGTACGAAAGCTGGTCGGTTCCCTTTTCGGTTATGCTTTCGGTGCCTATAGGTGCTTTTGGTGCAATCTTAACTCTTTTTTGCATTATGATGTTCAGTAAAAATACCGCATTAAGTAATAATGTTTACGCACAAATTGGATTAATAACGCTTATCGGTTTGGCAGCTAAAAATGCTATTTTGATTGTTGAGTACGCCAAGGTGCGAGTAGATGCAGGCGAAGAATTAATACAATCTACTATTGATGCGGTATCTCTCAGGTTGCGACCGATTATTATGACTTCATTGGCATTTATATTTGGAGTTTTGCCGCTGGCACTTGCTTCCGGTGCAGGTGCGGTTGCCCGTCAAACTATTGGTATTACGGTGCTGGGAGGGATGATTGCTGCATCATCGCTCGCTATTTTTATTGTACCCGTACTTTTCGTTGTGATAATAAAAATATCCTACGGTAAAAAGAAACTGGCCTGGCTGGCCGAGCATCGGGAAGAGTTAAAAGGAAATTCCAATTAAATAAGGGTATGGATATCTCCATTTAAAAGGAATTGATACTTTTGGGCAAACCTTTTCCTAATAAAATATTTTTAATGGTACTATTATATGAAAAAACTGGCAGCCCCAATTTCTTTATTAGTAGCAATAAGTATGCTGCTTTCATGCAACAATCCATCCGGAAAAAATATGAATACCGGACCGGATGCGCTTGTGGCAAATATCGATTCGACGGTAAAGCCGCAGGATGATTTTTTTCGTTTTGCGAACGGTCGTTGGTTTAAAAATCATCCTATACCAAACAGCGAGCAGCAGAATGGATTGTGGCAGATGATTGGCGATACTATCAATGCGCAAATCCTTAATCTCTGCGAAACATCTTCTAAATTGACGAATGCTGAACCCGGAAGTGCCAAACAAAAAATCGGCGATTTCTTCTATACTGCGATGGATAGTGTAACGCTTAATAAAAAGGGTATTTCTGATATTAAAGCTGACCTGGATAAAATAGATAATATTAAAGATATAAATGGTGTTATTGCCGAAGGCGCCTATATCCAAACTGTTTCCGGTTCACCGTTTTTCGAATTCGGAGTGGGGCAGGATGATAAAATCAGCAGCAAAAATGCAGTTCAGATAAGCCAAGGCGGACTGAGCCTGAATAACCGTAACTTCTATTTCGATATGGATGCCCGTGCGGTGATGATTCGGGAAAAGTTTGTTAAGCATTTGTTCAATATGTTTAAAATAATGGGCTATGATGATACTAAAGCTCAAAATGCGGCAGACAATGTTATGAAACTTGAAACTGAAATTGCGAGGACATCAAGGAAGAGGGAAGACACCCGAGACCCGCTGAAAAATTACAATAAAGTTACTTTTAAGCAACTATGCGATTCGATGCCTAATTTCAACTGGACAATTTTTATGGATGGAGTGGGGCTGCACAATGTAGATTCTGTGATAATAGGCCAACCCGAGTTTTTAACCGCGCTCAACAAATATATTAAATCCTTTTCGCTGGATGACTGGAAAAACTATTTGAAATTCCATTATATACATGGCTTATCAAGTTATATGGACGATAATACATATATGGAAACATTTAGTTTTTACGGCACTGTTTTAAGGGGTGTGAAAGAGCCGAAACCAAGATGGAAAAGGGCCGTTACCCAAACCAATTCTTCGCTGGGTGAATTGATAGGGCAAGTGTATGTTTCGGATTACCTTCCGCAAGGAACAAAAGAGAAGTTACTGCAAATCGGCAATGATATTAAAGTCGTATATGCTGAGCGCCTGAAAAACCTTGATTGGATGAGTGCCGCTACAAAAGAAAAGGCGTTGCATAAGCTTAGCGTAATGATTATGAAAGTGGGATATCCCGATAAATGGAAAGATTTGAGTTCGCTGAAAGTGGACAGAACTTCGTATGTGAAAAATGTGATGAATGCCAATCGTTGGGCATTCAATTATGATATTGCAAAATATGGCAAGCCTGTCGACCGTACCGAATGGGATATGGAACCTCAAACCTATAACGCTTACTACAATTCCAGCAATAACGAAATTGTAGTGCCGGGGTGCAACATAATTATTCCGGGATATGAACGCAAATTTGCAGACGATGCTTTGTTATATTCTGTAATTGGAGGCTCCACTTTTGGGCATGAAATGACACACGGATTTGATGACCAGGGAAGCAAATATGATGAATTTGGAAACTTGCATAATTGGTGGACTCCTGAAGACAGCGCCAAATTTTACGCGAAAACAAAAATGATTGTAAAACAATTCAGCAGCTATGTGGTGGTTGACAGCCTGCACATAAATGGCGAGCTTACACAAGGCGAAAACATTGCCGATTTAGGAGGAATTATGTTTGGCTATGAAGCTTTCAAAAAGACGAAACAATACACCGAAAAGCAAATGATTGGAGGATTAACGCCAGACCAACGCTACTTTCTGGGATGGGCTTATGGATGGATGATAAATGAACGTCCGGAAGCGCTGGCCGACCAGGTTCGGAGTAATGAACATTCCCCGGCTGAATTCCGAGTTGTTGGCCCATTGACAGATATGCCGGAATTTTTTGCAACATTTAATATTAAGCCGGGCGATAAAATGTGGCGACCGGATAGCTTGAGGGTGCGTATCTGGTAGGGATAGATATAATGCCTATATATTACTTGTACTTTAATGTTTTTTTTGAAAGCGGTAAATATCATATAGGAAACTGATTCAAATCAGGGTTTAAAAAAGTGCGTCATATTAAATTTGCATTAAATTATTGCAAATGCCTACACTATCTATTGTTCTTATTATGCTTTTGGTGGTAGCCATGGAAGGCGCTGAATTTGTAAGATATTGGCTTAAAAGAGAATTAAAGGTCAGGTAATATTTCTTGCCTGTACAAAATCTATTTTCAAATTCCAGTTTAAGAAAATTGGAAATCAATTCTTGTTTCTTTTCAAAATAAGTTATCAGTAATCAGAGTTTGGGAGATTATATCCCTTTAACAGTTTTTGTCTAATTTTAAAATCTTTATAAATAGATATGGCAGATAAATTGGAACGGATGTTGCAACTGGTAGGCGATTTTTTTGATGTGAAAAATGACCCTGACCAATTGAGTGTAAATGAAGAAGCGATGGAAAAGTTAAATAAAATTCATCCGGCGTGCATGTCGGAATATAATGAAGGGGATGGGCCAATTGTGTGGATTTTGCTTATTCCAACTACAGAGGCAATAATGAAAAGATTTCTGAAGAAAGAGATTACAGAAACGCAATTATTGAATGAAACACCGCTTAATACAAACTATGATGCTATATACCTTTGCTCGGCATCCGTTTTGCCTGAATATCGCCGCAAAGGGCTTGCCATGAAAGTGGGACAGGAGGCGATTTCCAAAATAATGGAAGACCATAAGATAAAAGCCCTTTTCTACTGGTCATTCAGCCCGGAAGGCCAGGCTTTGGCAGAAAAGGCATCCAAAGAGCTAAAATTACCTTTATATAAACGATAATAAATGAACGTAGCTGTAATAGGGGGCGGAGCAGCAGGTTTTTTTGCTGCTATTTCCTGTAAAGCTCATCATCCTGATGCACATGTAACTATTTATGAAAAATCAGATAAGCTACTGGCTAAAGTAAAAATTTCGGGCGGCGGAAGATGTAATGTTACACATGCCTGTTTTTCAAATTCCCAATTGGTAAAATATTATCCGAGGGGAGAAAAGCAACTCAAAAAGGCATTTGCATATTTCAACCCGACAAACACTATAGAGTGGTTTGAAAACAGGGGTGTCAAACTTAAAACCGAAGAGGACGGCCGGATGTTTCCGATTACCAATGCTTCGCAAACAATTGTTAATTGCCTGATGAAGGAAGTTGAAAAATCAGGCATCTCAATAGAACTACACCAACCTATAATTGCAATAGAAAAAGAAAATAATAATTTTAAACTAACCTTACGAGATAAACTGATTTATGCGGATAAAGTAATTATTGCCAGTGGAGGCTCTCCTAAAACAGAAGGGTTTGCATGGCTTGAGAAATTGGGACATACAATTGAATCTCCGGTTCCTTCTTTATTCACTTTTAATATGCCTGATGAGCCAGTGAAAATTTTAATGGGTGTGTCTGTTGATAATTGCAGTGTGAGGATTCCTGGAACAAAACTAAAAACAGAAGGCCCTTTGCTTATAACACATTGGGGAATGAGCGGGCCGGCCATTCTGAAACTTTCTGCCTGGGGTGCACGGGTTTTGAAGGATTTGAATTATCGTTTTACGATACAAATAAACTGGCTTGGTGCAATGAATGAAGATGCTGCCCGTACTATTTTGACGAAAGAAATAATGCTTCATCCGAAGAAAAAAATAAGTAATAGTAATCCCTTTCAATTGCCCGGCAGGTTATATAATTTCTTGTTATCGAAAGTTAATATTAACCAGGATGCATTATTGGAAGAGATTGGGAAAAAAAATGAAAACAGATTACTCAATACGCTGCTGAACGATGAGTATAAAGTGGAAGGCAAAACAACTTTTAAAGAAGAATTTGTTACCTGTGGTGGTGTTAAGTTAGATGAGGTTTCTATGGAAACGATGGAGAGCAAGGTTTGTCCGGGTCTTTATTTTGCCGGGGAAGTACTGGACATTGATGGCGTTACCGGCGGTTTTAATTTTCAGGCCGCATGGACAACCGGGTTTATTGCAGGCAAACTCAGTTTATGAAAATGTTAACAATATTTTGAGTGTAAAATGGTTATTAACCTGCATATGTTATTTTTGTAAGCAATAACGAATCTGTTTTATGAATATAAAGACACTATTTTTATGTTTTATTTTTTCTTTTCTGTTGCATGCAGCTTATGCCCAAGATACGTTGTTGCATGTTGATAAAAGCACTAAGTCAGGGAAGAAGCATATTGCTAAAATAAAAAATAACGATTCGCTGAAAGCCTTAACGGCAAGCCATGAGAAGTATATAAAAGATACAACAAAAACGAAACCTATTCAGAGCATCAAATATCAGCGCGATGGATTTATAGCAGTTGGCAGAGGATTAGGGATACCCAATAACTCATTTGTTTCTAATGGAAATGCAGCGAATGGAAAAGTATATTCTGTAAGTGCTGCCTTTCCGGGAATTATTTCCCATTGTGGTATTGCCTTTAAGTTTGACTATGGAGAAAATAGAGTAAATGAAACGCAATTGCAGGCATCTTTAAACTCAGCTAACCAAGCAAATTTTCCAAATATCAATACTACATTGGCCGGTGCTGTAGGCCAATATTCATACACTACTTTGCTCACCGGATTATGCCTTACATATCCTGCGAAGCACCTTACCATTGATGCCCGGATTTTAGGGGGTGTTATGTTTGCAACGATACCTAATGTAAGTGTTGGTTATTATGATGTGGCCACCGGAAATACCGGTACTTACTATCAGGCAACAAGTTCAGGAAATGCCTTTTGTTTTGATATGGGTATTGGAATAAGGTATGCCATTTTGCCTAAACTATGTGTTATGCTTACAGCCGACTATTTAACCGCATCGCCTTCCTTCAATTATGTTACAACGGGTGCAGGGTTAAGTTCGGACGGAAGTATTATTCAGGAAACAGGAAGGGAAACAATCGTTGGACAGTCGTTTGACCTGAGTAATTTTACACTAAGTGTTGGCTACACTATTTCGGCACAAAAGCAAGCAGTCGTACAGGCAAACTAAAACCCCTTAAATTTTTATTGTTGATTGAACCATAAATGTGCGGGGCGGGTCAATCATTCCCGGTCGGTCAGTATATAGTGTGTTCAAAATATTTTTAACCAAGAACGCCATCCTGATAGAACTGTTTATCTGGAAAGCGATGTGCGTATCAAATATGCATTGCCCGTTGTTGTGGGTTGCCCTGAAATCGCTGATGCCCGGAATTTCGGCTTCAAAAATAGGGTCGATATTTACCTGGAAGCTGGAATATCTTGCATTTGCCCCAAAACTGAATTTGTGAATAAAGACTTCAAAACCTGCTTTGGCAGTATATAAAGAGCGGTAGTTAAGTATTTCCGTTTTTTGCAGGGAATCTTTAAATGCACTCGATAGGTTGGGGTGCTCTGATTCATATTTATTTACAGAATCTCTGGTATCCACATTTATGGGATTAATGACTGTAACCCCCAGCATAAATGTAATAGGGCATCCCAATATTTTTCCTTCGGCGTTGGTGGATAACTCTATCCCCTGAATTAAGGCATTTTCAATGTTTAAGGATTTGAAACCTAAATCGTACTGATAATTAGGAATGGTTCCGGGCGGATAGTATACACCGAAGGTAAAGTCGATTAAGTTGTTGTAAATAGTTTGAAATGCTGCCACATCAACAGATGCAAGCCATTTCCCGATTTTAAGCCCTTGGTTAATTCCAACCTCGGAACTGTATGCTTTTTCAGGCTGAATCTGAGGGTTGGGGAAAATGGTAAACCCCGCAACCGAAGTCTGTATAAACCTTTCGGCAATGGAAGGGAACCGATATCCTTCCCCATAAGATGCACGCAGGTGGGTATATTTAAATAATTCATAATTGGCACCGGCGCGAAATACAAGTGGAGAACTTGCACTGGTAGAATCTTGCTTATATGATTCTTTACGGACTCCGCCGGTGAGAATCAATTTTCCCAATTTCTTTTCAAGTTGCAGGTAGGCAGCTAAATTTGAGCCAACATGGTCACCATATAATTGTGCTGCCACTTCATCGCCGCTTGCAACAGCCCCTACTGTAAGCGTAAAGTGATATTTAAATGCTTTTAAATAGGTAATTTCAGAATAACGTAATTGCGACCTTGAGCCTTTATCAGTAGCCCCATAGTCTTCATTATCCGATAAAAAATACCTGCCCTGCAAGTTAATTTTGCTGCCATCATTGAAATAGTAAGTTATGTAAGGGTCTATGGATTCACGGATAAACTTACCGGGCACAATACTGGCATTTTTTCCCGTATCGCCTCCAAACGGTTGTAATATCCCATTTTTATCATTGGCCCATGCCAAATAGGAAGATTCATTATTATACATTTCGCTTACGCGTAAGCCAATCATAAGTCCTTTAATTTTTTTAAAACGGTAACGAGCGTTAACGGAGCCTCTTATTCTTTGGGTGTATTGCCCCTGCAGGTAACTTGTTTCATTATATACATCCCCGCTGGTTATCAGGTCAAGCTGGCCAAACTGTTGGCTATGCATAAAGGTGAACCCTTGAAACCCCGGAGCCTGGCCTGCTTTCCATGGAACAGAATCAATATTGGGGTTACCGTAAATTCCTTCATATATGTTAAAGGTAGTTTGTGGAGTAGGCCCGGGCATGGTTGTCCGTAAGTTAATTACACCATCCAATGCGGATGAACCATAAAGTACAGAGGATGCTCCTTTAATTACTTCCACCTGTTGAACTTCTTCAATAGGCAGAAAGTCCCAAATTACATCCGCAGCATCCGCTGTTAATTCAGGCAGCCCATCCACCAGCATAAGCACTCGGCTTCCGGCTCCATACGTCCAACCACTTCCGCCGCGGATATTGGCTTGTCCGTCGTAGGTAATATTTACACCGGGAACATTATTCATAGCCTCATCAATTTGCACAGCTCCTGTATTTTCGATTGTTTTGGCTTTTAAAACCTCCATCGATACATTTTCCCGCGCAAGGTTTTTTTCATACATACTGGCGCTCACAACTACCGGGTTTATTTCCTGTGCAAGGGATGGGAGGCCGGTACTTAATATAACCGTATCACGGTTTGCATTAACCTTTGTAATTTTTGACCCATAACTGAAATAGGTAATAACGGCTCTGTGCTCACCCTTCGGTATTTTCAGGGTGTATTCTCCATTCATATCTGTTGCGGTTGTATAGTTGCTGTCGACCGAAACAACAACTCCGGGCAGTTTTTCGTTGGTAGCGGAATCTGTTATTACTCCTCTTAAAATGGTTTGAGCATTTAATAAGACGGAAGAAAAAGCGAAAAATGACAGGCAAAAGCAAAAGAGATAAACCTGCTTAAAAGTATATGTTTTATACATACGTCAGATGGGGTTGGTTAATATATGTTGCGCAACAAATATATGGATTTTGAATTGCCTGAACAGAAATGGCAGTCTCAATGCAATATTTTGAGTTTTTAATTCCTTAAAAACAAGGTTATGCCATATATATTTTTTTTATATTTGCATCACTAAATAAATACATAAAATGAAAAAAAATACTCTTCTATCCGGTATGGCTCTGGTGGCTGGCTTATTTGCCCTATCACCTCGGGCTTCTGCACAAATCACCATTACGCAGGCTGATTTACCAACGACTCCGCTTACTGTAATAACTGATTCAGACGGTTCTACAAAACCATTGCCGTTGGGTCCCAGTGCAAGCGCTCAATCTTGGGATTTTTCGCACTTGCAAAAGCAAAAGACCAAAACAATTAATTTTATGACTCCCGGTGCTACTCCTTATGGCAGTACATTTTCATCAGCTAATTTGGCCGATTCTACTTATGGTGGAAACGGATATAACTTTTTCTCTGCCGGTTCCAGCCAATTTGCAGTAGAAGGAGCAGAAGAAAACCAATTGGTGAGTGGTGATAATTTTAAAATTGAAATTAACTTAGCTCCTGAGTTTGTGCAAGCAAACCTTCCGGCAACCTATGGAAATGTTGTTCCTCCAAGTGTTGCATTAGGCAGCCAAACATTTTCAGTTACTTTTTCCATAGTAGTTACTGGAGAAAAGTTTGATACATATATTGAATATTCAGATACTGTAGATGCATGGGGAACCATGAAAATGCCAAACGGACACACCTATAATGTATTGCGTCAAAAACATCATGAAGTTGATTATGACAGCGTATATTTAAAAATTGCAAATACCTGGACCTATTATGAAAGAATCATATCCAATAAAAACCAATATGATTGGTATACCAATGGAGTTGGCTATATATTAGCTGAAGAAGACATGAGTCCAACTTTCGATACTATTGTGGATGTTGTTTGGGATACCAATGCGCCTGCTCCTACAAGTATTAATGAAATTAGCGTTGCTAATAACGTAAATGTTTATCCTAATCCTGCAAATAATCAAATTAATTTTGTTACCGGGATTAAGCAAGATGCATATATTTCGATATATGACTTAACCGGAAGGGAACTGGATAAAGTGGCAGTTAAAAATGGCATGAGCGCCTTAAATACCAACACCTATAATAACGGCATCTACCTATATAGCTTAACGGATAATTCCGGAAATCTTTTAGACAGAGGCAAGTTTATCGTTCAGCACTGATTTTTCTAAGAGAGAAATAAAAAAGGCGACCGGCAATTTGCGGGTCGCCTTTTTTATTTAAAAAAATGCTCCGCACACCTTTGTTCAACAGAATTTCATACATTTGTTTCGACTAAAAATAGAATATGGCATACTCGAATATATTAATTGCTGTGGACGGAAGCAAATGTTCCATGAGCGCGGTCGAAAAGGGCGTTGAACTTGCACGCGACCTTTCGGCTAATGTGATTTTATTATCTGTGGTTGATATGACTTCGATGGTGGATAATGCTGCCGTTGGGGCTATAATAGATAAAGATATGGAAACGGTTTTTGAGGATGAGGCGGATAAATTGCTTGATGTTTTAATGAAGAAATATCCCTATGAGAAAACTCGGAAAATAGCCGAGGAAGGGATTGCTAAAGAGGCTATCAATTCAATTGCGGAAGAAGAAAAGGCTGATATGATAGTTATGGGAACACATGGCAGAACAGGCCTTATGCATCTGTTTATGGGAAGTGTGGCTGAATATGTTGTAAGGCATTCCAAAATTCCTGTAATGGTGGTTACATCTGCTGAAGAGTAAGGCTGGCTTCATTTCCGCAGGCGGTTTTTTATTAGTAACCCCAAATAAACAGTCTATATGAATGAATATATGCTACTCATCAGAAATCAGGGAGATGGAAAAGCAGGGCTTTCCAAAGAACAACACCTTGAGTTTGTAAAGAAGTGCGAGGTATATGTTGGAATTTTGCAGAAAGTCGGGAGGCTTGTTGCAGCGCAACCCTTATTGCGGGAGGGTAAAACTATTTCAAAAGTAAATGGTGAATGGCAGGAATCTGCTGTTAACCCTGTGAAAGAAATACAGGTAGGGTATTACCATATACTTGCTGATAACATAGAAGATGCTGTTACAATAGCAAAAGGAAATCCGGAGTTTGAATACGTTAAAACAGCGACTATAGAGGTCCGCCCTTTAAAAATGAAGGAGGAGAAAACAGGTTTTATTTACCCCGGCAAGTAAACTGTTTTTTAGCAGATTATAATGAGCTAATCAAATATACAGCAGCAACACTCAATATGAAGAATGACTATTATCATATCCGCTAAGTATAAAATCCTTACATTTGATAATTAGAATACCGACCTATGAATTTCCCAATACCTGTTCGTGAAATGGATGCCGCCTTTATAGTGAGGGTATTTCTTGGAATTGTGTTTTTTCTTCAGGGATACGACAAGGTTTTCCGGATAGGTGTGAGGCAGGTTATTCAAACGGTTAATCAATCTCTTTCTTCTAAAGGAATTCCAAAAATATTCAGTATCATTGGTGCTTACTTCACTTCGTATTGCGAACTGGTATGCGGAGCGTTCCTAATTATTGGCTTTTTGAAATACTATTGTCTTTATCTATTAGGTTTTGATTTGATTTTTGCTGCTGTTGCATTTGGAATCATAGAGCCTGTTTGGGATATGAAGCATATTTTCCCCCGTCTCGCCTTATTGATATTTTTGATGGTTATTCCTTCTCAATGGGATATTATTTCTGTTGATTACGTTTGGTCATTTATTAAATTCGTGAAAACAACTTTTTAAAAAAAATAAATTCGTGAAAAATATTCTTGTTCCCACCGATTTTTCTGATGTATCGGACAATGCAGTCGATTATGCTGCCGAACTGGCTAAAGCTACCAATGCCAGGCTTATTTTATATTATATTTTCACGGTACCTGTTCCGGTGGCTGAAGCTCCTGTTATAGCTATACCTTTAGAAGAACTGGAAAAGGAAAGCATGAAACTTTTGCATGGGTTAGATAAGAAAATGAAAGCCAAACATGGCAATGTAGAAACCGAACTGCGCACACAGCCCGGTTTTGTAGTAGATGAAATAATAAGCTTTACCAAGGAAAATAAGGTTGATTTGGTAGTTATGGGGGTTACAGGCGCAGGTAAAACACCCGGAGTGCTTGGCAGCAATGCCACTTCGGTAATGCATCATGCGGCAAGCCCGGTTATGGTTATTCCGAAAGGATATAAATTTAAAAAGCCGGATGCTATTGCATTGGCTTGCGACTATAAATCGGTTATACCGGATGAAGCAGTCGGTAAATTCAAATCATTTGTCGGGTTGTTCAACTCAAAAGTATTGGTATTTAATGTTTTAAAACCGAAGGAACTTGCAAACTATCAAAAAGCTGCCAGTGAAGTTAATCTGGAAAACGCGCTGGGAGATATAGAACATTCAATGTATTTTCCTGCCAGCGAAAACCTCCATCATGAAATAAATACATTTGTAGATAGGCATAGTGCTGACGTATTGGTTATGTTTCCTCATAACTATAGTTTTTTAAAAGGAGTTATGCATCACAGTGCAACAAAAGAAATGGCCTTTTTAACACATGTTCCGCTTCTGAGTATTCACGAATAAATTTTGAATTATGGAAATTACACTAAATGACCACCGTAAAATAGTTGCCATTCAAAAAGACTTCAGTGATATGTTCCCCAATCTGAAATTGGAGTTTTATGCCAAATTAAACAAAGGAGACGGGTCTCCTTCAGTAAAACTGATGAAGCATATAAGTAAAACGATTGCTGAATGCCGTACCATAAATAAAGCGGGAAATATTACAATCCAACCCAATATGACAATTGGTGAACTGGAACAAGGTTTCATGGATACATATGGACTTTCCGTTGAAGTTTTCCATAAATCAGCCAGCGAGTGGCTGGGGACAAAAGGAAACAATGACCGGACATTGGATAAGCAAAATGCCGAAGCTGGAACTATAAATATGCTGGAAGAAGTTAAATAGGCTTTTGCAGTGGTGAAATTTAGAAATCTATCCTCAGGTTATCAAAACCTTCGTCGGTTTTTGATGATATAAATCACTTAAAAGGTTAGACAGAAAAGGTACTTTTCCTCTTGTCCTAGGCAATAATCTATAATATTTGGAACTTTTTTGAGTTATTGTCGTAATAAATGTAGTTTTACACTAACAAAATCAATATTATAAAATAATTGTACAAAACATTTCTTATATTAGGTGGTGACGGTTATTTCGGTTGGCCATTGGCCATGCGCCTTGCAGTGCAGAACCCGGAAAGCAAGATTATTATTGTTGATAATCAATGGAGGAGAAATGCCGTAAAAATACAGGGGTCTGATTCTATAATTCCAATTGCGACTCCGCAAGAGAGAATAGAGGCATTTAATAAAATACATTCATTAAGTAACATCCGGTATTTTGATATGGATGTGAACAGTTCCGGGTTAGAGGAACTGATACGATACGAACAGCCGGGAATAATATATCATTTAGCACAGCAATGTTCCGCACCCTATTCCATGAAAGGGGAGGAGGAAGCCATGTATACCCTTTTGAACAATGAAGCAGGCAATATGCGCCTGTTATGGGCAGTAAAGAAACATGTACCCGATACACATATTATTAAACTAGGTTCTTTTGGAGAGTATGCCAAGGGGGGAATCGATATTTCAGAAGGATATTTTCAGCCCGAATATAAAGGTAAAAAGGCCAGTAAACTTATGCCTTTTCCGCGCGAGGCAGACGATATTTACCACGTATCTAAAATTAATGATACCAATTACGTGGCTATGGCATGCCGCAAGTGGGGGCTGAAAATTACCGATGTTATGCAGTCTACCATATTCGGAAATATTACCGATGAAATGATGAACTGTCCGGAACTGTATACTCGGTATGATTATGACGAAGCTTTCGGAACAGTATTAAACAGGTTTTTGGCACAAGTAGTAGTTGGATACCCGCTTTCGGTATACGGCACCGGGAAACAACGTACCGGCCTAATGTGCCTGAAGGACTCTGTAAATTCCTTAGCCGGATTGGCGGAGGAAACTCCTTCCCCCGGAGAACATAAGGTAATTAACCATGTTACTGTCACCAATTATTCCATTAATGAATTGGCTGAATCAGTACGCAGCATTGCCGAACAGGAAGGATATAAAGTAAGTATTAAACATGATGCGTTCGACCCCCGCATGGAACGGCCCGACCAGAAACTGGAATACGGTATTAATACCGATTATATAGATGAAAAAAGGGTGCATTCGCCATTTGCAGATATTATAAGAGAAACATTAAAATTAATTGCGAAACATAAAGACCGAATATCCCTTAATGTATTTCCTCCTGCCATTAACTGGGCACACGACGAAAAGATGAAGCAAAAAGTGCTCATTAAAGATGAAAAAATTGTAATTCTTGAAGAGGAAAGCAAGAAGGAAGAAAGCATAGATAATGAAGCATACTGGGCAAAATTCAGGAAAGAGAATTTTCACTCCCGTCGCATTAATTTTAACCCTGGAACATTAGGTACGCCTTCTGAAAGGGTAAAGCATGCCCGGATTTTTACGGCCAAGTCAGATGAGATGGACGCCCATCCATTAGGGTTGTATGAATTCGGAAGAAAGTGCCAGAATGAAATTCAGGACCTTTGCAAAGAGATTTGGCACTCACCCGGATACTATTCCATGGTAGTGCATGGCACTTCTCAAACGCTAAACCTGATTGCCTTGTCGATGCTTCGTGTTTTTCATAGTGAGGGTAAAGCACCCTATCGAATAATGACTACTGAGCATGAACATATTGGCGGAATAGGCTGCTTTGAAAATATCCCTGAGTACGAAGTTCACTATATAGATGATAAAACACTTGATGATAAAGATGCCTTAAAAAAGAAAATTGAACAGATAAAACCGCACATGGCATTTTTCTCCCATGTATATTACGACACAGGAAGCAAAACTCCGGCTGCTGAATGGGCAAGTATTTTCAAAAAATATGCACCTGAATGCAAGGTGTTCATTGACGCGGCCCAATCGCTCGGAGTTATGGATTTGCCTTTCGGCGATGCCGATGTTATACTGGGCAGCGCCCATAAATGGCTGTTCGGCCCGCATGGAGGCGGATTAATATGGATGAAAAACAATTTTAAAAACTGGATTCAATCTCTTTACTGGAGCGGGCATGGACTGATTGCTGACGCCGATTTGGAATCGCTAAGTATTCCGGGTGGACAAGATTTTATGCTCTATCCGGCTATGGTGGAAGCACTGAAGCTATATAAAAGCGTGGGCAAGGATACTATAATGCAGCGCTCGGCTATGCTTGCAAACTGGTTTCAGAAAAAATTGACTGATGCAGTTTCGCCATTAAAATCAGATTGTGTGTTCATGAATACTACCATGAATTCACCGGTTATCACTATTGCATTCCAGGAGTTTGACCCATATCCGCTTTACAAATCACTCAACGACCGCCATATTCATGTTAAGTGCATTAAGGAGCATAAAATAGGAGATAAGGTATATCATATTCTCCGCTTTGGGTTTCCTTATTTTGAAACACTAGACAGGCTTGACTATGCTGTTGGCCAAATTAAGCAATTGGTAGCGGCTGAAACAGAACACAAAGAATTGAAATTCGGCACCTGATTTTATATCAGTACGGCAATAATACCGGCCACTATCAATACTAAAAATCCAATCAGGATTTCTTTTCGCAATGACTTTTCAGAGAGGGTCAGCGCATAAATCATTTTTAAGATATTATTACTGGTAATGGCATTCAATACTGCGAAGCTTATAACGGCAGTATCGATACTCAGTTTTCCCTGAAAAAGATTAATAATAAACGGGTCAATATCTGTTACACCCACCAGAAGAGCCAATGTTTTAACGCCTTGTGCACCATATTGCTTAATAACAAAACCTGTTATAACTGCAAATAAAATAAATAAGAAGCCAAATAAAACCGCCGTTTTAAATTCCAGCGGATTCTGATGTGTTTCCGCAGGCACTGCTTCATTATCGGTAATAACGTGTGATTTTTTTAGTATACTGAAATAAACAGCTATCAGCGTACTAAGCAGAGTGAGGGCAGCAAAATAAGGCAAAAGCTTCATGGCTACCTGCATATTAAAGAAAGCTGCAAGTATGAATAAGCGCAAATACATCATGGTAATGGCCAAAAACATTGCAGCAATTATCCGGTTGCCCGCAATATTTTCCTTGCTTTTTCTGGCAAGGATTACAACAGTGGCTGTGCTGCTGTATAAACCGCCAAGTACCCCGGTAAGCAGTATTCCTGTCTTTGGGAAAACAAACTTTCTCAGCAAATAACTTATGTATGAAATAGCAGATACCACTACTATTGCCAGCCAAAATTTATAGGGAGAAAAATTCAGCGTTGTGGAAATAGGCTCATCCGGGAGCAATGGAAGTATTACTCCGGCAAGTACAAGGAATTTTGCCAACGTAATAAACTCATCGTTGTCGAATTTTTTGGAAAATTTCAGAAGCGTTTCCTTTATTTCTGAAATAACTAAAACGCCTACTACTATTAACAATACAAGCCATTTTGGTTGAGTATAAATAAGCGGACCAAGCGAATATGTAATAAGAGCAGTAACCAATGAGGTCATTCCGAACTTCTGGTGTATTTTAATTTTCTGGAAATAGTATATACCCAGCAAGCCGCCAATAATAATTCCTCCGGCAATAAAAAGCCAAAGATTTTGGGGGTCTATTACATAGAGAATAAATCCGGTAATCCCAATAAGGGTAAAAGTGCGGTCGGTTCCGAAAACAGATTCGGGCGCTTCATTAATAAAATGCCTGCGCTGCTCCAAACCTATTAAAAGGGAAAAAACAACCACCAGAAGAAAAGGAATCAGTCCGGGTGGTATGTCATTGAGTATATCATTAAACATTACAACAAGATTATATAAAGTACTAAATTACAATTATTCCGGATATTTCATTTTTAACCCTTTCAGCGTTTTAACAATTTCCTTTGCTATTAAATAATTCCGGTACCATTTTTGGTCTGCGGGAACAATCATCCACGGAAATTCGGGGCCGCAACGCTCGAATATTTTTTCATAAACACCCATGTAGGCATCCCAGTTGCCTGCTTCCCTTTTATCGGCCGGGTCATATTTCCATTTTTTTTGCGGGTCTTTCAGGCGCTCTTCAATACGTTCTTTTTGTACCTTTTTAGATATATTGAGGAAGAATTTTAAAATCACTGTTCCATTATCAGACAGGTTCCTCTCGAAGCAGTTTATAATATCATAGCGGCGTGAAATTAAATCCTTATCAAGCAATTTATGTACCGAGGGTACAAGAATATCTTCGTAATGCGAACGGTTAAATATTTGTACCATGCCTTTGGCCGGGGTATGAGGATAAACCCTCCATAAAAAATCGTATTGTTTTTCTTCTTCGGTTGGCTCTTTAAAGGCTTTCACTTCAATACCCATCGGGTTCATGGACGAGAAAGCGTGTTTTATAGTTCCGTCTTTACCTGCGGCATCCATACCTTGTAAAACAATTAAAAGAGAATGTTTTTTTTCGGCAAATAAAAGATTTTGCAGCGGCGCCATCTCTTTATATAACTCTACAGTCTCCGCTTCAATACTTTTTCTGTCAATACTTTTATCGGCCTCAGTAGGTTCTTTAGAAAGCGTAATCATAGTATCCTTAGGTTTGATGTTTTTACAAAAATAGCAGGTATCTGACTATCTTTGCTTTTTATATTCATACCGACAAATGGAAAACCACGCCGATACCCCTAATTTCCCTGTAAAATTACACCTTCGTTTAGACTGGAGCGAAATGGATATGTACGGACATATTAATAATGTGATGTTCTTTAAGTTTGTGCAGGCGTCAAGGGTGGGTTTCTGGCAAAAGGCCGGATTGGAGAATGGTTTTTATAAAGATAAAATAGGGCCGATATTGGTTTCTACCGGGTGCCAGTTCAGCAAGCCTTTATTTTATCCGGATAATATAACAGTTGAAGTTCGGTTGGAGTTTATTAAAACTACCAGCATCGGGCTCCATCATCGCATATTGAATGGTAAAGGTGAACTTTCCGCCGAGGCACACGATGTGATAGTGCTGTATGACTTTGCAAAGAATGAGAAAGTAACGATTCCTTCAGAGCTGAGAGGGGCTATGGAAAAGGTTGCAAAAGGGTAGTACTTATTAACATTTTCAGGTTTATTTCTTTCACTGTATTTGCTATTTGATAATATTGCCGTAACGTGTAAGCCTTATTAACAGCCGATTTTTGCATCATAGAAATCAAAACCTTGATGCCATGAAAACACTATCGGTTAAATTTTTCAGCAGCTTCTTTTTTTATTTCACAATTCTCCTGTTTTTTACCTGCTACCTTATTTTGCAGGGAATGTTAAAAATTCAATATTAACGCAGCCTATGAGAGAGATGACATACAGCGTGCCGGGATATGCCATGCCCGGCTTCACCAAACCGCCCATTGAAAATGCAAATCATATTTTCGATTCGGCGGATGAAGGAAGTGAAAAGTACCTGCTCTCATTTTTTGAAATTTTTAAAACCCGCCATGCCGGAGAGAAGCTATTCTCCTACCTTTTAAGGCTTGGCCTGGTAAGAAATGAAAATGGCAAATTTGTTTTTATTCCCAAAACCCGCAGCGCGGTATTGCCTATTGTCTGTTTATATAAAACCTTGAATGAAAAAGGCTATTTAAAACGAATGACCCAAACCGAAGCCGGTTTTTATTTTTGCAAAGCATTCGATAAAAATATGAGCAACATCCGCCTGTTTTATTCCGACCAGTTGGATGTTTGTTTGAAATATCACGAATACTTTTTTCATATTCCCGATTACGCGGAATTTATCAGGTAAGTACAATTCAACTTTTTTTATTAAAACCTGCTATTTTCCTTCCGGTGAAATGTCCGGGTTTTACGCGTATTTAAAAATGGACAAACCCTTGTATCCTTTATTGGATATAGCTTTGAGGCATGTCCTGCTTTTTTAGCATTTTTGGACATTTTTGATGACAAGCAAATGCGTGGCATTTGTAGGGTAAACGGACAAACATTGCAGGGAAAAAGCCAAATACACTTATTAGTGGTACCGAATTAGGCCGGAGCCCGACAGGCAATTATACTGCAAATATCACATAAATATATTGCAAATATGTTAATAAAATAATAATATACCTTTATTTCCCTATATCACTTTTATTTTTACATTTGTATTGGTCAAAACACATTTATGAAAAAACTACTATTCACACTATTAGTTCTTGGGTTTTCATTTATTGCTTTAAAAGCCCAAATTATTTCCACATTTGCTGGAAACTATCTATTTGGGGCAGGATATAGCGGTGATGGCGGTACTGCCACCGATGCAGAATTAAACCTTCCTGTTGATGTCGCTTTTGATAAGATTGGAAATCTCTATATTGCTGATAGGAATAATAACGTTGTTAGGATGGTAAATAATTCTGGAATTATTTCAACTATCGCAGGAAATGGAGTCTCTGGCTTTAGCGGAGATGGAGGCCCTGCAACTGATGCGGAATTTAAAGATGATGTTGGGATTTTAATAGATAGCATTGGTAATATATTTCTTTCAGATCATGGGAATGAAAGGATTCGAAAAATAAATACAGCCGGAATAATTTCTACAATTGGAGGCAATGGAGTTGCAGGATATTCGGGAGATGGAGGGGCGGCGACTTCGGCTGAAATGAACATTCCATGTTTTATGGCATTGGATAATAAGTATAATCTATTTTTTGCTGACGTTATGAACGATGTAATTCGCAAGATAGATACAGCCGGAATAATTTCTACCGTTGCCGGTAATCATATAATGGGTTATAGCGGTGACGGAGGGCCTGCCATAACAGCGGAATTGAATGCTCCAGAAGGCGTTGCCATTGATATGTATAGCAATATCTTCATTGCAGATGCAGGTAATTACGTGATAAGAAAAATTGATACAGCTGGGGTTATTTCAACCATTGCTGGAATTCATTGGCCTGGTTATAGTGGAGATGGAGGTCCTGCAACTGCTGCAGAATTAGACCAACCGGATGGCATAATTATAGATGTGTTAGGTAATGTTTATTTTGCGGATGAGCTTAATAATGTAATTAGAGTAGTAAATACGTCTGGAACTATTAATACCTTAGTTGGTAATGGAGTTCGAAATTATAGTGGAGATGGTGGACCAGCAACGGCAGCCGAATTGGATTTAGTATCTAATCTTGCGTTTGATACATCGGGTAATATGTTTCTTGCGGATGAGTTTAATAATGTAATTAGAGAAGTAACTTGGTCAAATATTTCAACGGGCATAGACCGAGCCCCTGCTTTTCAATTTGCAATTTTCCCTAATCCAACATCAAACAATCTGAATTTAATTTTCAATAAGCAAATAAACGAGCTAGGAACTATCTCAATAATGGATATTGCCGGAAGGGAAATAATAAATTCAAAATTTACAATTTACAATTCACAATTTACAATGGATGTTTCTTCCCTTTCTTCGGGCATATATTTTGCCGATATTTTAATGAATGGACAAAAAATCACCCTGAAATTCATTAAAGTATAAGAAAGCAGACCCCGTAAGCGCTGATTTGCAATCAGTGCTTACCTGATGTTTTAATTTGTAATTAAATTCTTTCATCCACTTTTATCGGGCTTTTTACATTGGCACTGATTACAAATCAGCGCCTACTTTATGGACGCCCAAATTATTTTCCACTTTTAAAAGCATATTTCATAGTTTTGCGTCTCCTTAGAATATCCCATGATAGAAACAGGCGCAAGAAAATGGATTATTACCTTAACGGTAATCCTTGCTGCATTACTGGAACTGATTGATACAACTATTGTTAACGTATCACTCCCCCAGATAATGGGCAACCTCGGCGCCACCCTCGACGAAGTAGGGTGGGTGGTAACCTCCTATACGGTTGCCAACGTTATAATCCTGCCCATGTCGGGGTGGATAGGCCATAAATTCGGGCGCAAGCAATATTTCATATTTTCCATTATAGCTTTTGTGGTAGCTTCCTTTTTCTGCGGACATGCACACACGCTTACCGAACTTATCATATTCCGTATCCTTCAGGGGTTCGCCGGGGGCGGTTTGCTGTCTCCCGCACAGGCTATTTTAATTGAAATATGGCCGCCTGCCGAAATCGGTATGGCTATGGCTTTATTCGGGTTGGGCGCTGTTGCAGGCCCTACCGTTGGCCCTACAATAGGCGGCTTTATTACCGACCATTTCTCCTGGCCCTGGATATTTTATGTAAACATTCCCGTAGGTGCTTTTGCGGTGTTTATGGCTACCACTTTTATACGTGATACGCCCAAAAGCGGTAAGGACGAGAAAATAGATTACTGGGGAATACTGTTTTTGGCCGTGGCTGTGGGTAGCTTGCAGGTAGTGTTGGAAAAAGGGGAAAGCGAAGATTGGTTTCACACAACATATATAGTTGTGTTAGCGGCTTTGGCATTTGTTTTTCTCATTTCATTTATCTGGCGCGAATTAAATATAGAATATCCTGTTGTCAATTTCAGCATTATGCGGCACCGGAGTTTTAGCATAGGTATGTTCACTTCCTTTATGCTGGGCTTTGCCATGTATGTATCCGTATTTGTATTTCCTGTTTTTTGTCAGAATATTCTGGGCTTTTCAGCTCTTCAAACGGGTGAATTGCTTTTCCCGGGAGGAATAGCCACCATTTGTATGATGCCATTTGTGGGGCAAATGCTGAAGCGCGGGGTTCCTGCGCAAATTATGTCTACTATAGGAATGGTAGGGTTCTTTATATTCTCATACATGATGGCGAGTTCCAATGTTTTCTCGGGAACTGAGAATTTCTTCTGGCCTTTAATTGTCCGCGGTGTTGGCATGTCGTTGCTTTTCGTTCCGCTTACTACGCTTGCCATGCAGGATTTGAAAGGCAAAGAGTTGGGACAGGGCACAGGCTTGAATAATATGATGCGTCAGTTGGGTGGCTCCTTCGGAATTGCAATAAGTACCGTATTTCTTAATTCCCGCATCGCGTTGCACCGGACTATGCTCATAGAACACATTAACAATTTTAATGATGCCTTTACCCAGAAATTCAATTTGATTTATAACGGTTTCCTGGCAAAAGGTTTCAGTATTACCCAAGCCCAGGCTATGGCGTTGAAAGCTATCGATGGTTCTATGACCAAACAGGTTTACCTGCTTTCATACAATGACGTGTATTTATTTGTAGGGGTATTTTTGCTTTGCTGCATACCGCTTCTCTACCTGCAAAAGTTTAAAAAGAAACCGGTGATTGTTTCCGGCGGACACTAACAGATTTTTCTTCCTTTTTTTATCCAAACTTTTTTTTACGGTTTACGTTAAAGCGTAAAGTGAAATAATTTATAATTTTAGTAATATATAATTAACATTGTATTGTGTTGATTATCATTTGAATGAATGGCAATTAAAATAAACTGACAAAAATCATGTGTCTGATAGTAATAATAAAATAATAAAATCGTTCTTTGTATGTATTATTGCTTTTAACCTTTAAACAGGACGCATATAACATATAAATACCACTGCCCTTGATGAAAAAAACTCTACTCCCCCGCATTCTTGTTCTATTTATTTTATCAGTTCTTTTTGGTAGAACTTCCGCACAATGCCCTACTTGCCACGACGGTGCGCATTGGTCTGTAATAAATGACAGTACCCACCACCTTCCCCCAAACGTTACCCCAAATGGAAATGATGCGATGGGAACAGCCCCCAGTTTCATATTTCAAAATATTTGCGGGCTTAATTATGTCACAGTAAGCGTTGAAACTACCACACGGGAGTCCTCTAATCCGGGTACCGGTTTTCCCGCCACCTTTACCCTGCCGGCTTGTCTTGGCGCGCCATTACATGCTTACCTTTTCTGGGGTGTTTCCTATTGGGAAGCTTCTCCGCCCAACTATACCGTTACCATTACAAATCCTGTACCTAATACAACAAACTACCCTACTGTAAATAATATTGGAACAGGGCCATCCAAATGTTGGGGCGAAGTTGGAACCGCTGCGTATGAATGTGATGTTACCGGCTCTCTGGGTGTAGGCGGCCTATATTCAGTTACAATTAACGGGCCTTCCACATCAAGCGATGAAAAAGAAATCGATGGATTTACACTTGTATATATATACAACAGCGGCGCAGCCTATAGCGGCAGTATAGCCCTTTGGGATGGGGACGATATTTCGTCTTCAGGCAGCCCGCTTTCAGCTACCCTTAACGGATTTAGCGTATGTGCTGCACCGGCCACCGCTTCCGGATTTACCTCCTGCGGCGATGAACAAGCCAACATTTCTGCCACACATACCGATTTAATTAATGGAACTACCGGAACATTCAATAATAGTTTTTGGAACACGGATATTATTCCGTTAACCTTAACAGCCGGACAAACGACCTGCGCTTATGAGCCCTATTCGAGTGATGCCGGCGATTGTTATTCATGGATTTTATCCGGCTTGTACTGGCAAAATACAAGTTGTGTTGTGTGCACCCCAACGGCGTTAACGGTAACAATACCTACGTTTGTTAATCCTACTTGCGGAAACAACAATGGCAGCGCCGATGCTACCGTAACCGGAGGAACACCACCTTACACGTATTTATGGACCCCGGGCAATCAAACTACTGCCAATGCTACCGGCCTAAGTGCAGGAACCTATACTGTTACTGTTGAGGACGCTACCGGATGCACCACTGTAACCGCAACTGTTACTCTCACCACATCTCAACTCACCGTTAATGCAAATACAACTGCCAATGAGCCTTGCAATGGCAATTCTGTTGGAAGTGCCAGTTCAACAGTTACAGGCGGAACAGCCCCTTTTACATATACATGGACGCCTGCCGGCGGAACAAATGCTAATGCCAGCGGCCTGAGTGCAGGAACATATACTATAACCGTAAAAGATAATTCCGGTTGTACCGGTACAGCAACAGTAACGATTACTCAACCGCCACCTATAGTTGTTACAGCAACCCCGGTAAATATTTTATGTAATGGCGGAGTTGGCAGCGCTACTACGGTGGTAACGGGAGGAACCCCTAATTATACGTATGCGTGGACGCCAATAGGCGGAACAAATGCAACAGGTACCGGGTTAACAGTGGGAACATACACTGTAAATGTTACTGATGCAAATGGTTGTACAGGCAGTACTACAGTTGCTATCACCCAGCCACCGGTTCTTACAGCAACTACTACCATGACACAGGCTAACTGCGGTAATGCGAACGGAACTGCAACCGTAACAGCCGGGGGTGGAACACCAAACTACACATATTCTTGGGCGCCATCGGGCGGAACAAATGCAACGGCTACCGGATTAACTGCCGGTTCCTATACTGTAACTGTTACCGATGCCAATTCATGCACAACAACTTCTGTTATTGTTGTTACAAGTTCAGGAGGAATAACAGTTACTATGGGAGCGAATACCAATGACCCTTGCAATAACAGCACAAGTGCAACTGCAACTGTTAATGTAACGGGTGGTACAATGCCATACACTTATGCGTGGACGCCAACGGGAGGAACCAATGCTACAGGCACAGGAATGACTGCGGGCACATATACCGTAACGGTTACCGATGCGAATGGTTGCAATGGAACAGCTACTGTAACTATCACTTCACCGCCTGCATTAGTGGCCACTATGGGCGCACCTACAGACCCAAGTTGTGCAGGTGGAAACAATGGCAGCGCAACCGTGGCAATGGCAGGAGGAACACCCCCATATACCTATGCCTGGACACCGATTGGCGGAACAAATGCTACAGGCTCAGGCTTATCTGCCGGAACCTATACCGTGAATGTTACCGATAATAATGGCTGTACAACTTCTGCCACAGTTACTTTAGTTGACCCACCGGCAATAAATATTATTACCACAACTGTTGCTGCCAACTGTAATCAGAGTGATGGTTCAGCTACTGCCGCAGTAACTGGCGGCACCGGAGCATACACATATTCATGGGCGCCTGTTGGCGGAACAAACGCAACAGCAACGGGCCTTAGCGCAAATACATATACTGTTACAGTTACCGATAATAATGGGTGTACGCAAACGGCTACCGCCGTGGTAAGCAACCTTAATGGCGAAACAGCAACAATGGGTGTAATAACCAATGTAAGCTGCTTTAACGGAACGAATGGAACAGCTACCGTAAATGTGGTGGGCGGCTCGGCGCCATATACCTATTCATGGGCTCCTTCAGGGCAAACTAATGCTACTGCCACAGGGCTAAGCGCCGGTACGTATGTAGTAACTGTTACAGATGCGAACGGATGTACATCATTGGCAACAGCTATAATAACAATGCCTTCACAATTGGTAGCAACTATGGGTGCCGCTAATAATATTTTATGTGCCGGAGGCACCGGAAGTGCTACGGTAACCGTAACAGGAGGAACAGGGCCTTATACCTATGCCTGGACTCCTGCCGGAGGTACCAATGCAATGGGTACAGGATTAACAGCTAATACCTATACCGTAAATATTGCCGATAATAATGGCTGTACAACATCATCCACGGTTACCATAACTGCGCCACTTGCGCTTACAGCAACCATTTCTGCTACCAATAACGTAAGTTGCAGCGGTGGTAATAATGGAAGCCTTGCCGTTACAGCTGCCGGTGGAACTGCACCCTATACTTACGCGTGGACTCCTGCCGGAGGCAGCAATGCCATTGCAAATAGCCTAACAGCAGGCATCTATACTATTACAGTAACGGATGCCAATGGCTGTACGGCTACTGCCACAGGCACAATTAACCAGCCAAATGCTATAACTATTACAACTACCTCTACACAAACTTCCTGCCAGCCTACAGGTACTGCCACTGCCACAGCAGCCGGAGGAACGGCTCCCTATACATACAAATGGACACCGTCAAATCAAACAACCGCTACGGCCACCGCGTTGGCTGCAGGAACCTACACGGTAACGGTAACTGATAACGATGGTTGTACAGAAACTGCAACTGCAACAGTTACCAGCCTGAATGCAGTTACGGCAACTATGGGGGCCATCGTAAATGTTACCTGTTTCGGAGGCAATAATGGAACAGCCACAGTTACCGCTGCCAGCGGTACTGCACCCTACACATATTCCTGGTCTCCAATAGGAGGGACAAATGCAACAGGTTCCGGACTTTCGGCCGGAACGTATACCGTTACCGTAAAAGATAATAATGGCTGTTCAGCTACAGCTGCCGCAACAATAGCCCAACCCAACCAAATGCTGGTGAGCGCAACCGGAACACCATCGGTTTGCTCGGGCCAGCCTGCTTCACTGGATGCTACTGTTAACGGCGGAACGGGACCGTATGTTTACACATGGACACCTTTGGGTGGGAATGGTTCCAGTGCCAGCGTAACGCCCCTTACCACTACTACTTATACTATTAGTGTTGCCGATGCAAATGGATGCAGTGCAAGCACTACAATTACAGTAAATGTTAACCCGGTTCTTGCCCTTTTAGTTTCAGGCTCTACAGCTGTTTGCCCGGGTAGTACTGCTACTTTTACTGCTACAGGTTCGGGAGGAGACGGAATATATACCTATGTATGGTCCAACGGGGCACACACACAAACTATATCAGTTACACCAGATTCAACAGAGGTTTTGACAGTAACACTTTCGGATGGCTGTTCAACACCATTAACGGTACCTGTTACAGTTACGGTGGACCCATTGCCAAATGTGAAATTTGACGAAGACATTGCGCAAGGTTGTTATCCATTATGTGTTCAATTCCACGACCTATCAACTATCAGCAGTGGTGGAATGGACAAGTGGGTATGGTATTTTGGCGATGGTGACAGCGTTTCTGTAAAAACCCCTACTTATTGCTATAATACTCCCGGAAATTATAATGTAACGCTTACGGTAGTTTCAGACAGTGGTTGCAGCAGCAGTTTGAGGGTGCTAAACCTGATTAATGTATACTCGCACCCAATCGCAAGCTTTACCTATTCTCCCAATCCGGTAACTATTCTGACGCCCACTCTTCAGTTTACCGATAACAGCAGCGACCCTTATGGAATTATGCAATGGCAATGGTCGTTTGGCGATGGCACCGATTCGGCAAGTAGTTTGCAAAACCCAAGCCACACCTACCAGGATACAGGCACATTTTGCGCCAAGCTGGAAGTAGTTGATGTGCATGGTTGTGTAGACACTACCACTAACTGCATAGATATTCAGCCTTTATTTACATTCTATATTCCTGATGCGTTTACACCGAACAGCGATGGAATTAATGATGTGTTTTTACCTAAGGGCACGTATATAAAGACCTATGAAATGTATATTTTCGACCGTTGGGGAATGGAATTATTCCACACTACAAATATTTTAGACGGATGGGACGGAACAGTTAATGGCGGTTCCACGGTAAGCCAGGAAGACACGTATGTTTACCTGATTAAAGTAACAGATACACAAGGTACAGACCATAATTATACTGGCAAGGTTAGTTTGATTAAATAATAATAGGCTGATAGTTAATTTAATAAGCCGGGAATGTTAATTTTCCGGCTTATTCATTTACTTAAAGCAATAATAACCTCAAATTGCCGTTACAATAGAGTAAATATTTTTAATTTTACAATCCTTAATCTGCAAGTTTATAGATTAAATAAAAATACGTTGAAATGAAAAAAAGACTACTTGTTGCAATTATTTCCCTGTTATCGATTGGAGTTAGCGCTCAAATAACACCTTGTCCCAGCTGTTATCAGGGCGAACATCGCGGAAAGGTAGTAATGGATTCCCTGCACCATTCAAGAATGCCCAATGCCCATTCAAGGGTAGGTAATGGAAATAACGGGCTTGGAACTACGCCAAGTTATATTAACCAGAATGTGTGCGGCTTGAATTATTTTACCGTGAGCCAGGAAATTACTACAAGAGCTACCTGGCAGCCCGGCGTAGGTTTCCCTGCCACATTTCCAATTCCAAATTGTTTAGGAAGCACTATTAAAGCTTTTCTTTATTGGGGGATTTCTTATTGGGGAGCAGTGCCAACTTACACAGCCTCTGTTAAAGACCCGAACAACCTAACGACAACCTATCCGGCAACGCTTATTGGAACCGGCCCTGCAAAATGCTGGGGAGAAACCGGAACTGCGGCATACCGGTCTGATGTTACAGCTGCAATGACTGTAGGCGGACCATATAGTATATCTCTTACAGGTCAATCTGTTTCAAGTGAAGATAAAGATATTGACGGCATGACTTTGGTGTATATTTATAGTGAACCAGCTACCTTTAGCGGCAGTATCGCCCTTTGGGATGGGTGCAATGCCTGGTATGGAATCGGTCCCGACCTTTCTGAAACATTTACCGGAATCAACGTTTGTGCGGCAAGTTCCGTCGCTTCGGCATTTGTAGCCTGCGGCGATATGCAAAACAATGTGGCCCCCACACACGTTGAAAGTGAGAATGGTACTTCCGGAACATTTCCGAATACCTTCTGGAATACAGATATAGTAAACACTACGGTTACGGCAGCGCAAACCACCTCGACATATAGTGTTGATGTGGGCAATTCCGGAGATTGTTATTCCTGGATATTGGCCGGTTTATATTGGCAAAACACAACGTGTGTGACCTGTGTTGTCCCGGGTGTATTAACTATAAACCTTACGTCGGGAGACCCAACCTGCGGCAATATAAATGGCTTTGTTACAGCCAATGTTACCGGCGGCACACAGCCGTACACATACATATGGTCGAATGGACAAACTACCATGACTATTTCAAATTTAAGTGCCGGAACTTATTCCATTACTGTTAAGGATAATACCGGGTGCGATTCTATCAAAGCGAATGTAACACTTGTAACTACTACTGTAAGAGTAACACCAACATATACCAATGTGCCTTGTAACGGGCAGTGCAATGGCAGTATTCATATATCAGCCACCGGAGGAGTTCCGCCATTTACATTTACATGGGCTCCGAGTGTGGGTATCGATTCCAATGCTACCAATCTTTGCGCCGGTTCATATACTGTAACGGTACAAGATAATAACGGATGTACAACGATTGATACACTGACCATAACGCAGCCGCCGGCATTAACGGCTACACTAACCTCTGTCGGGGTATTGTGTAACGGAGGCTCCACAGGTA